>PMBZ01000057.1 GCA_003153975.1 Hyphomicrobiales bacterium
CTCATCATGGACGAGGGCGTGTGCCGCGGCGTCGTTGCCCTGAACCTCGAAGACGGCAGCATCCACCGCTTCCGCGCCAAGAAAACCATCGTTGCCACTGGCGGTTACGGGCGCATCTATTTCTCCTGCACCGGAGCGCACACTTGCACGGGCGATGGCAACGCGCTTGTGCTGCGGGCGGGCCTGCCGCTCCAGGATATGGAGTTCGTGCAGTTCCATCCCACTGGCGTTTACGGCGCCGGCGTGCTCATCACCGANNCGCTTCATGGAGCGCTACGCGCCGCATGCGAAGGATCTTGCCAGCCGCGACGTGGTTTCCCGTGCCATCACAGTCGAGATCCGCGAGGGCCGCGGCGTGGGCCCGAAGAAGGACCACATCTATCTTCACCTCGACCATCTGGACCCGAAGATCCTGGCCGAGCGCCTGCCTGGCATCACCGAGAGCGCGCACATTTTCGCGGGCGTCGATCTGCGCCGGCAGCCGATCCCGATCCTGCCCACGGTGCACTACAACATGGGCGGCATCCCGACGAACTACCTGAGCGAGGCGCTGAACCCGAGGCGCGACGATTTCGATGCGACNNAACCGCCTGGGCTCGAACTCGCTGATCGACCTTGTCGTGTTCGGCCGGGCGGCGGGCCATCGCTGCGCGCAAACCATCGAAGCGAGCGCCTCTCAGCCCAATCTGCCGCCGGATGCCGGCGAGCAGGCCGTCGCCCGCCTCGACCGCCTGCGCCACGCCAACGGCAGCACGCCCACGGCGGAACTGCGCGACCGCATGCAGCGCGCCATGCAGAACAACTGCGCGGTGTTCCGCAACGCCCAGGTGCTTGAGGAAGGCTGCCGTCTGATCCAGCAAGTCTGGGAAGGGGCAAGCGACATCCGCGTGACCGACCGCTCGCTGATCTGGAACAGCGACCTTGTCGAGTCGCTGGAGTTCGACAACCTGATTACGCTGGCGGCGGTTACGATCCACGGCGCCTATGCGCGGCAGGAGAGCCGCGGGGCACATGCCCGCGAGGACTTCCCCCACCGCGACGACTCGAACTGGATGAAGCACACGCTTTCCTGGGCGGATGTGGAGAAGAAGGCCGTCTACCTCGATTACCGCCCCGTTCATGCGCATACGCTTACGAACGAGGTGGAATATATCGAGCCCAAGGCGCGGGTGTACTGAGCCCGGTCCACGCTCTTCCGCCGGAAGGGATGCGTGGCAAGCCATCGGCGGATGGCTTGCGCGGTCCGGAGTATGAATGTGCCATGCCGCTGTGGAGCCCGGTTTATCCGGCTTCGAGGCTGCGGTTTCGCCCGATACGGGAAAGCCGCTCAAATCCCTTGCCGGCATAGCAGGACTGGCTGCCGATTGCCAGTAGATATCTATATAAATATAATTTTAAGCGCGGGGCGTCGCGGCATCGCCATTCGGTGCAATTATCGGCAAAAGCGCCTAACGAGAGGCGGCCCGGTGTGCGTCGCGGAATGTATCGAGCTTGTGGATGAGCCACCCGCCTCTCGCGGAAATGGCGTGCCGGTTCGGTGCTGCCACATCTTAATAAATGCTGCATTTCGTGCAGGCGCCGGTCATGATTAATGCGGATACGGTAAACGCGCACGGCCCCTAGCGATTTTTACCGCATTTCTGCGAATTTTTCCTCGTTTTTGCTCGATTTATACGATTCAAAACGTCCGTTAAATATAAACGAATATTTGAAATTAACCAAAACCGGGAACGCGACGCCGGTCCGATTGACACCATCCCGTCACATATACCAAGCAAATCAATGCGTTGCCACCTTAATATTTGCTCAAGAGTCTTCTGCTATATTACTTCAAAATCGGAAGCTTTCTCCGTTTGCTGACAAAAGGCCGCAAGAGAGGGCGGAAGGGTTAATGCTCCGCACAAGTTCGCGGCGGTAGCCCAAGAGCCAGCACGAGGGAGAAGCCCGATGAAACCGACTCTTATCGCTGTTGCCGCGACCCTGCTCAATGCCGCCGCCGCGCTCGCATGTGCCCCCGTTCCACACGGGAGTTTCGCCAATAAGCCTCTCAACTCGCGTGAATTTACGGCCGTGAACGAAGTCATGCTCCATGTCGATGTCAAAGTACCTTGCGAAGATTGGTGGTGGAACCCGTTCGGCATCCCAGATGTTTCGGACAGAACAATAGCGGGGGTCTATACCGAGTTAGTCTATGTTGGACTGAATACCAGGCAGCAGCCCATTTTTAGGCGCAGAGAATCCGATGTTGTTGTCCAGGAGACGCCAGATCGTCACAAATTCATCCAGCGGTTGCCTGAAAGGGCGGAACAGCTCACGCTCGATTATAGCAGTGGGCGGCTTATCACCGTGCGCGACTTTACCGTCGAGATCATCGATGCTACTCCGGCGGGCGTGACCTTTACCCTTCGTTAGCTGGAACCGCCGTTGCGGCTCACTTCCGGCAGGCGCCGCCTCAGCGCAGCCAGCCCAGGTAAACGCCGCCGACCAGGAACAAGCCCATGAGCGCACGGTAAAGCACGAACGGCCATGCCGAGAAGCGCTCCAGAATGCGCAGCAGGCTCCATATCGCGGCGAAGGCCGATATGCTGGCGACAACGAGGCCCACGGCGAGCACGCTCCAGCCATGCGCATCGAGGCCGGCGTGGCGCAGTTCCCAAAGCTCCTTCAATCCCGCAAGGGTGATGGCGGGAAGGCCGAGCAGGAAGGAAAAGCGCGCCGCGTCGGCACGGTTGAAACCGACGAACAGCGCCGCCGTCAGCGTCGAGCCGGAGCGCGAAACGCCGGGGATTAGCGCGCCCGCTTGGCAGATGCCGACGATGATCGCATCGAGAAAGTCCCAGTTTTCCATCCTGCGCGCATGGCGGGCAGTCACTTCCGACACAGCCAGCAGAACCGACATGCCAAGACTGGCCCAGCCGATCACCTGGATGCTGCGCAAGGGCGAGTTGCACGCATTGAGAACCGGCGCAAGCAGCAGCCCGAAGACAACGACAGGGATAGTGCCCAGCACGATAGCCAGCGCGAACTGGAAATTCCGGTCGCGCCAGTCTCTCCGGACGGTGGCGGAGAGCGAGCCAAACACCAGCCCATGCACATCGCTCCAGAAATAGCTGATTACGGCCGCGAGTGCGGCGAGCTGCATGGCCGCCGAAAATGCCGAGCCGGGGTCCTGCCAGCCGAGCGCCCAGGGCACCAGGCGCATATGCGCGGTCGATGAAATCGGCATCAGCTCGGTGATGCCCTGCACCACGCCCAAAAACGCAACCTTCGCATAGCCGAGGCTCACGAAGCCCGTATCGAACCCATTCATGCACGCGGCGGCCATTGTCCCTCGCTCCGGCAGCCTCGATGGCGGCGCCTAAGTAGAAAATCGTACCCCGGCCAACGAATGCTCACCCGCTGGAACTCCCGCGAAAGCAGAAGGTCCTTCATCGCAAGCGCCCGTCATGTGCCTGACGCCCGCGGCTGCGGGATACCCGCTCTTGCGGGCATTTCGAAGCGCGCGCTGGTCCCCCAGAAGCGCTTGCTTAGCAGCCTCGATGCGCTCCGGCAAGCCGGCAGAGGCGCGCCGGCGCACTTCGGCGTTCAGCCGCCAGGCCGCCCTCTCATGGGGGAAAACAGGTCGAGGCGGGGCTTTGCGAAGCGAAAGCCCCGATCCGGCTTTAATTATTGTAGGCGACGTTGCCGCCGCCGCCCAGAACCGTTACAGCCCGCCGGTTCTGCGACCAGCAGGAGATGTTGTCGCAAACCGCGACGGGGCGCTCCTTGCCATAGGAGAGCGTCCGCAGGCGCCGCGGGTCGATGCCTTGCTGGATGAGGAAGCTCTTGACCGTTTCGGCGCGTTTGCCACCGAGTGCAATGTTGTATTCGCGCGTGCCGCGCTCGTCGGCGTGCCCCTCGATAGTGACGGGATAGTTCGCATACTGCCTGAGCCAAACGCCCTGGCCCATCACGACCTGACGGCCTTCGGGTGTCAGCTCCGGGCTGTCCGTCACGAAGTGGACCGTGTCGCCAACCCTGTTACTGAACTCCGCCGCGCTGCCCGGAGCGAAATTTCCCCCGCCACCGCCGCCGCCGCCAATGCCCAAACCAGCCGCCGGGGCATTCTTCTCGCAAGAGGCCAGAAGCAAGCCAGCCGCAGCGGTCAGCGCTGCTAAAACCGTTCGTAGACGCATTCTTGTTGCCTCCTGTTCCACGCAACCAATGCGAGCAGATTGACCAGGAAATCGTAACGGAACGCCTACCAGGAATCCGATTTCTAGGGCCGTTTTGCGGCTCTCGGGCCGAAGCTGGTGCAACCGTAGCACGAAACACCCCCCGAATGCGCAAAAAATTGTAACGGTTGTGTTGCAGGCTGCGTGGAGGCCATTGCGGGTGAAGCGGCGATTCTCCGGCGGCATTACCTCTTGCATGATGATCTTGCCCGATTCGAGCAAGATCATCATGCAAGGGGTAATGCCCTGTGAAGGAAGAAACTATTTCAGCAGCGGGGACCAGGCGGGGTCGGAGGCGAAGGAGGGCGTTGCGATCTGCCGCTCATTATATCCCGTCAGGTCGATGCTGTAGAGCTTCGGCCCGCCATTGCCGCCCTGCGAATCGCGGAAGAACGCAATGACGCGGCCGTTGGGCGACCAGGACGGCCCCTCATTGTGATAGCCCTCGGTCAGGATGCGCTCGCCCGATCCGTCCGGCCGGATAACGCCGATGGCGAAGCCGCCGCTCACACGCTTGGTGAACGCGATGAGGTCGCCGCGCGGCGACCAGACCGGCGTCGAATAGCTGCCGTGGCCGTAAGTGATCCTGCGCAAGCCCGCCCCGCCCGCGCTCATCACATAGAGCTGCTGGCTGCCCTCGCGGTCCGATTCGAAGACGATGCCGCGCCCGTCCGGCGAGTAGCACGGCGCGGTGTCGATGGCCTGCGATTGGGTGAGGCGCGTGAGCTGGCGGCTGCGCAGGTCCATCTCGAAAATATTCGAGTTCGCCCCCTCTTGCAGGCTCATCACCACGCGGTCGCCCTGCGGCGAGAAGCGCGGCGCAAACGACATGTTCGGGAAGTTGCCGAGCACCTGCTCTTGTCCGGACATGATATCCATGAGCACGACACGCGGCTCGCCGTCACGGTAGGCGGTAAATGTGATCTGTTGCGAAAGGGGATGGAAGCGGGGCGTCAGCACCAGCTCGCGGCCCGGTGTCAGAAGCCGCAGGTTCGCGCCATCCTGATCCATGATCGCAAGCCGCTTCACCCGCTTGTCCTTGGGGCCGGTCTCGTCGGCGAAGACGATGCGGCTGTCGAAATAGCCTTTCTCGCCGGTCAGGCGCTCGTAGACGGCGTCGGCGATGATATGCGCGAGCCGGCGTGGCGTGCTCGCCTGGATGTAGAACTGTTCGCCCGCAATCTGGCGCGCGCTGAAAACGTCCCAAAGCCGGTATTCGCCCCGCAAGCGGCCATCGCCTGTATCGGTGACGCGGCCGACCACCAGGGCCTGCGCGTTGAGCACCCGCCAGTCCTGGAGGCGCGGTGGCGTGTCGACATTCGCCGTGCGGTCGATGAAGGCGGCGGGAGAGACAGGTTTGAACAGGCCGGAACGTTCGAGGTCCGCCGTGACGATTTGCGCGGTTTCACTGGCGAGGTTGGAGCCCGCGAATTCGGCGATGGCGATGGGGATCGCGCGCACCTGCCCGCGCCGGATTTCAACCTCGACCTGCGCCCGCGCCAGGTGCGGCGCAAGCACTGCGAAGGCAATCAGCAGAGCACCGAATAGGGCGAGCTGTTTGCCGATTACCCCGATGTTTCCGCCGGCATGGCTTGCGGGGGCGCTTGATGGCGCCAGGAACTGGACGAATCTCCCCTCACCCTGTCCCTCTCCCCATGGGAGAGGGGACGGTGTTGCAACCGTTGTGCAGGCGTCCCCTCTCCCATGGGGAGAGGGACAGGGTGAGGGGTTGAGCGCTCTGGTCAAGCCGGAACCTTGCATCTGGCGGCTCTCGATCGCGTATGCGACAAAGCCGGGACCGATGTTAGGGCTTGTTCCTGTGGCGGAAATGGATTCCCGCTTTCGCGGGAATGATGCCGCGGATACGGCCCCAGGAAAACAATCGACAGGTTCTTCTATCATTATCAGCCGCCATACATATCGCGCGGGTTGAAGCGCAAAATCATATCCTTGCACTGCTCGTATTGCTGCGGCGGGATGTTATAGGGCTGCGCGCTTTCCGCCGCCCGCACCGCCGAGTCCGCCATCGCCTGCTGAACCGGCGTGTAAGCCTGATCCATGATGGCGGGAGGCCGCAGCAGGGTTCCATCCCGCCTAAGCTCTATGTGAAGCCGGATGACCGTGTTCTCGGCGGACTGCCCGCCAATGGGCAGAATCCAGGACTGTTCGATGCGGCTCTGGATGGCATCCGCGCAGGTGCCCGCGTTCATGGCTCCGCGCGCGTTGGGCAAGCCCATCGCCTGATCCTGCAAAGAGCCGGACGGACGCCAGGGCTGGGACGGGTTCCAGTCGCCTGCCTGCATACCCGCGTTCGGGTCGCGGCTCAAGAGAGCCGCCTGCCGGTCCGAATAAGTCTTGGAAGGCTTGGCTTCCATGGATTGCGCTGTGGAAGGGCGCGGAGCCTCGCGCTCGTCCGGTCTCACCTTGGCGGCAATCTTGGCCGGATCGAACTCATATTTGGGCGCCTCGGGCTTCGGCTTCGGCGCCTCTTCCTTCTTCACAACCTTCTTCGGCGCGGCCTTCTCTGGCACCTTTTCAGGCTTTGGCTCGGCTTTCACGTGTTCCACAGGCTTGGGGGCGGGCGCTGGGGCGGGTGCCGGCGTGGGAGCTGCAGTTGGAGGCGGCGGAGGAGGAGCAAGCGCTTCCTTTTCGACGGGTTTCGGCGCCGGGGTCTGCTGGGCGACTTCCTTCTTGGCGTTTGCCGTTGCCTCGGGCGCCTTCACCTCAGCAACCGGCACCGGCGGCTTTTCCGCCTTGCCATAGATCTTCCCGGCCTGCCGCTCGCTATAGTCCTTCGGCGACATGATCTCGACGGACACCGGCACGGGAGGCGCAGACGGCTCGTCATTCCGGCCCATGAAGTTGAAAATCACGAGTCCGAAAATAACGAGATGAAGAATGATCGAGCCTATGAGGCCTAACCGCACCGTTCAAGTCCCCGTGCGCCTTCAGCGCTTCTCCTCGATTTCCGTCACTAGAGAAATATGCTTATACCCCGCCGAAGCGATTCGTCCCATCACGCGCATAAGCTCGCCATAGTTGGTGGACTTATCGCCGCGTACGAATATGGCCTCGTCCATCCCCTTGCGAGCCTCGGTGATCGCCGATAATTTTGGCTGAAGATCGGGCAGTGGAATTTCAGCGTTTTGTATGAATATCTTGCCCTGAGGGTCGACAGTCACCGTCAGCGGCTCGCTCTCGCTCTTGAGTTCCGAGCCCTCGCTTTTGGGCAGGTCCACCGGCACGCCGACGGTGAGCAGCGGCGCCGCGACCATGAAAATAATGAGAAGGACGAGCATCACGTCCACGAAGGGCGTGACGTTGATTTCGGCCATTGGCCTGTGCCGCCGGCCCTTCCTGCGCCTCGCCCCGCCTGGGTTGCCCTGGGGGGCCTGAAGAGATGCACCCATGCCGCCGCCTCAAGTCTTCATATCGAGCTGCCGCGAGACGATGGCCGAGAACTCGTCCGCGAAGGCTTCGAGACGTTGCGCCAGCCGGGTCGCGGACTGGCTGAAGTTGTTGTAGAAAATCACTGCGGGGATCGCGGCGAGCAGGCCAAGTGCCGTGGCGAACAGCGCCTCCGCAATGCCGGGTGCGACCACGGCAAGGCTGGTATTCTTGCTGGCGGCGATGCCCTGGAAGGCGGTCATGATGCCCCAGACCGTGCCGAACAGGCCGACAAAGGGTGCGACCGAGCCGACCGTCGCCAGGAACAGGAGCCGCCGCTCCAGCCGTTCCATCTCGCGGGTGATCGTGACCTCCATGACCCGCTCGATGCGCATCTGCACCCCGGCAAGCGGTTTCGCCGTGCTCTCGATGGAGCGGCGCCACTCGCGCATGGCGGCGACGAACAGCGCCGCCATCGCGCTCGGCTGCTTTTGCGAGATTGACATATAAAGCTCGTCCAGCGACTGGCCGGACCAGAAGATTTGCTCGAACTCGTCCGACTGGGCGCGTGCCTTCGCGAATGCCAGATATTTCTCGATCACGATCGACCAGCACCAGACAGAGGCCATGATCAATCCAAGAATGACGGCCTTCACGACCGGGGAAGCCTGCAGGAATAGGCCTAGAAATGAAAAATCGCTGGTTGGTGTCATTGCCTGCCGGATCTGGTGACGGATGAGAGCGCTACTTGCGAGGCGCGCCTTTGTTCTCGAAGCGTTTACGCCGAAGATTGTCCAAAGTGAGGATTCGAAGGCGGAATGACGACACCCGCGCGCCCCTAAAGGCTGCGCCCCCGCATGGCGATCCCCGGACGCCACCCTAATTGGTGCGGGCCTGCAATGCAACCTTTGCGCGGTGCGGCGAAGGTGGCCGCGGACCTGGGCGCGGTGCTCAAAAATTCATCGAGCGTAGCAACTTGTGTAAGACTTGGGCATATTTCGCACAGCATGCAAAAAAGAAATACATGATTGGTTGTATTGAAGGGACTAATCATTGCATACATCGCAAAACTTAGCCTATGCAGTTCAAATGAATATATCATTACGCCTCCTCAGATACGTTACGGCTGCCGCCGACTGTGGCAATGTCACAGAGGCTGCCCGCCGTTTGCAGGTCTCCCAGCCTTCCGTCTCGGCGGCGATCGCCGAGCTTGAGCAGATGCTGGGGATTGCGATCTTCGTCCGCCATCACGCCAAGGGCGTGACACTTACGCCCGCCGGGCAACGGCTGATCCAAGGTGCGCGGCTGCTTCTGAAGCATGCCGAGGAGTTCTCCAACACCGCGGAATCGCTCAGCGACGTCGAACGCGGTGAAATCACCGTGGGCTGCTTCCCGACGCTGGCGGCGCGGTTCATGCCCTCGCTTATGCTGGAGTTCTCCGACCGCTATCCGATGATCGCCCTGCACCTCGAAGAGGGCGATCACGAGCAGCTCATGCGCGATTTGGCCCAGGGCCGGATCGAGATGGCCATCACCTTCGACGGCGAGGTGCCCGCATGCTTCGACACGACACCTCTTCTGCCACTTCCGCCAGTCGCGGTGCTTCCCGCAAACCACCGCCTCGCCCGCGCGAACGATGTAAGCCTGACGGAGCTGGAAAAAGAGCCTTTGATCCTTTACGACAAGGTCAATTATGTCACCTCCCTGTTCGACGCGCTTGGGCTTGAGCCGAATATCGCGCTGCGCCTTAAGTCTTTCGAGCTGATCCGCGGGCTTGTCGCGCGCGGGCACGGCTATGCGATAGACAGGGTCGTGCCGCTGACCACGACAACCTACGATGGCGGTCACGTTACCATCAAGCCGTTGCGCGATAAACTTCCGCCGGCGCAGGTCGTGACCGTGACGCCCGGTGCGCAGCTCGTGCGGCCGGCCGTCAGGATGTTTGCCGCTTTTGTGGAGGCGGCGTTGCAGCGCGCGCATCTCAACGATGACGGGGACGCCGGCGAGGCTGCCTCGGCGGCTTGAACAGGCCGCCGGTTTCAATAGAGCGACAGCGATGGCAGGTGCTGGAAGACCCAGGTCTCGCTTAGCACCTCGCCGCCCTTATGCAGATAAATCTTGATGTCGGCCGGGGATGTTGAGGCCGCCGTGTAGTCGAACATTGCCCGCCAAGCCGGCGTGCCCACCACAGGGTAGATGGCTTGGCGCTCCACGGTGCCAGCGGGGGCGCTTACCGTAAGCTCGATGTCGCCGCGTTGGGAGAATTGGCTGAGCTTGCCCCCTTCGAAATCCACGGCGTATTTCATCATCCCATCCGGCCGGGGTTGCCCGGGGATGCCGCCCTTGCCAAGCCTCGTCGCGGTAACGTGCGCAAGCGGCGCCGGATAGGGCTCGTCCAGGCGCCAGTGAAGCTTGTAGCGCATCTCGCGGCGGGTGCCTGCCCGGAACGGTTCCTTGGACACCCAATAGGCCACGATGTTGTCGTGGATTTCATCGCTGGTCGGGATCTCGACGAGTTGCACCGACCCCTCGCCCCAATCGCCGGCCGGCTCGACCCATACGCTCGGGCGCCGGTTGTAAAACGCGCCATCGTCCTCATAGGCGCTGAAACAGCGCTCGCGCTGCAGAAGGCCGAACCCCTTGGGAGTTCCGTCGAAAAATGTGCTTGTCTGTACCGCCGCGGGGTCGTTGAGCGGGCGCCAGATCCGCTCGCCCGTTCCCGTCCAGATGCTTAAGCCGTCGCTGTCGTGAATTTCGGGCCGCCAGTCCGAGGCCTGCTTGCGGTTGTGCTTCGAGTACCAGAACATGCTGGTCAGCGGCGCGATCCCTACCCGCTCGATATCCGTCCGCGGAAAAAGGCGGGCCTCCACGTCCATCAGCGTCCACTGCTCGTGTACGGTCTCTATGCGGAAGGCCCCTGCGATGCTCGGCGAATCGAGGAGGGCATAGATCACGATGCCGCGTTTGCCGGACGCGGGCTGGAGCCAGAAGCTCGTGAAGCGGGGAAACTCCTCCGGCGTTGGCATTGCCACGTCGATGGCAAGCCCGCGTGAGGAAAGGCCATACTGGCCCGTCTCGGCCGGCGAGCGGAAATAGGAGGCTCCCAGGAAGGCCAGCCAATCCGGCTGTCCTGGCGCCGCCAGAACCCTGAAGCCGGCAAACCCGGCGTCGGGCGGCAGCGTTTTCGCGAAGCTGCTTTTGCCAAAGGTGAAGAGATCGGGGCTGTAGAGAACTTCCCGCGCGGCGTTGTCTGGAGACACCACGAAAAGGCGGACTGGCTGCTTGAAATAACGGCCGAGGTGGAACGGCTCCACGGGAAATGGGCCATCGCCATGCAGCCAGATCGCCAGCTCCGGGCGGAACCTGATCTGCTGATAGGCGTCGAAGTCGAGCCGCTCCAGGAGATTGAAATCGGAGATGACGGCCTTCTGAAAAGGCTTCTGGCTCAACTCCCTGGCCTTGCCAGTGAGCATGTCGAAAGAGAATGGTGCCTGGGGCCCCAGGACCATGGCGGCTTCCGGCCCGGCGGATGCCGCGGTACTCGCAAGCCCCCATGCGGCCGATCCAATCAAGAGAGTACGGCGATCCATCAAGGCGTGCTCCTGGGTGTTCTTCTCGGCATCTTACTATTTAGGTCGCGCCGCTCCCGTTGCCAGGGGCTGCCTGGAACGGCGCCATCACCAGCGCCCTCCTCTTGAACTGCACGCATATTGAGAGGGAAGGTAATCGAGATTGAAGCAGCTATTATCCCAGCCAATCCCCGGCCTGAGCCGCCAGCCGTGGCAGTCCACCAGCTCTCCCTCGGCCGTCCGGTGCGTGGGACAGCCATCAGCCCTTTTGGCTGAGTGCCGGTGATGCGTTTTGGCCCTGCCCTCCGCCGAAGCTTGTGACAAGGGCGCCACGATCAGGGCAAAGGCTGCAGCCAAGCTTACGATCTTGCTTCCGGTATTCACGATGCGGCCTCCAGCAAAACGTCATCCCATGCTAGAAATACCACTAGCATTGCGCGAGGCTAGCGGGAACATTGTAATCAACCCTATACACAACGGTTGATGCTCCCTGTGGCAAGGCCTCCACTTGGGCTTGCGTGTGGCACACGAAGCTGCGCAATCCACCCAAGGTGGATGAAGACGGAAATCGCACCCTGCGCTTGCTGCAAGAGATGCGCCAGCGAAGCCAGAATGCGCGGGCATTATGCAATCCCGCGTTTCAACTCAGATTCGCGGTCGCGATCCCAGATGCCGGAAAAAAAGGACACCGGCAGGAAGACTGCCGGTGCCGGCCGCCAGTTTTGCGATAGCAGCTTACGATTTAATATCTTTCGCAGCCGTGTCTTTCGACGCACTCGTGGAACTCGTGGTGCGAATAACCGTGACGTTCGCGGCACTCATGCCGGACATGCTGGCAATGCTCGTAACGCTCGCGCGCCTCACGCTCCGCACGTTCCCGGCGTTCGTATTCCTCATGTTCCCGGTGCTCCCGGTACTCGTGCTCCCGATGCTCGCGCCAGTCGTCGTATACCTTAACGACGCCGTTTGGAGCCGTTACGGCGACGGAAGGCGCCTCGAAAGCGGACGCCGGCGCGCCGGATAGCGCGAATATGGACGCAGCCAGCGCAAGGCCTGCGCATGCCGATGTAATCGTTCTCATGGAGTTTTCCTCTGAATGGGTGATCCTCGTGCCTGTTCTCAGGCTGAAAGCCGATTGAGCAGAAACCGTGGCGCGGAATGGGCGGCTTCTGCCCAAATTCAGGACGCTACTACTTAAATGCGATTAGACCGCAGCGCACAGGAAGTGCCTTACACATACTTATGCCTTGGATTGCTTACAAAATACCTGCCAGCCAACGCTCAGTACACGCCGGCATTTGCCGGGTCGCCGGTAACGATCTCATCTTTAGTCTAAGGACCGGCGCGTAAGGTCTTCAGCGCTCGCGGCAGACCTTCACATAGGTGCAGACCTTCTTGAAATTGACCCAGCGGCATTGCTTCTCCATCCGGCAATGCTGCGCGGCGGCAGCCGGGGCCGCGTCCAGCGCCGCAGTGCCAATGCCCGCGATCAAGGCAAGAGCGATAAAGGTTCTCATTTGCGTTTCCTCTTGAGTGTTGACCTGGCCGGCGCCAAGGCCGGCCTCATGGACAGGATTGCACGGCGACGCCAAGGGCGGCCCGCCGTTTTCCGTCGTTGAAGCATCCGTCAGCCCAGGTTCCGCTGAACGCGCCGGATGCGTTGGTCAAAACGCCATTCCCGTTCGGCTTGCCGTTCAGGAATGCACCGTCGTAGCGCGCTTCGCCGGATATCAGCGCGCCCTTTCCGTGAGGCAAGCTTTCCGAGAATTGGCCCTTATACCGCCCGCCGGGCCAGGTTTGCGTTCCCTCGCCGGTCTGCCGCCCGGCGCGCCACGTTCCCTCGTCGCGCTCGTATGAATTGCCCCGTCTGAACCAATCCAGAACGCCCTTGCCATCGGCAAATCCGTCCTTGCAGGCCCCGTTCCAGCGCGCGGTTTCGCCTGCGGAGGGCTGCGGGTTCCACACCTTGCAGGCGGATTTCGCATCGGCGATCCAATCGCCGGCGTGCGAAAGGGAGGGCGCGCAAAGGATAACGGCAGATGCCGTCGCCATCAAAATTGTGCGAGTATTCGGACGTCTCATTTCTTCGTATCCACGGCCTGCGGCTGCGCCTCTTTCAAGAGCGGAACGATCACCTGATTCAAGAGTTCGTCATCCACGGCGATGAACTTGTCCGTCACGGTGCCGTTCGCATCGATGACATAGCTCACCGGAACCGCGTCCGGCGTGCCGAAGCCGTTGCGCGTGGCCTCGCTCAGAAGCGCGGCCTTGAACGGCAGGTTCTCGCTCACCCGCTGCATTTTGGTCTTGTTGCCCGGCCTGTCGATGCTGAGCGCGATCACCTCGAAGCCCTGCGCACGGTGCTTCCGGTAGAAATTCGCGACCGCGGGAAACTCCGCCAGGCAAGGCGCGCACCACGTCGCCCAGAAATCCACAAGCACGACCTTGCCGCGCATCGCGCCCAGGTCGAACTCGCCGGTGCCCAGGGTTTCCACCGTCAGCGGCGGTGCGGGCTGCTTCATGGCCGGCTCGGCGGAGGCCGGCAGCGGCCATGCGGCAAGCAGGAGGAGCGCGGCCGCCGCCAGGGCCGGCCACGCTCTCCCAAACCTTACGGCAAGACGTGCGTTCAAAACGTATAGCCCGCGACGATCTTGGCCAGATAGGGCGCCACAAGCTGATTTCCGGTCACGCGCTGGTAAACCGGGATCTCGATGTCGCCATAGAGCTTGAACGTTCTGTTGTTCGCGTCGTCGATCACTTTGGTGATGTCGATGCCGGGCGAGATGAAGACGCGGTCGTAGCCGGTATTGCTGGGATCTCCCGCCGCACCGCCATCGGGTCCCTTGTGCGATGCGATCACCTGCAGCAGAGGCGCCACCTTGTCGAACGGCCCGACGTGATACCAGTTGTTGTAGGTGATGCCCGCCGCCGCATCGACCGACGCTCCCGGCCGGTAATCTTCCATGAGGCCGCTATCCGGATTCAAGGTGGATTTTGTCAGGATCGGTTGTACGTATTTGATCTGGCTGAAATATTGCCAGGCGTTGTCGCCCGTGATCATGCCGCGCCAGAAGCCGCCGAGAATGAGATCGGTGCTGCCGGTGCCGATTTGGGTGTCGCGGTCGAAATTGGCGGCGGTGTAATTGCCGGTGGGCAGCTTCACGCCGAAGATGAGGCCCTTCGACATATCCTTCGAAAAGCCGGTGTACATGCCGGTCAGCTCGATGTCGCCCAAAGCCTGAGAATGATAGGTCTGGATATCCGCATCCCCGTTGCCGAAGTTTGCGTCGGTCGTGAAGGCCCGGTTTGCCGTCGGTATCCGCACGCTGGCGCCCCAATCGCGGTTGAACATGTAGTTCATTCCAACGACGTACCAGTTGGTCAGAATGTGCTTGTCGGCCATGCTGTCCGCTGGGGCCTTGGAAGTGCCGCTCCAACTCCGGCTCTGGTCCGAGCGGTCCCACTCGAAATAGACGGAGCCGCCGTGGTTGCCTTCCTTCGGCAAAAGGGAGGTGGTGCCCACATCGAAAACGCTGCAGCCGCAGGCACAGGCAAGCGCCTCGCCAGGGATCAAGCTGCACAAGAGAAGGAGCCCGGCGGCGCGGCGCGCCTGCGCCAGCCCGGACGGGATGCTTGGAAAGTCGATTTTCATGATGCTTTTACTTTGGTCCGCTTACGCGGCCACGCCCCAATAGAGTTACAAGCCCAGTTATGGCAATACCCAAACGGCGAGTCCGCAGGCGCTTGCCGCGGACTTCGCACTTCTGCCGTTTAGGCTAGCGGGGGCGCGCGCGGCCGGGCCTGCTCGCCCGCGTATGCGATTGCAGTCAGGTCCGCTTGAGGCGGGACAACGGCCGCGATGGCGCAGGCAGCACAAGGAATGAACGCCAAAGCCGGTGGAGCGGCGCCCGGCGAAAAGAGCAGCAACGCCTTACACAGTGGGCAGGTCTGTTTTTTGGAGGGGGGCCGATCGCTGTCTCTTCGGTCTGGAGCCGCGCCATCCAGGCGATGGCATTCAAGCTCCGCATAAGGCTGGGCCTCGTGTCTGAATTCAGGGTCCGCATAGGCGGACGCCCAGGCCTGAATCTTTTGTGCCGCGTGCCAATAAGGCACAGCTGCATTGAACAGCAGCAGTAGCGCGGCAAGGAAACCGAGAGCTTCTCTCTGACGGACTCTGAAGTGTAACGGAGCGATAACGCGCAATGCGCCTGCCGTTACACTCTCCCGATACCCGTTACCGCCCATACTTCCCCCAACCTTACAATCAGCCTAGCGGCAAATTGTCCTGCGGCATAGCGCGCAAAATCCCCACGAGATGAATATTTTCGAAGGCTCGGTTTGTTCGCAATCCTTCGCGGCGCATGAACATGTAGCCCGCCCGCCACATGCTTGAGGGCAGTCTTGAACCCTGCCTTTGAAACCGCTCAGCCGTGCCCTTCTTCGCCACTTGCCGGGCAGGCCGCCAGTTTCAGGAAGGCGAATCTCAAAGCATGCACAGCTTTTCCCCAGCGCTGGCGGTGCGTTAGGGACGGGCGCGGGCGGGGCGTTGAAAGGCCTGTGCCACCGCGATAGCCTCTGGCAAAGCTTTTCGATTCGCATGTCAGTGGAGGCAAAACCTTGGAAAACGGCACAGCTTCAGAAACGGAAACTAGCGCTATCGCGCAATCCGCCAAAGACCAGCT
>PMBZ01000191.1:0-21601 GCA_003153975.1 Hyphomicrobiales bacterium
ACGTCGTAGGACACGTAGTCGATGTCTTCGTAAGCGCCGTTCTCCTCAAGGAAGTTGATCGAGGTGATAACGCCGCGGCCCGCGCAGCCAACTCCCGGCTCCGGGCCGCCCGACTCGACGCACTTGATGTTCTGGTACCCGATCTTCATCACGTCTTCGAGTTCGAGGTCCTCGACGCTGCCTTGCTCGGCGGCGAGGCTCAGGATGGTGTCCTGCGCCTTGGCGTGAAGGATCAAACGTGTAGAGTCGGCCTTGGGGTCGCAGCCAACGATGAGGATCTTGTTCCCCATCTCGGCCAGCGCCGCCAGCGTATTCTGGGAAGTGGTGGACTTGCCGATGCCACCCTTCCCGTAGAATGCGATCTGTCGCAATGCCATGCAGGTCTCCTTCGTAATCCTAGTCTCTTCTGCTCGCCTCGAAGGGTGGAGCATCTGGCAATTCCTTGCCCGCGGCTCCCATTGAGCAATCGCCGTGCCAATTCGATAAGTCATTGATATCGTGTGATGTTGCGCATTTTTTGCCGCAAATTCCGCCACGGTTCCCGCTGTTCCAAAGCCGACATGCGGGCAGCCCCTTGTACGAAAGCGGACAGCAGACAGGGCCGCGGCCCGGAAATTGCAACGCCGGGAAAATGCACCGTCATTGCGGTGCGGTTGGCGCAATGAACGAGGGAATCTCCCCTCATAGGATCTGTCCCTCTCAGCGGGCACGCCCGGACTCCCTCTCCCATGGGGAGAGGGCTGGGGTGAGGGGCGGAACGCTCATTCGTTGTGCCAACCGGGCCGCAATAACGCTGCTGCAAGAGCTTTTGGAGGACCTGCATGCAGATTGGCGTCGAAATATCCCGCGCGCTGGAGAACAAGCGCATCTTCCTGGTGTCGGATGACGAGATCGCGCGCGCGGCTTTGCAGTTCATGCTGCATGACGAGTACGAGGCCCACGATCTGGCGGATTTGAACGCAGCCTATGCGAAGGCAGCGGATGGCCGCCCCGATCTTCTGCTCCTGGGGCTTGAGATTGTGGAGGCGCTGGGCCAAGGCGTGCTGCGGGAGATCGCGGCAAAGCTGCCGGCCACGAAAATCATGCTCATAGCGGCACCGGGGCAGGACGCGCTCGCACAAGGCTTTCTTAAGAATGGCGCGCACGGCGTACTGACGAAACCGCTCACGGTGGAAGGCGTGCGCCGGAAGGTTGGCGCCGTGTTCGGCCAGGGCACGCATCAAATGGTGCAGCTTTCCATTCTGCCGGCGAAGGCAGTTTAGGCCCCCTCACCCCTGTCCCCTCTCCCGCGAGGGGAGAGGTGAACGCCTTCCCGGCGGGCACGCCAGGACTCCCTCTCCCCATCCGCATCCGCTCGCGGATGCGGAAGCGAAAAGAGGCAAGCTCGACAAGGCGAGCTTGCCGGGAGAGGGCTGGCGCGAGGTGGACCTATGTATGCTACGCGACAAGGGCTGTCGCCATCGCGACATGCCGCGCCCGCACCGTCCTAGCCAACCGGGGCGCCGGCGCCCCGGTTTTCTTACACAAATCCAGTTTGGCACGGTGGTTGCTCAACACTGCTCCCGGAACCGAACGAAGAACACGCCGAGGGCAGCAGAGATGACAGACACCATGGTCAAGATTTCAGACACCGGCTTCGCCCGGCTTGAAGCCGAAGGGCGGCTTGTCAACCCGGTGCTCAAGGCGCCAACGAAGAAGCCGGGCCGCTTCGGCTTTCGCGGCGAGCTTGCGCTGAAATTCGCATCCAAGCTCGCCGACGAGGCGCGGCCGCCGGAGCTGAAGGCCGATCAGGTGATGGCCATCGCCGAAGAAGGCAGCACCACCATCCCGTTTTTGACCTGCTATCTGCACTCGTTCGAATATCTGAAGCCGCTGGCCGATGTGCTGGGCGACGCGCTGTCGCCCACGGGCAAGTATTTCTGCTACTGCAACAACATCGATCTTCTGAAGCGTTACCAGGTGTCTTTGAACGGCGCGAGCTTCTACATCTTGCCGATCGACGAGGCCGGCGTCTATAACGAGCTTCTGGAGCTGCTTTACCTTGAGAAGAACGAACTGAAGCGGCTCGACACCGCCGCCAAGCTCGACAGGGTCGCGGATGCCGCGCTCAAGTTCGCGGACAAATTCCCGGACCTCACCTACGAAGACGGTCTCAAGATCATGGGGCCAGTGCGCAACCAGAACGAAAACCGGCCGGTGTAGCCCAGCGGCACGCCGTCGTCGCGAGGCGGCATCCGGCGCCGCGGCGATCCAGATGTCGCAGCCGCCGGCATATGCCGCCTCTGGATTGCTTCGCTCCGCTCGCATCGAGCCCTAAACCTCAACCCTTCCGGAGACAGGCCGATGATCGATCCGCCCGGCGGTCCAGGCAGCCGCGTCGCTGTCATAATGGGGACGAACGAAATCGCCTCGGCGGTCGCGGTCTATCTGCACCGCGAAGGGTGGCGGGTTGTTCTTTCCCACGATCCGCATCCGCCAGTGATCCGCCGCCGCATGGCGTTTCACGACGCGCTGTTCGGCGATCCGGCCGAGGTCTGTGGCGTCCGGGGCGTGTGCGCGGAGACGAGCCTCGCCGTCTCGTGGATGCTCTGCCAAGCCGGCGCCGTGGTCACGCCGCTGGGCCTGCTCGACCTGATCCCCATCACGCCGTTCCACGTCCTCGTGGACGCCCGCATGCAGAAGCGCGAGCGGCACCCGGACCTTCGCCATCTCGCCAAACTCGCGGTCGGGCTAGGCCCAGGCTTCGCGGTGGACAAGAATTGCGACATCGCGGTCGAGACCTGGCCCACGAGGACGGGCGCGGTGGTTGTCAAGGGCTGCACCGAGGCCGCCGACGGCAAGGCGCGCTCCCTCGGCGGCGCCGGGGCCGAGCGCTTCGTCTATTCCACCGAGTCCGGCCGCTGGCGCTGCGCGGTGGACATCGGCACGCGCGTGTTCAAGAACTTCCCTATCGGCATTCTCAACGGCGCGGCGGTGTGCGCGCCGCTCGACGGCATTTTGCGTGGCGCCGTCCGCGACGGCACCGAGGTGCCCCCAGGCGTCAAACTCCTGGAGATCGACCCGGGCGGCAAAGGCGCCTCCTGGACCGGCATCGACCAGCGCGGCGCGGCCATTGCGCAAGCCACGCTGTCCGCCATCGCAAGAAAGCTGGAGGAACAGGCTTTTGCGGCTCCCCTGCTGAAGAAGGCGCACGCATGGCTCATGTAATTTTCTGGGAAAAGCCCGGCTGTGCCGGCAACGCGCGGCAGAAGGCGCTGCTTCTCCGCAGCGGCCACACGCTCGACGTAAGAAACCTGCTGGGCGAACCTTGGACGGAGGCCGGGCTTCGCTCGTTTTTCGGTCCGCGCCCGGTTTCCGGGTGGTTCAACAAGTCGAGCCCGCGCGTGAAGTCCGGCGAGGTGCACCCCGAGGCGCTGGACGAGAAGAGCGCGCTGAGCCTGATGCAGGCAGACCCGCTCCTGATCCGCCGGCCGCTGATGGAATCCGGCGGGCACCGCGAGGCTGGCTTCGAGCCGGAGCGCATCGCCGCCTGGATCGGGCTTGCGGAAACACCCGTAACCGTCACCGATACCTGCGTCCATGAGACCGCGCGCCTGTCCGGCGATGTCATCGCCCCCTGCAAGCCGTAACGGCGACGCGCCCCCAGCTTCGAGATCAGCAGGCGTCCACCGCGTAGTAATAGTGCCCCATCAGGTGCACGATGCGCATATGGCAAGCGTCGAATTTTCCCTGCCGGAACCGCCTGGCCCGGTCCTTTTCATCCCACGCCGCGGAAAGAAAGCTGTCCACGTCCTGTCTTTCGCCGCCCCAGCTGCCGATCCGATGACCGGCAAACGCCTCGATTGTTTGAACGGCGCCGCCTCTGGCAATCACCAGATATTCCTTGTAACCGCTGAAAAGGATAGGCCCCGGTCCCGCGCCCCAGTCGAAGACGATGACCAGGTCTTGCGGGCGCTGCGCGGCAACCGCGCCGTATCCGGCCTTGCGCCAGAACAACCGCCCATAGGCCTCGCCGAAGTTCATGGACAAGATTGCAACCGAGACCGCGGCAGAGGCAAAAAGAACGCCTGTGCCGGCCAGCTTGGCCCGGGCTTTCCAAAGCCTGACGCCAGCAAAGCCAATAAACACCGGCGCCCCCAAAAACAGCGCCAGCACCATCGCCCACTCCCTGCACACCCCGATGGTGGCGAAGGTTTCCCGGCCAAAGACGGCGATTGCCAGCACGGCAAGCCGGGCCGCCAGGCTCAATAAGACCGGAGGCAAGAACGATATGAGCATTTCCCGCTTCATGCGGGCTGCGTAATGCAGGAATTTGCCAAATGTTCGAGCCGATGGCGGCAGCACCGAGGCCGGGAAATATCCCGTGCTGTCCACAGCCCGGCCGAGGCGGCAATCGCGCGCCCTCTGGAAAAATCTTGCCCGCGCCCCGATCTCTGGCAAGGATTTTTCACTCCAAGACAGCGAAGCCGCAACGGCAAGGAGCACACAAATGGCGGACGACCAGGCAACGAAGGACGAGGTCCTTGCCTTCATAAAGGCCATGAACGAAACCTGGACCAAGGGCGACGGCTCCGGTCTTGCGGGTTACTTTCATCCCCGCATGGTGGCGATCACCGCGACCGACCAGGATATCCTGTACGGACGGGACGCTTGCCTCAAGTCGTGGCAAGGCTTCGCGCAAAGCGCCCGCATCGAACGCTGGGAAGAGCTTGAGCCGGATGTCCGGATTTACGGCGATACGGCCATCGTCACCTATTATTACGACATGTCCTTCGACATGGAGGGCGAGCGCTACGACATGGGCGGGCGCGACATGTTCGTGCTGGTGAAGGAGAACGGGCGCTGGTGGGCGGTTGCCGACCAATATTCGGGCTATCCGGAGCAAATGGGATAGCTAAGAGGTAAGCCGCTGAGCGTCATGCCCGCGCGAGGGCATGGGCGCTTCATAATGCTCGATAGTGCCTTGCACGGAGGGGATCTCCCCTCACCCCAGCCCTCTCCCCATGGGAGAGGGAGTTCCGTCGCGGCCATTGTTAGGGCGTTCCCTCTCCCATGGGGAGAGGGACAGGGTGAGGGGAGATCCCCTCCGTTCATTGCACCACCCGGCACTATCGCTCTAATGCCGCTCGGCGCGCGCGATGGTAACGGCGACATCGGTGGGCTTGGCCGTGTAGGGCCAGGACGACACGATCAGTCCAGCACCTGCCTCCACATACTCGCGCGCGTTCGCGGGCGTAACGCCGCCCGCCGCCGCAACGGCCGTGCCGGACGAAGACAGGCGCGCGAAATCCGCGACCGCCGCAACGCCTGCCGGCGGCATCTTTTCGAGCTGCACGATCTCGAAGCCGGCTTCGATGGCTTCGCACGCCTCCGCAACCGTCGCAACCTCGATGCCGCGCTTCTTCTCCGGCGCTTCCCGGCGGAGCCGCGCGGCCAGTTCCTTGAGGCTCGCGTCTGGCAGAAAAGCCCGGTGCTCCGCGAAAACGAGGATCGTCTCCGAAAGCCCCAGCCGGTGCGGGATGGCGCCGCCCGCGCGGATGGCCGCCACCGATAGCTGGCGGGTCAGCGGCACGGTCTTGCGGGAGCAGGCGACCTTCACATCGGGATTGGCAGCCTCCACCGCATCCACCAGCGCCCGCGCGGCGGTAGCGATGCCCGAGAGAATTTCGGTGAGCGTTTGCGCTGCCTTCCAGGACAGATGCAGTGCCGCGGCGGGGCCAGAAGCCGCCAGCAGAAGATCGCCCGGCGCCGCCCGTCCGCCTGGCGCGATCAAAACGGATGCCTCCGCGCCCGCGTGTGAAATCAGCTCCGCCGCGATGTCGATCCCCGCGACGGTCATCGCGCCCCTGGCGCGGAATTCCATCCTGCCGGCCATCGCCCCGATGCCCAGCGCTTCGGTTGTCAGGTCGGCGTGAGGGGCATCCTCCGCAAGCAGGCGTTCGATGAGCGAAGTGGCAACCGGAATTTTCATTGGGCTGCCGCCAAGGCTTGTATGGGCTCGTCCGCCCCGCCCGCAAGCAGGCCGCTGAACGCCGCAAGCGGCAGGGGGACGCGCTGGATATTGTGCTGGGCGAGGAACCGCTCCTCGTTGCGCGTGGGTGTCTCGGGCATGATCGCCCAGTGGCGGTCCGAGGAGCGCTTCACGATCTGCTGCGCGAAAATCCGCTCAAGCTGGGTCGAGAAGCGGCAGCCGAGAAACAGGAAGTGGCGGTTTTTGCGAATATCGAGCACGGCTTCGGGGATCGGAGTTTGAATGTCGATCTCCGTCAATACTTCAACGAAGTCCGAGTCCGATACCAGAAAATTCGCAGCCGGCGAAACCGAGCCCAAGGGCTGATACAAAAGTGTGGCCCAATCCTCCGCATCCGCTTCCACCGCGCGCGCCAGCGTCTCGCCGTTGAAATAGTGCACCCACTTCCCATGATGCTCGGCCTGGCTCACACCCTGCGCCATGCCCCAGCCTGCTTTTCCTGCAAGCGCCTTTTGCGGGAGATCGTCGTACCAGGCGTGGACGATGAGCGGCAGTGCTGGCTGCGCGGCCAGCAAGCGATGAAGCGGCGTTGGCGGGACGGACGCCGTAAACGCCTCTTTCATCGCGGCGGCGACGGTCTTGCGGTGCTTGAAATTCTCGATGAACTGTGCCGCGGCGGTGAGGTTCTTGCGGATCTTGTGCGGCACGCTCGCCTTGGCGGTGAGCCGGTCCACCAGTTCCTCCGGCGAGCGCGGCAACGGGCAGCCGCCGGCCAGCGCCAGCACGCCAGGCCCCAGATAGGGAATGACGAGGCCGCGCGCGAGATTTTGCCTGATGGTCTCAATCGCTTCGATGGTCATGTTCGCCTCCGTTTAATGAAGTCCCGCGGCCTTTAGTGCGTCCACTTCGGCGCGAAGCGAACATGGATCGTGACAAGTGTTCCGGCCATCGTACCCTTCTCCGCCTAAAAGCCCGAGCTGAAGCTCAGAACTTCGACCGTAACGTCTTCCGCGCCGAGCCGTGCCTGGCAGGCCAAGCGCGACTTCGGGCCTACGCCAACGACCTGGTCCAGGCGCTCATGCTCATCGCGCTGGATCTTCGACAAGGTCTTGCGCCCGTCATGAACGAAAATGTGGCAGGATGCGCATTGCGCCTTGCCGCCGCATTTCGGCTGTATCCCGGCGCCCGCCGCCAGCAGCCCATCGAGAACGGTCGAGCCCTCCGCGACGCGCGCGGTAATACCGGCAGGGAGTATGGTCAGTATTGGCATTGCAGGTAGTCTCCAAGGTTACGAACGGGCCAGCGCGGCAGTCCGCGCATCAGAGGTAGATCGCGCTTCCAGCTCCGACATTGACGGAAGCGTCCTTCACGGTTTCCGCGATGAACGCGATCTGGGCTTCGGTGAGATGCGGATGGAGCGGGAGCGCGAGGGCGCGGGCAGCGATCTTTTCGGTGACGAACAACTCGCCGCGCTTTGGGCCGGCATCGAGATAATAGCGCTGGAGATGCAGGGGCTGGCTGTAGCCGGCCGCCTCGATCTCATGGGTCTTGAGATCCTCGGCGATGGCGTCCCGGCTCGAACGCGAGAAGCGCGTGCCGAGATGCACGGTATAGAGAAACCAGTAGATCTTATCCACGCCGGGGGCGGTCTTCGGGTCCTTGATGCCTTCGAAGGACCTAAGGTATTTGAAATAGTGGCCCGCCACCGCCTCGCGGAGTGCCAGAATGTCTTCGATGCGCTTGAGCTGGGCAAGGCCAAGCGCCGCCGAGAGGTCGCTCATCGCCGCCTGATAGGGCACGGCCGTAGTCACGGAAACAGACGTGCGTTCCTCCGGCAGGCGGCCGCGATGCCGGCGGATGGCATAGGCGGTCTCCTCGTCGTCCGTCACGATCATTGCGCCTTCACCGCAGGCGATTGCGCCCGGCTGCGAGAAGTCGAAGACCGAACAATCGCCGAAACTGCCAACCGCTTTCCCCTGGAAAACGGAACCGATCGCCTCCGTGGAATCTTCGATCAGGATGAGGCCGCGCCTTAGCGCAAGTTCGCGGAATTCGTCCCAGGGTGCCGGGTGGCCATTGGTATTGCCTGCGAGGATCGCACGCGTTTGGCCGGTGACGCAGGCTTCCGCCTTCTGCGGCACAAGCGTACCCACCCAATAATCGATATCGGCGAAAACGGGCGTGGCGCCGCTAAGCACGATGGCGTGCGCAGTCTCTCGCCAGGAATAGGAGGATGCGATAACCTCATCGCCTGGCCCGATATGGTAAGCCTTCAGCACGAGCAGCATGCCGATTGTGCCGCTCGCAACCGCAATCGCAAATTTCCTGCCTGCGTAGGCCGCGAAAGCTTCCTCGAAGGCTTGAACCTCAGGCCCAGCGCTAAGACGGGGCGAATGCAGAACCCGCTTCACCGCCTCGATTTCCGCAGCCGTCACATGCGGGTCCGACAAGGGTATGAAGCCTGTACTCATTTCCGTCCCGCATGGGCGGCGACAACGAGAGCGCTTGCACGCTCAGGACTGTCCGTCAGACTCCAGCAGTGACTGCCGCCATCGACGAGATACAAATCGAACCCCTCATATTGCAGGAAAGGCGCCTCCAGGCTGAGGTCCGAAGCGTCGGCACGCGTGACCGGCACTCCCGGAAAGCGTTCGCGAAGCATCTGGACTGCCCGAACCGCCGTCGCGGCATCCCGCAGAAGAATGCCCGCCTCCGCCAAATCTTCCGCACTAAAGCCCATTATTCGCCGCCCAGTTTCCGCGCCTCGACCGTGATGGGCAGCCTGGTGTCCGCCGCCAAATCGGGCAACTCAAGCCGCCAGCCATTGCCGAGCGTCACCGTGCCGCCCCACATCCCGGGCTTCTCCATCTCGACGATGGGCTCCTCCAGGTCCTTCTTCGCCACATAGGCCGACATCCTGCCATCGGGCATCTTGCGGATCATGACCTTCATCGTTCGCTCCTTGCCCCGGCGGGCGGTTAGACGGAATTGATTTTTTCAGCCGCGCTATCGGCTCCCGCGCCACTTGAGCGCAATTCGCCTTCGAGGCAGCCGACCACCAGCCGCTCCCTGAATTCCACGAGATAGATATGCGTGCCGCTTTCGGCATGCGTGCCAACTTGGACGATCTCGCCCGCATCGCCTGCCTTCACCAGCAGCGCGTCCACGGGCCAATCTGGAAACGAGCCGTCGTTAAAGAGGTCGTCCACCGCGCTCACGCGCTGCCCCCACTCAAATTTCCGCGGTTCAGGAACGTTCATGCCAAGCCCCCATCGCGGAAGCGCTCCGGCACCGCTTCCACCAGCTCAAGCTCCTTGCGCTTCATGCCCACGCGGTAGCCCGACGAGATGAACTCCACGCCGTAGATGTAGAACTGCTGGAGGAACGTGCCGATGCTGACGACATAGCCCTCCTCGCCCTTTTTGCAGAGGGGCTCGCCGATCTCCTTGCCCGGAAAGGTTCCGTCGTTGCGGATGTTCTTCAGGCTGCGGACCTTCTCGCCATATTCGAACGCCGGCGGTCCATCCAACTCGACCACGTCGCTATCGCGGCTGATTTTCATCTTACCTCCTCCGGGAAGATTGCTGGCCCGCACGCGCTCTGAAGGCCACGACATTGCCGCCGGGCAGCTCCGGCCCTTCCTGTGCGATCCGTGCCAGGACGAAATCGCGGACCATATCGTCGGGGTCCTCACGCATATCGAACAGCGCGCCGGGCGGTACGCGCCTTGCCGCCTCGTAGCGGACGCGCCAATCCGGATCGTTCCGGAACCGCGCAAGCTCCGCGTCCTCAAGGCGGCGCACGGCAGCCAGCCGCACTTCCGCGTCCTCGTCCCCGGCCATCCGGTAAAGCCCATCGCCTTCGATGCGGCTTGCCACCACGCGCCGCACTTCCGCCTCGCCGTCCGCCATCATCAGGGGCAGCAGACCCGCCGGAACGCGCCGCGCCGCCATGATCCGCACGCTATAGTCGGGATCGCGTATCATGGGGCTCAGTTCCATGCCTTGGATTAGCGACGCCACGCGGATGCGCACTTCGCGATGGGGATCGTTACGCAGGAGCAGAAGATAGCCGCGCGGCAGCCGCTGCACGGCACTCCAGCGCACGGTCTCGTCGGGGTCGGCAAGCAGCGGCGGCAGCTGGAACACGTCCGCGAATTTCGCGGCGAGCGCCCGCACCTCGAAATAGGGATGGGCGAGGTATTCGCCGGCGAGCGCTGGATTCCAGGCGAAGAAGCGCTCGATCCGGCGCGCATAGCGGTCCTGCACGCAGGCGTGCTTGAGCGCGCAGCGCCCGCTGCCCGGCGGATCGCGGTGCGGGCAAGCCTCGCAACTGACTTCCCTGCCTTCCCAATCGACAGCTTCATCGATGTCATTCGTCATCGCCGGACCCCACGCGGTTGGGAACGGCGGAACGCTGGGCATCCACCGTCCTTGTCCATTCCCGATATGGTGAAACCGCCGCCATCGCATTTTGCCCTAATGCCGCCCGCCGGGCGGTTCCCTGGCCATGCCGCCGGTTCCGCAAGTGGCGCAGGCGTTATTCTTCGGGTCGAGGAAGACGAAGCCGGTTTCGGCGGGCGTCTCTCTGAAGTCGATGGTCGCGCCGTCGAGGAGCAGGCGGCTCTCCGCCGGCAGAAACAGCTTGATGCCGTCCACCTCGACGGCCGCGTCGCCCGGCTGGGGCATGGCTTCGACGCCGAATTCGGCGGCAAGCCCGGAGCAGCCCCCGGCTCTTACCAGCAACCGCAAGCCGCTGCCTGGCGCACCGCTCAAGCGTAGCAGGCGCTGGATGAATTTTGCCGCAGCTGGCGTGACTGCCACGTTCATCGCGATCTCCTATAACTGCATGGGCGCTGGCACGGCGTCAGATAGTGCCCTGACCCGAGCGAATCTCCCCTCACCCCAGCCCTCTCCCCATGGGAGAGGGAGTCCCGCCGCAGCCGTTGAGAAGGCGTCCCCTCTCCCATAGGGAGAGGGA
Source organism: Hyphomicrobiales bacterium (assembly GCA_003153975.1). Classification (GTDB taxonomy): domain Bacteria; phylum Pseudomonadota; class Alphaproteobacteria; order Rhizobiales; family Rhodomicrobiaceae; genus Rhodomicrobium. Next base: position 10,952 of record PMBZ01000191.1, read on the forward strand.
CAGGGTGAGGGGTTGAACGCTTGGATCGAGCCGGAACTTCGCATCTGGCAGCTCCCGTGTCAGTGTCTATGCTTAGGCGCTGGCTTCGTAGCGCGGGACGCTCGTGTCGATTATGCAAGTGTCGTCGACCGGGCATACCGAGACGCATTGCGGGGAGTCGAAATGGCCGAGGCACTCGGTGCACTTCTTCGGATTGATGATGTAAACGCCGTTCTTCTCCCTGATGGCGACGTTCGGGCATTCGGCTTCGCAGGCGGAGCAGGCGGTGCACTGGGATTCGACGATCTTGTAGGCCATTGAAGTTCTCCTGTTGATGAAACGAAAGGGCGGTCAGGCGGCGACGAAGGCGCCTTGCCGGATTTGCGCATCCGCGCGCGGCGCCGGCGCTGCCTCGCCAGCCTCGATTTTCTTGAGGTGGTCCTTGAAGTAGGCGATGGCCGATTGCTCGACGAACTCGTGCGCGTACTGCTCCACGGGGTCGATACCGGCCTTGCGCAGCTCCTCCTTCGGGCAGGCGCCAACCTTCGCCACGAACACCGCGGTGCAGTCGGCGATGGCGCGGATCACGGTTTCNNCCGAAGCCGCCCTGGCAATAGAGGTCCACGCGGCGGTGGCCCACGAACTTGGCGCCATCCGTGCTCAGCTCGTAAATCTGGAACTCCTTGGCGTGGCCGAAATGCTCGTTCACGCGCCCGCCGCCCTTGGTCGCGACCGCGATCAGGATCTTCGCATCGCTCCGTCCGCCCGCGAGGGTGGCAAGTTCCGCTGCCTTCGCCGCCGCCTCGGCCTGACGCGTCTCCTCGACCTTGGCCTGATAGGCTTGGCGGCTGCCGGGATCGTAGCTGACCTCCATCTCCATGACCTTGGCGGTCGAGAATTCCGCACTGCGGTCCTCGCCGAGCAGGCCCACGGCGTCGGCGCGGCACTGGCGGCAATGGCGCATCATGTTCATCTCGCCTTCGCAGGCGTCTTGCAGAGCCTTCAACTCGCGCGCGCTCGGCCCGCGCTGGCCGGAAAGGCCGAATACCGTGCCGTGCTCGGGCGCGGAGATCAACGGCATGATGTTGTGCAAGAACGCGCCGCGCGATTTGACGGCCCGGTTCACCTCTACGAGGTGGCGATCGTTAACGCCGGGGATCATCACCGAGTTGATCTTGCAGAGGACGCCGCGCGCGGTCAGCATTTCGAGGCCAAGGAGCTGGCGTTCGGAGAGAATCTTCGCGGCCTCGACGCCCTCGTAGCGCTTGTGATTGTAGAAAATCCAAGGATAGATTTTCGCGCCGATCTCCGGATCGACCATATTGATGGTGATGGTTACGTGGTCGACCTTGTATTTGACGATGGTCTCGACATGATCCGGCAGCATCAGCCCGTTGGTCGAGAGGCACAGCTTGATGTCCGGCGCCTGCTCCGCCACCAGTTCGAAGGTCTTGAAGGTCTTGGCCGGATTTGCCAGCGGATCGCCGGGGCCGGCGATGCCCAGCACCGTCATTTGCGGAATGGTGGCCGCAACCGCCAGCGCCTTCTTGGCGGCCTGCTCCGGCGTCAGCCGCTCGCTCACCACGCCCGGCCGCGATTCGTTGGCGCAATCGTATTTGCGGTTGCAGTAATTGCACTGGATGTTGCATGCGGGCGCCACGGCCACGTGCATGCGCGCATAGTGGTGGTGCGCCTGCTCGCTATAGCAGGGATGGTTCTTGACCTTCTCCCAGATTTCCGGCGGCAGATCGCCCTGCCCTGCGCTCGATCCGCAACTTGCCTTGCCGGCCCCGCCGCTGGTGCCGCAACCCTTGTGTTCCGCGATCTTTTGCAGCGCCTCGTCCAGGGCGTTGCCGTCTTCGCCGGGGTCTTGCTGCTGTTCGAAATCCAACATTGCCGGTCCTCGCGCTGGACCGCTTCGCCGGGGACGGCGGGGCGGCCCGAATGTTCCGCTGGCCGCGCACGCTTGGCGCAAGCCTTCTGGCACCGGCTCTCGCAACGGCCGTGCCATTCCGGCAAGTCATTGTTTCTATTGGCTTATTTAGATAGAAGACGGCAGCGCCTGTGCGAACCGCGACAGTGTCCCTTACCACCGTCCGGCAATTTTGTTGGAAAGCCAACAAGGCATCCGCGCGGACGGCGCCGCTTTTAGAAATGCGGCGCTTCGTAGCGCAGCCGTTTGCGCATGAGAATTTCGTCCGACACCTCGGTGGCGAGCTTGTCCAGCAGCGCGGCGTGCTCGAAGCCGAAGCGCTCGTAGACGGCGCGCGCGCGCGCGTTATAGGTCGTCACGCACAGCCAGAGCTGCCGCGCCTCCTGCATCCTGGCTTGGCCCTCCATCCACTCCAGTATCGCCGAGCCAAGATAGCGCCCCTGAAAGCCCGGCAGGATGGCCAGGAGCTGGAGGTACGGGCCAAGCAGGAACGGGTCTTGGATGCCGACGGTGCCGGCAAGCTTGCCTTCCACCACAAGTTCGAACCGCCGCACGGAGGGCAGTTCGCGCGCCAGCGACCCAACGAGCCGTTCCGCCGGCCACCCGATCACCGACCAGGGCGGCATCGCTGCCAGCGCCACGCCGAGCGTTTCTATATTGCTTGGCGACAGCGGGCGCAGCAGCCCACCGCCCAGATCGTAAGTTGAGAGTGCGAACGCTTCCATGCGCTATGTATCGGGCGCGGCGGAGATTCGTGCAATTGGCCAATCGTGCAGTCAGAGCTTGCCGGCCAGCTCCGCGCCTTGCAAAGCAGCCAAAACGCGCCCGGCGTGGGCAAGATTGCCATTCCCGGCATGGACAACGCTCAACCGGCGGAACGCGCGAGCTGCCGCAAAACATAGCCGGCGAACTGGACATCGCTTCCTCTCGTACAACCCGAGGCAAGTTCGTACCCCATTAGCCGCTCGCGTCGCCACGCGAACTTGCCTCGGATAAGTTGTACTAGATTCAATACCTTGCTAGTGCGCCCTATCCGCGGGAAATCCTGTCAGCGCCCGCCCAGGCCGAACCACCCCTTCTTCTGTTTTGGCGGGTTTTGCTGGGTTTGCGGGCTTTGTGCGGCGAGGTTCTCCTCCGCGAGCCACTTGCGGTTTGCCGCAAGATGAAGGCTCGGATCTATGGCAAGCGCGCGATCGAAATCCGCGATGGCGCGCTCATGCCGGCCTCTGTCGCTAAGGGCGGAGCCACGGTTGTAATAGGCGTCCGCGATTTGCGGGTCGAGGCGGAGGGCCTCGTCGAAATCGGCGATGGCGCGGCGTAAATCGCCATTGGCGTAATGGGCAAGGCCGCGGCTGTTATGGGCGCCCGCGTTTTGCGGATCGTGGCCGATAGCCCGGTCGAAATCGGCGATGGCGGGGCCGTACTGGCAGTTGGCGTAATGTTCCGTGCCGCTCTCGAAGTATTTTCCGGCGCGGGCTTTGTCACCGGCGGCTGGCTGCAATGGCGGCACATGCGGTTCGAGACCGTCGATCGGCTGCACGGCTTCGGACGCAAAATTGCGATCGTCGGTTGCGATTTGAAATCCATTCATCCTTGTAAGGTCCTTCAAGCGTTCCGGGATTTATCTTTCGCGCCGGCATCCGGTTCGGGATGCCTGGCGCGTGGGCCGTATATAAAAACGGCGGCGGGCCGCGAATCCGGCCTCCTGTTCGGGATAAAAATACTGCTCATGAATGAATGCCGCGCCTTAAGGGTTATTATTGTTGCCGCATCTTAGCGCGTTCCGGCCCTGCGTCCAATCGTCATATTGAATACCCCGCCCGGTGGCGAGGACCGTCCACACTCACTCCGGCGGATGCCGCTTCAAATCTTGCGGCGTTGCGGCATCGATGAGCGCTTCGTCTTCCGCATATTGCTCCAAGCGTCATGACTTTCCGCGATAGGCCTTGCGTAAATCTCGCGCGCCATGAACGACGCGAACAACCTCAACGCTTCCTGCGGCTTCACGATAGAGGATCACATAGGCATCGCAGGGAAACATCCGCAAACCTTTGCGAATATCTTCTCTCTTGCGGCCAATTTTTGGAAAAAACGATAACAGCCGGAATTTCCGCTCCAGCTCAGAAAGCTGAGCCGTGGCCACGTTGGGATTGCCGAGAGCGATATGGCGCCAAATGGCGATGAGATCGTTGTTTGCCCGCTTTGTCCGGCGCACGTTTGCCACGCTTCGATCCCCAGTTCCAGAACCGCGGCTGGAGAAGCCGTCCAGCGATAAAGCCAAACTTCAAATGCTATTTCGTACCCGGCAGCTGTGAGATTATAGTTCACGCTGCCCGCTAGGCATTCCCGATTTGGCGCGCGCGATAATCTCTTCCATGCTGAGCGCCTCGCCCGGCCCGCTCGCGATCCCCTCGTCCCACAACTCGCCAAGGCGCACTTCTTCTTCCGCGCCGAACGAGCACTCGCCCATCCACCCTTCCAAGGAGTCGAGCACGATCTCGACAAGCCTCACCCGCTCGTCAGGGGAAAGCTGCATCGCCTCCCGGCCCAGCCGTTCAACTTGAGCGCTCATCGATCTTTCCATCCGGTCCGGCGTGCTGCCCTGCGCTCACCGCGCTCGTTCATGAGATAAATATGCGCTTGGCGGGGGGCGATTGGCAAGGCCACCCGATGAAGGAGGCATATTGCCCACGCCTAAACGCGGGCTTCCCCAAAACAGGGCAAGCGAACCGGCAGCGTCTTCCCCTTGGCGCTTGCCTCAGCCAAACTAACCCTTCTTCTTGTTTTGTCCTGCCCGTTTCTTTTCAGCTATCCGCCTACTTATTGCGGCAAGTTTATAGTAGGGATCGATGGCAAGAGCGCTATCGTAATCTGCTATGGCGAGGTCATAATTGCCATTGCCCTCATAGACCGTACCACGGGCGCAGTAGGCGTTTGCATATTTCGGATCGAGGCGGATCGCCTGATCCAAATCAGCGATGGCACGGTCATAATCGCCACGGCCGGTATAGGCTTGCATGGTTTCCGGATCGAGGCTGCCGGCCTGATCGCATGCCGCGGCGATCCAGCGATTATGGCGGTCATAATCGCACTTCTTGCTATAGGTAACGCCGCGCTCGTAGTAGGCCTCCGCGTCTTTCGGATCATGGCTAATGAACCGATCATAATCGGCAACAGCGCGGTCATACTCACCTTTTTGTTGATAGATGAAGCCGCGGTTGTAACGGGGGGCTGTGTATTCCGGTTCGAGGCGGATGGCCTCATCGTAGTCGGTGAGGGCACGGTCAAAATCTAATTTGGCCTGATAGGCGCCCCCACGGTAGTTATATGCCTTCGCGCATTCCGGATCGAGGCGGATCGCTTGATCGTAATCGGCGATAGCACGGTCGTAGTCGCCCTTTTTGCGATGCACCTCGCCGCTGTCGAAGTATTTTTTCGCATGGGCTTTGTCATCGGCAACCGGCTGCGATGGCGCCAGATGCGGTTCGAGGCCAGCAATCAGCCGCGCGGCATCGGCCGCGAAATAGCGCGCGTCGGTTCTGAGCTGAAAGCCATTCATCCACGCAAGCTCTTTCAAGCCGTCCGGCAGCTCCGCCTCGCGCAGGAACTTCGCGTCGTCCACATAGACCGGCACGACGGGCACGCCGCGTTTCAGCGCCTCCTCGATCTCGATGCGCACGAAATCGTTCGGGCTATCGAGCCGCCGCGCACCATGCTCGTCCACCGCGGTGAGCCAGCGGTCCGCAATCAGCGCGAGCAGCAGCTCCGCGCTCGCTACCTGCTCGTTCAGATAGGCGCGGAAGTTCACGCCCAGTGGGATGCCGTGCACGTCCATGAACACCGCGCCCGCGCCGAATTCCGGCTCGAAATGCCTGGCGAGCGGATCGTAGATCAGCGTGGCGACGGGCCGGGAATCGTGCCGCCGGTAGGAGATGAAAATCTTGCTCATGAATGCCGCGCCGGAAAGCTGAAACTTAGCTCGCAGCTTAGCTCTTTCCATCTACTCAATCTACTGCCTCTTCGCCCGAAGCTCCCTGCTTCGGCGAGCGGCCGGCAGACGGCAAAAGCCCGCCGCCGCGAGCGGTGAAATGCCGGCGCTTTGCAGTTCCTACCAAACCGTTCGCGTCGCCTACGGCCCTGTCATGGTTAATACAGACGCGGTTAACGGCAAAGACCGATGCGTTCCACACGTGCATTTTCGCGAAATTTTTCGCGCTTTAGGTCGATTTCTGCGATTCAAAATATCCGTTAAATATATTCTCAGGTTGCATGTTAACCATTACTCGGCTTTGCGCTGACCCACATTCTGCTTCTAGATCAATGTCCTATGCCGTTTAACGGTTACTCAAGACATTTCTGCTATATTATTTCAAAATCGGAAAGCTCCCCAAATGAGCGGAAAGCGGAGCGAATGAGGTTAATAAGACGTAACTCCGGCGGACTCCGCCGGCCGGGCCGCCGGCGGAAACAATCGGAGTTTGTGGCGGCCGGCATTAGAGCTTGCCCGCCACCTTCAGCGCGAAGGCGTAGGCCAGCGCATCCTCCTTGAGCCGGTCGAAGCGGCCCGAGGCGCCGCCGTGTCCCGCCTCCATGTTGATCTTGAGCAGAGCCAAGTTCGCATCCGTCTTCACGCTGCGCAGCTTCGCCACCCATTTCGCGGGCTCCCAGTAGGTCACGCGCGGGTCGGTGAGGCCACCCGTGGCCAGGATGTTGGGATAGCCTTGCGCGCGCACATTGTCGTAGGGCGAATAGGCCGCGATGGTGCGGTAAGCCTCCGCGCTGGCGATGGGGTTGCCCCACTCCGGCCANNGCCGAGCCGCCCTTGCCCACGATCCGGCCGGCGCGCGTGAACTTCTGCTCCGCCAGATACTGCCCGGCGGCGATGAAGTCCTTGAAGGTGTTGGTCTTCTGGTCGAGCTTTCCGGTCTTGTACCAGCGGTAGCCCTTGTCCTTGCCGCCGCGTATGTGCGCGATGGCGTAGACGAAGCCGCGGTCGACGAGGCTGAAAGCGTTGGTGGAGAAGCCCGCCGGGATGGCGTAGCCGTAGGAGCCGTAGCCGTAGAGCAGCAGCGGCGCGGAGCCGTCTAGGCCTAAGTCCTTGCGGTAGAGCAGCGACACCGGCACCGTCTCGCCATCCCACGCGGGCGCGAACACGCGGCGCGTCACGTAATCGGCCGGATTATGCCCGCTCGGCACCTCCTGCGTCTTGCGCACAACCCGCTCGCGCGTGCGCATGTTGTAGTCGAACACTTGGCGCGGCGTGGTCATCGACGAATAGGTGAAGCGCAGCGTTTCGGTATCGTATTCGTAGCCCTCGGACATGCCGAGCGCGTAGGCCTCCTCGGCGAAGGCGATCGCGTGCTCCTCGCCATCGGCGAAGCGGCGGATGACGATGCGCGGCAGGCCATCCTCGCGCTCAAGCCGCACGAGGTAATCCTTGAAGCAGGTAAGCTCCAGGATCAGCCGGCCCGGCTTGTGGGCCACGAATTCGCGCCAGTTCTCGCGGCCGGGGCTGCCAAGCGGCGCTTCCACGATCTTGTAGTCTTCCGCGCCGCCTTCGTTCGTCAGGATGTAGAGCCGCTCGCCATGCGGCTCCACGTGATATTCCTGGTTGGTCAGGCGCGGCGCCACGAGTTGCAAGCCCTTCTCCGGCGCGCTCAAATCCAGCAGATACGCCTCGCTCGTCTCGTGATCCCCGGTGCTCACGATCAGGAAGCGCCGGTCCAGGCTTCCGGCAGCGCGGGTGAAGAAACCGGCATCGGCCTCCTCATAGACCAGCTCGTCCCGCGCCACATCGCTGCCCACGCGATGGCGGAAGACATGAAGCGGGCGGCGGAACTCGTCCACCCGCGTGTAATAGAAGGCCGAACCATCGGCGTTCCAGACCGGCGCGCCTTCCATATCCGGCACCTCGTCCCCCAAGTCCTGGCCGGTCTCAAGGTCGCGAACCTTGATCTTGAAAAACTCCGAGCCCTTGTCATCGAAGGCGTAGGCCATCAGGCGGTGATCGTGGCTCCAGTCCGCCGCCCCAAGCGAAAAGAACGGCTTGCCCGCCGCCATGGCGTCGCCGTCGAGCAGCACCGTGGGCTCGCCTCCGTTGCGCGGCTCCCGGCAAATGCGCGGATGCTGCCCGCCCACAACGTAGCTCGTGAAATAGGCGTAGGCGCCGTCGGGCGCGGGCACCGTGGAGTCGTCCTCCCTGATGCGGCCCTTCATCTCCTTGAACAGCGTCTCCTGCAACGCCTCCGTATCCGCCATCGCGTGCGCGGTGTAGGCGTTCTCCGCCTCCAGATAGGCGCGGATGTCCGCGCCCAGCGTGCCCGGCTCGCGCATCACCCCCTGCCAATTCTCCGCGCGCAGCCACGCGTAATTATCCACGCGCTCGATGCCGTGATGGAGATCGCGGGCGGGCCGGATTTCGGCTGCGGGAGGATTTTGAGGGGTGGTTTGCGCGTGATCCATGGCTGCCTTCGTTTGCAATTTGACGAAGTTCTATCGCATTTTTGCCTGTAGGGCCTCAAAGTTTATCAACGTGGACGCCGGTTATCAGACATCAGGCTGCGCACAAAACACGCCGGTTTGCCATTGGTCACGGGAAATTGTTCGCAGGGCTAGCCGAGCGCGCCGTCACTCATGACGCGGGCTATGGATTCGATGGCCTCTTCCACCTTGCGCACACGGCCCTTCACGCCGATCAGCTCGATGTTGAGCTTGTCGAGCTTTCCCTCCAGCTTGGCGTTGGCAGCGCGTTGCTCGGTCATGAAGCCGTCGAGCTTAGCATTCATAGCTTCGAGGCGCGAACTCGCCGCTTCCTGCTCAGCGCGGATTTCGCGGAGAAGGCGAAAGGTAAGGTTTTCAGTTTCGTCAGCCATGAGGGTAATGTCAGTCTTGTACGGCGCTTCGTCAATATGGAACTGGACACACGGGCCTACCACCCCGCCGGCTTGACGATGGAGGGCTTGTCCGGCACGTGGATCGGGTCCGGGAACTGGCACGGCCCGAGATACGGCTTAATGTGCCGCACCTCGGACGCCGCCTGCGCCAGCGACACGGCCGGCCTCGACACAGGCGTTAGCAGCGTCACCGGCAGCTTCAGCTCGTCCCGCACGATGCGGACCGGCTCCAGGAGATCGGTGTCGTTCGTGAGCACCGCGGCAACGTCGAAAGCGCCCATGCACGCATCGCGCACCAGATGCGCTCCGAGATTTACGTCGGAGCCCTTTTCCTCGATCTTCCACACGTTGGCGGCATCGGGCGCGGCGCCAGCCGGCAGCGCGAACGGCGGCTTGAACCTCGGCGGCGGCACCAGCCCGGCCCAGCGATGGCTGACCATGAAACTCCCGTAATGCACAGCCACCTCGGGCAGCGTGCCAAGCGCTCGCAGATAGGCGTGCTGGCGCTTGGGAGAATCGGGATTGGTGCGCCCTGAAACACGCGCGGTGTAGTAGTTGACGCGGACGACTTGGCAAGCGCCTGGCAGCACGGCCCGGCTGAGGGCTACGATATCCAGCCATTTATGGCGGGTGCCCTTGAGGGCGCGGTAATAGAGGTTGAAGCCATCGATATAAACGAAGGTGCGCATACCGGGCCTTACAAAGCATAAGGCCGCCCGGACTTGCATCCGGGACGGCCTTTGAGCCTGCGGCACGCCGCAGGTGAGTTGTGTTTATTGATATAGGTTTCTCCGCGGAAATTCAAGCCTTCCGTGCGGTTCAAGGCTACCTGCGGACGCGGCTCACATCGCGCACGGCGCCCCGTGCCGCGCTGGTCGCCATCGCCGCGTAGACTTGGAGCGCCTGGCTCACCTGCCGCTCGCGGGAGGCGGGCTTCCACGCGGCTAGCCCCCGCTCTTCCATCGCCTTCCTCCGCGCCGCAAGCTCCCCGGCGCTCAGCCGCACATTAATGGTGCGGGCCGGAATGTCGATGTCGATCGTGTCGCCCGGCTGGATGAGCCCGATGGCGCCGCCCTCGGCCGCTTCCGGCGAGACGTGGCCGATGGAGAGCCCGGATGTGCCGCCGGAGAAGCGCCCGTCGGTGATGAGCGCGCATTCCTTGCCGAGGCCCATGCTCTTCAAGTAGCTGGTGGGATAGAGCATTTCCTGCATGCCCGGCCCGCCGATGGGGCCTTCGTAGCGGATCACGGCCACATCGCCCGCCTTCATCGCGCCGCCCAGGATCTTCTCGACCGCCTCTTCCTGGCTCTCGCAGATCACGGCGGGGCCGGAGAATTTGAGGATGCTCTCGTCAACGCCGGCCGTCTTCACGATGCAGCCGTCCGCGGCGATGTTGCCATACAGCACCGCGAGCCCGCCATCCTTCGAGAAGGCGTTCGCAGCCGAGCGGATCACGCCCTTGGCGCGGTCGAGGTCGAGCGCGTCCCAGCGCCTGGCCTGGCTGAACGCCTCCAGGTTCTTGACGCCGCCCGGCGCCGCCAGATAGAGATTGCACGCTTCCTTGCCCATGCCGCGCCCGATATCCCAGCGGTCCAGCGCCTGCACCATGGTTGCGGAATGGACGGTGGCGCAGTCGCGGTTGATGAGCCCGGCGCGGTCCAGCTCGCCCAGGATCGCCATGATGCCGCCAGCGCGGTGCACGTCTTCCAGATGCACATCGGATTTGCTGGGCGCCACCTTGCACAGGCATGGCGTGCGCCGCGACAGCCGGTCGATATCGGCCATCGTGAAGGGAACGCCCGACTCCTGCGCCGCCGCCAGAAGATGCAGCACGGTGTTGGTCGA
>PMBZ01000191.1:21680-32593 GCA_003153975.1 Hyphomicrobiales bacterium
GAGCACGAGCCGCAGGTGGGGCAGCTTTCGCGCTCGTAGGCCGCCACTTCCTCGTCGCTCACACTCTTGTCGGCCGCCTTTATCATGGCGTCGATGAGGTCCACGGCGTGCGTCTCTCCCTTCAGCGTCACCTTGCCCGCTTCCATCGGGCCGCCGGAGACGAAGATCGAAGGGATGTTGAGCCGCAGCGCCGCCATCATCATGCCGGGCGTGATCTTGTCGCANNTCCTTGGCGACGCCGCCGGCCTTTTCGATCTCGCGCGCGACGAGCTGACCCAGATCCTTCAGGTGCACATGGCCCGGCACGAACTGCGTGAACGAATTCACCACCGCGATGATCGGCTTGCCGAAATCCTCGTCCTTCATGCCGGTGGCGCGCCAAAGTCCGCGGGCGCCGGCCATATTGCGGCCATGGGTGGAGGTGCGTGAGCGATAGTTGGGCATGGCCAAAATCCTCGGGTCGGAGCAAGGGCCGCGAAAACTCGCCGGCGAAGGCAGCATAAGCTTCTGGAATGCAAGGAGCTTTGGGCGGTGAACTGTAGATATTACCAACCGCGGCCAGCGTCAATTCGGCCGGCAGGCTTTCCCTGATTTATCGACAAACCTGTGCGTTGCTTACAAGGGCGCCTTCTCTTTGCTCTCCGCGTGAGAAGGATGCAGGTGGCCGAGCAAGCTTATCTTGAGTCGGAAGAAGGACGGGCTTGCGAAGGTCTTCATGCCGCTGGCCTCCAGCACGAGGCTGAAGTGGTCTTGCGGCATAAAGCTTCGTATGTGAGCGAGCCCGTCATCCGTTCAGCGGAACGCTGTTCAGGAGCGGCCGGCCGAAGCAAAAGGCGAGCGGAACCGCGCGGCCTTGCCCAGTTCCCGCTCGATCTCGATCAGGCGATTATACTTGGCAATCCGCTCGCTGCGGCAGGCCGAGCCGGTCTTGATCTGGCCGCCGCCCATAGCCACGGCGAAGTCGGCCATGAACGTGTCCTCGGTTTCGCCCGAACGGTGGGAGATCACGTAGCCCCAGCCTGCCTCGCGGCAGAGTTCGATGGCCCTTACGGTCTCCGTCACGGTCCCGATCTGATTGAGTTTAATCAGCACGGCATTGGCGGTCTTCTGGGCGATGCCGCGGCTGATGAAGTCGGGGTTCGTGACGAAAATGTCGTCGCCGACGATCTGGATGCGGCTGCCCTGGCTCGCCGTTTGTTTTGCGAAACCCTGCCAATCGTTCTCGTCGAGCCCGTCTTCGATGGAGACGATGGGATAGGCGTCGAGCCAGCGCCCGTAAAGCGCGATCATCTCCTCGCTCGATTTTGCGCCTTGGCCCGATTTGAGCAGGCGGTAGACGCCTTCGCCATGGAACGAGCTGGCCGCTGGGTCGAGCGCGATGGCGACATCCTTGCCAGGGGCATAGCCTGCCGCCTTGATGGCCTCCACGATAAGCTCGCACGCCTCTTCATTGCTCTTGAGGTTCGGAGCGAAGCCGCCCTCGTCGCCCACCGCCGTCGCGTAGCCCTTGCCCTTGAGGATCTTCGCGAGCGCGTGAAAGGTCTCGGCGCCGTATCTGAGCGCCTCGGCGAAGCTTGGCGCGCCAACCGGCATAACCATGAACTCCTGGAAGTCCACGCTGTTATCGGCGTGTTTGCCGCCGTTCAAGATGTTCATCATCGGGACCGGCAGGCGCGTGGCGCCGGGACCGCCGAGATAGGCATAAAGCGGCAGCCCCGCATCCATCGCGGCGGCCCGGGCGGCCGCCATGGACACGCCCAGAATGGCGTTGGCGCCGAACTTGGCCTTGTTCGGTGTACCGTCGAGATCGATCATGAGCCCGTCGATCTCAGCCTGCCGGTGCGGTTCGAGGCCCATAAGCTTCGGCGCAATCGCCTCGTTCACATTGGCGACGGCCTTCAGCACGCCTTTGCCGCCGTAACGCGATTTGTCGCCATCGCGCAGTTCCACCGCCTCATGCTCGCCGGTGGAGGCTCCGGACGGCACCGAGGAGGAAACGGCGATGCCGTTATCCAGGCGGAGTTGCACCCGCAGCGTCGGGTTACCGCGGGAATCGAGGATCTCGAAAGCGTCGATCGCTGAGATTTTTGTCATCGGTCCATTTTTCCTTCCGTGTGATCGAATCCAGCTTCATTTGACCACAAGGACATTGCACGGAGCATGTTCGACGAGGCGATCCGTAGTGCTGCCTATGATGCGGTTGTATAGCGCGGTGTGGCCCATGAAGCCGATCACGAGCAGGCCGAAACCCTCCCGCGCGATGAATTCGGAGATACTGGAAACGGGATGCCCTGCCACAACGTGCGGGGTAAGCTTGACCCCCGCCGCCGCCGCTTGCGCCACCGCCTGGCTGGCGACGGCCTCGTAAACATGGCTGGCTTCCTCCTGCTCCTCGACGATCTCATCGACCGACGCCGGGAACCTTGGCAGTTCCTCGACCGAGATCATATGAAGGCCGGCCCCGTGCTCCTTCGCCAGTTCAATCGCCGCCGAAAGCGCCCGCGCGGCGTTTTCAGAGCCGTCATTGGCTATCAGAATCTTCTTAAACATGAGACTCCTCCTCGATTATTTCCGCCGGGGGATCCAGCGGCATAAAAGCTGGCATGAACCATCGCTGGGCAATCAGCGTGGGCACAACCGCGCTGGCGATCACGGCCGTGACCAGGATCGTGTATTGCCGTTGATCGATGATGTGATTGGTGAGGCCGAACAGCGCGGAGATCGAACCGAAGGTCAGCCCCGTGGACATCAGCAGCGTCGTGTACATCCCTTCCTTGGCCTCGAAATTGAACCGCTTCGTCAGAGGCAGGATGCCGGCGAACTTGGTTGCCATCTTGATGAGCAGGAAGACCGCGATCAGGCCTGCCGAGCTTGCGACCGCGCCGAAATCGACGAGCGAGCCTGCCTTCAGAAAGTAGAACGGCGTCAGGATCGTAAAGGCTATGATGCGGAAACGATGACCAAGCTCCGCGTCCTTCAGAAAGGATGGAGCGAGCGCCATGCCGATGAGATAAGCGGGCAGCACCGCCTCGCTGCCCGCGATTTGCGACAGTCCGCCAAGCGACAGGAGAACGAGCGAGACGAATTTCGTCTCGGGTTCGCTGACCCGGTACCCCACGGCCTTGAAGAACCACGGCGCGAACCTCGGCAAGAACCACAGCACAACCGCCGTTGCCGCACCGAACAGGGCGAGCCACGCATCGTAGTGCGCGAACACGATGCCGAGCGCCAGCACCGTGCCAAGATCGGTGATGAAGCAGGCGGCGAGGATAATTTTGCCAAGCTCGGTCTTGTTGAACCCGGTTTCGACCATGACCGCGTAGACGACGGCAACCGAGGTCGTCGACATGGAAATGCCCGCGATCTGCGCCTCGGGCCATGACCAGCCAATGACCGCGCGGGCGTAGAGCAGCACGCCTAGATAGGGCGCCAGGAAACTGATGGCACCTATGCCAACGCTTGCGCCCAGGTTTCTGCGTATGACGTGCGCGTCGATTTCGGTGCCTGCCAGGAAGGTGAGAAGGATGGCGCCGAAGCCGGCAAGGAAGTTGACCCAGGGCGTGATCTCAAGCCCGATGGTGTTGCCCGCGATAGCGCCCACGACGATCTCGATGAGCGCCACCGAAATGGCGGCGCGGATGGAAATGATCGACGCGGCCAGGGCCAGTGCCAGCCAGACCGATGAGGCGAGCCAGACGTTGTGCATGCGTAACTCCTCCATTCCGGAGGCGTGTGCCTCCAGGGCCAAGTTAAGCGCGAGTGCTTGCTTGAAGGAGTTGTGCCCGCCGGCACGGCCTCTCCCGCCCGCATTCGCGGCAGGAGTCATCAGCCCAGCGGGCGGTTTCGGGGGTACCCCATCCCCATCGGATGGATGAAAGGCTAAATAAGCTTCGCGTTTTGGTCAACTTAAATGCCGGAGCACTTTAATGCCGGAGCAGCGGCGCCGCCGCCCTTCCTTCGCCTTAAGCGCAGCCTATCCGGCTACAATCGAGCACACAAAATCCAACGGCGGGCCAGGAAGCCACAAAGGAAGCGGGAGTAGCATTATGTCCGGAACCATGCACGAAGGCAGGCTTCAAACGGTGATCGTCCCGCGCAAATGGGCGGACGCCGCGCGCGAGCCCGAAGGCGCCCATCACCTGGCGGCGGCCGTCGTCGATTTTGTGAACGGTATTCAACAGGCTGGCGTTTTCGCCACGCATGAACTGCCCCCAAAGGCCATGCAGGCCTATTACGCCGACTTCTACGAGGCCCAGGTCAAGAACGGCGGCCACAGCCAGTTCATTTTCAACGCGGGCGAGCTGCTTTCGACCGCCATCGCCAATGCGCTGCCGGCGCTCACGGCGATGGGGGCCGCGGCTCAAGCCCAGATCCTCACCGAAATGGCGGCGTGGGCGGTGGCGAATCCCGCCGAAGCGAGCGTCCAGGACGGTTTCGGCACGCGCGCGACGCTCTTGGATGAGTTGGACACGCGGTTCCACGACGCCGATCAGAAAGCGCCAGTGGCCCAGCTCGCCGCGCGCTGGATCGCGGCCTGGGCGGAGCTGCGCATCGTGGAGGATGACCAGTATGCCGCCGCCATCGAAGAGCTGGCGGCCTTGAACCCCGCTCGCGAACCGCGCCTCGTCTGGCGGAATATCGAGAACATCCGCTACCAGATCACCGATCCGCTGCAGATCGCAATCGCGGCGGCATGCGGCGCCGTCGAGCCGGAACCCGAAATAAAGGTTGGAGTGGGCGGCGGCCTCTATCAGGAGATCGAGGGCGAGGAATGCCTGGCTTTCACTCTGCATACCAATAAGGGCGAGCGGCTGTGCGTGCCCGGTGAGAAGGGCGCGCGCCTCTTCGAGTACATCCACCAAAGCCCGCTCCCCGATTTCGCTGCCGGCCTCGACCTCGAAGACATTGAGGATTTCAAGCCTCCCGTGGCGGGCGCGCGGCTGTCGGAGGTAAGCGCGGAAACGATCCAGCAGCTCGCGGCGGCGGCGAACGGGACCAAGGTGCCCGAGGCCCTCGACCTTTTGCTGCGGAAGGCGGGGCTGGGCCCTGCCGCCATGATCACGGCGAGCTTGGCGAAAGACGGCGGCGCCCTATGGATTATTGCCACGGAGCAGAGTCTTTCGATTGCCAGGTGTTTTCCTGGCGGCGCTCAGCTCAGGGATCACGAAGGGAACCCGGGAGCGGCCGTCACGAAAGCCGAAATCGAGCAGCACGCTTCGGAGGCCGAGGCGGCCGGCGTTGCGATGCGCGCCCCAGCCTGAGGCGCGTCCGGCGGGGTGGCAAACTCAATGATCCTTCCAACCGAACGCTATCCCACCCAAGCCGCGCGCTGGCCCGCCACGGGCCGGCATATCCTCGCCTGCTACGATGCCGATAGCATTATCGTCTATCAGGCCTACCGGCCGGCCATCGCCGCCTACGCCGTTTCAGCCAAAGCCTTCGGCCGCGATTTCTCCTATGCGCGCATGAGCTGGATCAAGCCGAACTTCCTTTGGATGATGTACCGCTCGGGCTGGGGAACGAAGGAAAATCAGGCGGTTGTGCTGGCGCTCAGGCTTGCCCGCCCGTTCTTCGACAGGCTCCTGGACCTCGCCGTGCCCTCAACCTTCAATCCTGGACGCTACGAAAGCGAGGCGGACTGGAAAAGTGCTCTGGCCTCCTCCCAGGTGCGCCTGCAATGGGACCCGGATCACCATCCACGCGGCGAGCCTTTGGAACGGCGGGCGATCCAACTGGGCCTGCGCGGCGCGATCCTAGAGGAGTTCGGCAAGCGGGAGCTGCTGGAGGTCATCGATATGAGCGCATTCGTGGCGGAGCAGCGCGCGGCGCTCGCGGCTGGCGGCCTCGACGCACTGATGTTGCCTAGCGAGCGCGTCTACCGGCCGGAAAGCCCTGACATCGCGCGGCGCCTCAATCTGGATGTCCCCGGCTAGACGATTAAGCCGCGAAAGGCTCTCCGATCTCAGCGGCCGTACAGGCCAGTGAGCGTGGCCTTGGCCAGGGTGTGGAAGTTCAGGTAGAAGCCCACGAGCGCGGCCGAAGCCTGATCGTCCTTGGCGTCCGGCAGCTTGTCCACATCGAGCGCGAAGACCGTGATGCGATAATGGTGCGGCGCGGCACCGGGCGGCGGGCACGGGCCGCCGTAGCCGGGCGCGCCGAAATCCGTGCGGCTCTGGATGGCGCCTTCCGGCAGGAGCTGCTTGGCCGGATCGCCCGCATCCTTGGGCAGCGATGCGGTACCCGCCGGAATGTTGAACACAACCCAGTGCCACCAGCCGCTGCCGGTCGGCGCGTCGGGATCGTAGATGGTTACGGCGAAACTCTTGGTTCCCTTGGGCGCCCCGCTCCAGCTCAAGGCGGGCGACACGTTGCCGCCCGTGCAGCCGAAGCCCTTGAACACCTGCTCGCTTACGATGGCGGCGCCGTCTTTGATGTCTGGGCTGGTGAGCGTCATGCTTTGAGCGCTGGCAGCGCCCGCCGTTGCGGCCCAAAGGCCAAGGCATGCGATCCAAAAGGCTGATCTTGTCATACAACACCTCCCGAAAATCCAACCGGCATGCCCTTAGCATATAACGGGGAAAAAGATCCGCATCGGCCTTTTCAATCGCGTTTTTTGTGCATGCGGGCTGCAACCTCAAAGCGTCGCAAAAACAACAAGTGTCGGGATCGCGACAACCCGCATATCAGGCCTTTTCCACTGAATTACAGTCCGTTAGCAGTTTGGCACGGCTCCTGCTTCTAGTTGGTCAAACTTTATCGCAGGCGGACAGAACGGACATGCTAGACCTTACCTTAAGCCTGGACCACGAAGCGCAAAGCGAGGGCGATGCCACCGGAGACGGTGGCGCACAGCCGGCAGCGCTGTTTCAGCGGCGGCGCCTCGGCCGGCGCGTCGCGATCAACGACACGACGCTCAGAGACGGCGAGCAGACGCCGGGCGTTGCCTTTTCGGCCTCCGAAAAATTCGACATCGCGGGCGCGCTTGCCGATGCCGGCGTGGACGAGATCGAGGCAGGCACCCCTGCCATGGGCGAGGACGAGCAGGAAGCGATCCGGCGCATCGCACGGGGCGGCCTGCCGGTGCGCGTGATCGCCTGGTGCCGGATGCGGCGCGGCGACGTGGACGATGCGCTTGCCGCTGGCGTGAGCATCGTGAACCTTTCCGCGCCAGTCTCCCGCCAGCAGATCGCCGCCAAGTTCGGCGGCTCGCTCCGCGCTGTGGTGGCCGCGACGGCGGAGGTCATCGGCTACGCCCGCTCCAGGGGGCTTGAGGTGGCGCTTGGTGGCGAGGACTCCTCGCGCGCTAGCCGCGATACCCTGGAGCCGGTGCTTGAAGCCGCCGCGAAAGCCGGCGCCGTCCGCTACCGCTTTGCCGATACGCTGGGCATCATGGACCCGGTCTCCGTTCGCGAGGCAATCGCCAGCGTGCAGCGTATGACGGACCTCCCCATCGAATTTCACGGTCACAACGATCTGGGCCTTGCCACCGCGAACACACTCGCGGCCATCGAGGCAGGGGCTGCCGCGGCCAGCGTCTCGGTGAACGGCCTCGGCGAACGGGCAGGCAACGCGGCACTTGAGCAGATCGCAACCGCGCTCGATGCCACGTCCGGCAAGGTGCACGGCATCCATCTGCCGGCCCTGCGGCACTTGAGCGGCCTGGTCGCGATGCACAGTGGTACGGAAACGGGCCGCGCCCAGCCTGTCGTGGGCCGCGATGTCTTCACCCACGAGTCCGGCATCCACGTCGCGGGCATCCTCAAGAGCCGCGACTGCTACGAGGGCCTCGCCCCCGAAACTCTGGGCCGCAAGCACCGCTTCGTGGTTGGCAAGCATTCCGGCCTGACGGGCCTCCGGCACGAGCTTTCGCATCTCGGCCTGCAAATGAGCGACGCCGAGCTGAGGCGGCTGCTGCCAGCCATTCGCGCCTATTGCGAAACGAACAAGCGGCCGGTGCCGGCCTTTACCTTGCTGCGCTTTGCCGCCTCGCTGATCGACGAGCGGGAGCGGCGGAAAGGCCCGCGCCCGCAAGGTGCCAAGGCCACATTCGCGGAGGCGTCATGAGCGTTCTGGCGGACCTTGAGAAGCTCTCCTCGGCGGAGGAGTTCTTCTCCTACCTCAAGGTGGATTACGACCCTGCCCGCCTGCGCGTGGCGCGGCTGCACATCTTGAAGCGCATGGGCAAGTATCTGGCCGCGAGGGATTTCAGCGCCGCCGGCGAGGAGCGCATCTTGGAGGAGGCCCGCGAGACGCTGGCGCTTGCCTACCGCGACTTCACGGAGTCGAGCCCGCTCGATGAGCGCGTCTTCAAGGTCTTGCAGGACCACGATCCGAGCCGGGCAAAGCCAGCAGCTGAGGCGGCGCCCAAGGCCTTCGTCCCCCTCGACCAGCTGACGATCATCGGCCGCTGACACCGCTTTAAGGACTGACACATGCACATCGTGGTTTGCATCAAGCAGGTTCCGGACAGCGCGCAGATCCGCGTGCACCCGGTGACCAATACGATCATGCGGCAGGGCGTGCCGACCATCATCAACCCATACGACCTGTTCGCGCTGGAAGCAGCACTCAAGCTACGCGACCTGCACGGCGGGAAAATCACCGTGCTGACGATGGGACCGCCGATGGCCGAGGAAAGCCTGCGCCGTGCGCTGAGCTTCGGAGCGGACCGGGCCGTGCTGCTCACCGACCGCATTTTCGCGGGCTCGGATACGCTGGCGACCAGCTACGCGCTCTCCGAAGCCATCCGCAAAATCGGCGAGAGCTTCGGGCCGGTCGATATCGTCTTCACCGGCAAGCAGACCATCGACGGCGACACCGCGCAGGTCGGCCCCGGCATCGCCAAGCGGCTCGACCTCCATCAGCTTACCTACGTCGCAGCGGTCCAGGAGCTGGACCTCAAGGCGGGCTCCATCGCCGTCGAGCGGCGCGCAGAGGGCGGCGTACAGGTGCTTTCGACGAAGCTGCCGTGCCTTATCACAATGCTCGAAGGCACGAACGAAATCCGCCGGGGCTCCATCGAGGTGGCGCTGAACGCCGCGCGCGCCGAAATCGTCACCTGGAGCGCCGCCGCGGCCGGCATCGGCAACACCGCCAAGTGCGGGCTGAAAGGCTCGCCCACCGTCGTGAAGCGCGTATTCGCCCCGAAGCCGCGCTCCGAAAAGGCCTTCCAGATCGACCTCTCGGGCTTAGGGCCGGACGCGATTGCAGAGAGCGCCATGGCCGAAATCTTCAAGCGCCTGCCATCGCTTGAAAAGGAACTAACGCAAACGCTTCAGGGCTAAGGCGCAAGTAGGAAAAAACGAAATGACCAGCAAACCCGCTCCACAGGCGGCCGGTGGCGGCCGCGCCGGAATGAGGAAAGAGCTGCCGGAGCACTTCAAGGCTTACAAGCACGTCTGGGTGTTCGTGGAGCTTGAACGCGGCGCGGTGCATCCCGTGTCGTGGGAGCTGATGGGCGAAGGCCGGAAGCTCGCGGATAAGCTTGGCGTACAACTCGCGGCGATCGTTCTCGGCGGCCCTGGCGAAGCCGTGCGGATGGCGGTTTCGGAAGCATTCGCCTATGGCGCCGACTTGGCCTATGTGGCCGCAAGCCCCGTGCTCGATGGCTACCGCAACGAATCCTACACGCGGTGCATGACCGAGCTGGTCGACACCTACAAGCCTGAGATCCTGCTGCTCGGCGCGACCACGCTCGGCCGCGACCTGGCTGGCTCGGTGGCGACCACGCTGCTCACCGGCCTGACCGCCGACTCCACCGGCCTTGAGGTGGATGCGGACGGGTCGCTTGCCGCCACGCGCCCGACGTTCGGCGGCAGCCTGCTCTGCACGATCTACACGCTGAATTTCCGCCCGCAGATGGCCACCGTGCGCCCGCGCGTATTCAGCCTGCCCGAGCGCCAGGAAGGCCGCGGCGGCCCGGTGATCGAACACAATTTCAGCCTGCTCGAAGACGATATCGTCACCAAGATCCTGCAATTCATCCCCGACCGCGAGTCCAGCAAATCGAACCTCGCCTATGCCGATGTGGTCGTGGCCGGCGGCCTGGGACTTGGCAGCGCGGAGAACTATCAGCACGTCAGGGAACTCGCCAATGTGCTCGGCGCCGAATGGGGCGGCTCGCGCCCGCTCGTGCAGCGCGGCTGGATACCGGCGGACCGGCAGATCGGCCAGACCGGCAAGACCATCCGCCCCAAGCTTTACATAGCGGCCGGCATATCGGGCGCAATCCAGCACCGCGTGGGCGTGGAGGGCGCGGATCTGATCCTCGCCATCAACACCGACAAGAACGCGCCCATCTTCGATTTCGCACATCTGGGCATCGTTACCGACGCGGTGCGCCTCCTGCCCGCGCTCGCCAAGGCGTTCCGCCAGCGTATCTCGCCCAGCACCCACACAAGGATGGCCATGTGATGCCAGGTCCGTTCCTTGCTGCGAAGACCCCCTCACCCCAACCCTCTCCCCAAGGGGAGAGGAAATTAGGGCGTGCCCGTTGCAAAGGCGTTCCCCTCTCCCCTCGCGGGAGAGGGGACAGGGGTGAGGGGGACTTCGCAACGCCAATTCATGCATCGAGATTAAGCGGAGATCGACATAATGCCCGTGGAAAAGTTTGACGTCATCGTGGTGGGGGCCGGCCCTTCGGGCAACGCCTGCGCCTACACGGCGGCCAAGCGGGGCCTCAAGGTCTTGCAGATCGAGCGCGGCGAATATGCGGGCTCCAAGAACGTGCAGGGCGCGATCATGTACGCGGACATGCTCGAAAAGATCATCCCGGACTTCCGGGAGGATGCGCCCCTGGAGCGGCACATCATCGAGCAGCGCATGTGGTACATGGACGATACATCCTACACCGGCATGCACTACCGCTCGGACGACTTCAACGAGGAGAAGCCCAACCGCTACACCATCATCCG
>PMBZ01000076.1 GCA_003153975.1 Hyphomicrobiales bacterium
CGCAAGCGCCGGTCCACCTCGTGGCCTGCCTTGGCAATGGCCTGCCACTGATCCTCCGTATATGGAAGTGTCACGCGCGGGGATTCGAGGATGCGCGTTACCTTCATCTCGTGGGAGAAGACGACCTCGGCTTCGCCGTGCATGCCGGTGACGGGAGCGGCGCTTTGCGGCGATGGCGTCGCGGCCAGCGGAATGTGCCCTTCGCCCGCGAACAGCCCGGAGGTCGGGTCGAGCCCGATCCAGCCCGCGCCCGGCAGGTAAACCTCGGCCCAGGCGTGCAGATCGGTGAAGTCGTGGCCGGTGCCGGAAGGCCCGTCGAGCGATTTCATATCCGCCTTGAGCTGGATCAGGTAGCCGGACACGAACCGTGCCGCGAGTCCGTAATGGCGCAGGATGTGCACAAGCAGCCAGCCCGAATCGCGGCAGGAGCCTGACCGCTTTTTGAGCGTTTCCTCCGGCGTCTGCACGCCGGGCTCCATGCGGATCGAATAGCCGATATCGTGCTGAAGCTGCCGGTTGAGCGCCCAGATGAAATCGAGCGAGGTTTTCGCCTCGATCTTGAGGCCCCGCAGATAGTCGCGCAGGAGCGACCCCGGCTCGCCGGCCTTGAGATAGGGCGCAAGCTCCTCGGCCGCCTCCGGCTCGTATTTGAACGGCCAGCCGCCCGCATGTTCGTCCACGAAAAAGTCGAACGGGTTGATCGTCGCCATGTCCGCGACGAGGTCGACCACCACCTTGAATTCGCGGGTCTTTTCCTGGAAGACCAGCCGCGCCAGGTAGTTGCCGAACGGGTCCTGCTGCCAGTTGATGAAGTGGTCTTTGGGCTCGATATTGAGCGAGTAGCTAAGGATTGGCGTGCGGCTGTGCGGTGCTGGGCGCAGGCGGACGATCTGCGGGCCGAGGGCCGTGGGGCGGTCGTAGGTGTACTCGGTGCGGTGGGTCAGCGTGACGTGAAGGGGCATTGCTCCTCGCGGGGTGTGTGGCGGCGGCAGCCGGTTCTATATCGGTTCGCGGACGGCTCCAAGATGGCGCTCGCGCGAATAGCCGCGATGAGGGGGATGCAAGGGGCGTGCCCACTACGGGAACTTTTCCTCGATCGGATGCAGTTGGGCAAGAACAGCTCAAACAGCAGCAAGGATGATGGGAGATTCCCACCGTTCATTGCGCCATCTGGCGTTGAACTCCCTCTCCACGGCCATGGCAGACATCGTTCAATACCGTGGCGTCTTGCCGAGTGCGGCATGGATGTAACGGCTGGCCTCGATAACCGCGCCGCGATCCACGCCCGTCTCGAAGCCGAGCCCATCCAGCAAATACACCACATCCTCGGTCGCGACATTGCCGGACGCACCTTTGGCGTACGGGCAGCCTCCCAATCCGCCGGCCGAACTGTCGGCGGCGCGCACGCCCTCTCCCATGCAAGCGTAAATGTTGGCGATGGCCTGCCCATATGTATCGTGGAAATGCACGGCCAGTTGCGCCAACGGCACGCGCTCCGCCACGGCCTTCAGCATTTCCCTGGCCGCGCGTGGTGTGCCCACGCCAATCGTATCGCCGAGCGATATTTCGTGGCAGCCAAGTTCGAACAGCCGCGCCGCGACCTCCGCCACCTTACCCGTTGGCACACGCCCCTCATAGGGGCAGCCCAGCACGCAGGAGACATAGCCGCGAACGTTCACGCCCTCGGCAAGCGCGCGTTCCGCCACGGGCTTGAACCTCTGCAGCGACTCCTCGATGGAGCAGTTGATATTCTTCCGCGAGAACGTCTCCGAGGCCGCGCCGAAGATCGCGATCTCGCGTGCCCCGGCCGCAAGCGCCGCGCCGAGCCCTTTTTCATTCGGCACCAGCACGGGTAGCGAGACGCCCGGGCGCCCAGCGAAGGCTTGCAGCACTTCCGCGGTGCCTGCCATTTGCGGCACCCATTTGGGCGAAACGAAGCTTCCCGCCTCGATGGAGGTCAGGCCCGCCGCGATCAGCTTTTCGATGAACGCGATGCGCACTGAAGCCGGCACCGCCGACGCCTCGTTCTGCAAACCGTCGCGCGGTCCCACCTCGACAATGCGAAAGTGCGCGGCCATGCTCAGGCTTCCCCGGCCGCTTCGAACTCGGCCAGCGCCGCACCTTCCGCCACGAAGTCGCCCACCGCGCAGAGATAGCGCACCACGTGTCCGCGCGTTGGCGAGCGCAGCGTGTGCTCCATTTTCATCGCCTCAAGAATGAGCATGGGCGCGCCCGCATCCAAGACCTCGCCAGGCTTGACCAAGAGCGCCAGGATCGTGCCGGGCATGGGCGCCACGGTGCCAAGCTCGGGCTCGACGCCGATTGCGTCCGCTGCATAGGGCTCGATCAGGGTGAGCCCTATCGCTTCCGGGCCGTCGAAGAGGGTAACGGCGCCGTCCGCGAATAGCGCCGTCGCCGTCCGGCTTACGTCTCCCAGGGTTACGGTGAACCGGCATTCCTCCAACAGCTTGAAGCCGAAGCTTTGGCGTGTCCCTTCGATCTCCAGCGCCATGCCGGAGCGGCGCTGGATGAGCACCGCCTCGTGCAGCGCACCTGCCTTGCCCTGAAACCGAAGCCGCCGCTTACGCTGCGCGGAAAGCGTCCAGCCGGTGGTCTGCGCCCAGGGCGAATGCGGGTCTGCGGCTTCCCGGCGCGCGCCGGCCGCTTCCTCGCTCAGCACCGCCGCGCAAGCCATTGCGAGATGATGAGCCGCGATGCCGGCGGCTTTATCGCTCAGGCCGGCCCGTTCGCGCTCGATATAGCCGGTATCGACGGCGTTTCGCGCCACCGCCTCCCCGCCAGCAAGCCGGGCGAGGAAGGCCGCGTTGGTGGTAACACCCGCGATTTCGATGCGGCCAAGCGCATTCTTGAGCCGGGCCAGCGCCGCCTCGCGGGTACCTGCGTGGGCAATGACCTTGGCCAGCATCGGATCGTAATGTTGGGAAACCCGGCAGCCCTGCGAAAAGCCCGTGTCGATGCGAAGACCGTGGCCCGCCCGCGGCATGCGCCAGTGCACGATCTGGCCTATCGAAGGCAGGAACCCCGCTTGGGCGTCCTCGGCATAAAGCCTCGCCTCGATGGCGTGCCCGCGCCGGGAAATCTGCTCCTGCCGCAGCGGCAAGCGCTCGCCCATCGCCACGCGGAGCTGCCATTCCACGAGATCCAGCCCCGTGATCATTTCCGTCACCGGATGCTCGACCTGAAGCCGCGTGTTCATCTCGATGAAATAGGCGTGCCCCCCGCCGGCGACGAACTCGACCGTGCCGGCGCCCACATAGCCGATGGCCGTGGCCGCCTTGCGCGCGGCCTCGTACAGCGCCTCGCGCCGCTCGTCGCTGAGTGACGCGGACGGTGCTTCCTCGATCACCTTCTGGTGGCGCCGTTGCAGCGTGCATTCGCGCTCGAACAGCGAGACGATGCCACCATGGCTGTCGCCGAAGACTTGCACCTCGATATGGCGCGGTCGCTCGACGAATTTTTCGAGCAAGAGCCTATCGTCGCCGAAAGCAGACGCGGCCTCGCGCTTAGCTGCCCCGGCTGCCGCTTCCAGTTCCTTGGCACTCCGTACAACGCGCATGCCCTTGCCACCCCCGCCGGCGACGGCCTTGAGCAGCACTGGGAAGCCAATCCGCTTTGCCTCGCGCGCGAAGGTTCCGATGTCCTGCGCTTCGCCGTGAAAGCCCGGCACCACCGGCACGCCAGCCTTCTCCATCAGCGCCTTGGCGGCGGATTTCAAGCCCATGGCGCGAATCGCGGGCGCGGGCGGCCCCACGAAAATCAGCCCGGCGGCCTCGCAGGCTTCCGCGAAATCCGCGTTTTCCGAAAGAAAGCCGTAGCCCGGATGGATCGCTTCCGCGCCG
>PMBZ01000155.1 GCA_003153975.1 Hyphomicrobiales bacterium
ACATCTACTCCATCGAGGATCTGGCGCAGCTTATCTTCGACCTCAAGAACGTGAACCCCGAGGCCTGGGTGAGCGTGAAGCTTGGCGCCGAGATCGGCGTCGGCACGGTCGCGGCGGGCGTCGCCAAGGCCCGGGCCGACCACGTGACGATCTGCGGCTTCGAGGGCGGCACCGGCGCTTCGCCCTTGACCTCGATAAAGCATACGGGCTCCCCCTGGGAGATCGGCCTTGCCGAAACGCAGCAAACGCTGGTGCTGAACCGCCTGCGCGGGCGAGTCGCGGTGCAGGTCGACGGCGGCTTGCGCACCGGGCGCGACGTGCTGATGGGCGCGCTTCTGGGCGCCGACGAGTTCGGTTTCGCCACCGCGCCGCTGATCGCGTTGGGCTGCGTGATGATGCGCAAGTGCCACCTGAACACCTGCCCCGCCGGCGTGGCCACGCAGGACCCGGTCTTGCGCGCGCGCTTCAGGGGCGAGCCGGAGCACGTCATCAACTATCTTTTCTTCGTGGCCGAGGAGGTTCGCGAATACATGGCCGCGCTGGGGGTGCGCACCTTTGCCGAGCTGATCGGGCGCTCGGACTGGCTCGACAAGGAGAAGGCCATCGAGCACTGGAAGGCGCAAGGCCTCGACTTCACGCGGATGTTCCACCGGCCGGACGTTCCCGCCGAGGTGGCCATCAGCCATTGCGAGGCGCAGAACCACCCCATCGTGCATGTGCTCGACCGAAAGCTGATCGAGCTTGCCAAGCCTGCACTTGAGGAAGGCAAGCCGGTCAAACTCGAAATGCCGATCGCGAGCCACGACCGCACCGCGGGCGCCATGCTCTCCGGCCAAGTCGCGAAAATCCACGGCCATGCCGGCCTGCCCGAGGATACGATCTGGATCGGCTTCAAGGGCTTCGCGGGCCAGAGCTTCGGTGCGTGGCTGGCGCGCGGCGTCACTCTCGACCTCGCCGGCGAGGCGAACGACTACGTGGGCAAGGGCCTCTCGGGTGGCAAGATTATCGTCCGCCCGCCCGAGAATGCCGCGGCCGCGCCCGAAGAGAGCATCATCGTCGGCAACACCGTGCTCTACGGCGCGATTTCGGGCGAATGCTATTTCCGCGGCATTGCCGGCGAGCGCTTCGCCGTGCGCAATTCGGGCGCGATTGCCGTCGTCGAGGGCACGGGCGATCACGGCTGCGAATATATGACCGGGGGCTGCGTGGTGGTGCTTGGCCCGACCGGGCGCAACTTCGCGGCGGGGATGTCGGGCGGCGTCGCCTATGTGCTGGACGAGAAGGGCGATTTCGACAAGCGCTGCAACATGGCGATGGTCGAGTTGGAGCCCATCGATCCAGGCGATGTTTCGCCCTTCGATCAAGCCAACAGCGATACGCTCGAACGCTTCAACTTCGTGCATCTGCTGCACGATATGACGAAGGACGACGAGTTGCGCCTGTACAAGATCATCGAAAACCACCGGCACTACACCGGATCGGAGCGCGCCAAGGCCATTCTTGAGAACTGGGCGGACTACCGGGCGAAATTCGTGAAGGTGATGCCCGTGGAATACCGGAAGGCCATGGAAGCAGCGAAGTGCGTGGCGCCGCCACCGCCGCCGCATGCCGACATCGCCGTTGGCGTGGAAAACGAACAGCAGCCAGGACTTTGAGCTTGGGCCCTCGGGCCCGCTCTTTCGGCTGCGCCGCGCAGCCAAGCGCGATTTTGAGGATAGAGCATGGGGAAGATAACGGGGTTTCTTGAGATCGAGCGCGAGGACCGGGAGTACTCGCCCATCGTCGAACGGGTGCGGCATTACCGCGAATTCGTGCTGACGCCGCCGGAAGAGGCGATCCGGGAGCAGGCGGCGCGTTGCATGGACTGCGGCATTCCTTTTTGCCATCGCGGCTGCCCAGTGAACAACCAGATCCCCGACTGGAACGATCTGACCTATTGCGGCGAATGGCAGGAGGCCGCGCGCAACCTCTATTCGACCAACAATTTCCCCGACATTACCGGCCGGATTTGTCCCGCTCCCTGCGAGGCGTCCTGTACGCTCAACATCGAGGATGCGCCGGTTACGATCAAAAGCATCGAGTGCGCCATCGCCGATCGCGCCTTCGCGGAAGGCTGGACCGTGCCCGAGCCGCTTGTTCCCATGACGGGCAAGCGCGTGGCCATCGTCGGTTCCGGGCCGTCGGGGCTTGCCGCGGCGCAGCAACTCGCGCGCGTGGGGCACGACGTGCACGTCTACGAGAAGAACGCCCAGCCGGGCGGGCTTCTGCGCTACGGCATCCCCGACTTCAAGCTCGAAAAGCACATTATCGAGCGCCGCGCGGAGCAGATGCGGGCCGAGGGCGTCACCTTCCATTGCAATGTGCATGTGGGTGTCACGCTTTCCTTGGACGATCTCGAAAATGAGTTCGACGCGATCCTGCTGTGCGGCGGCGCGGAAAAGCCGCGCGATTTGCCAGTTCCCGGCCGGGAACTCAAGGGCGTCGAGCAGGCCATGTCGTTCCTGCCGCAGCAGAACCGGCGCGTTTCCGGCGAGCCCCTGGGCGATGTGGCGCCGATCCTGGCGGAAGGCAAGCGCGTGGTCGTGATTGGCGGCGGCGATACGGGCTCGGACTGCATCGGGACTTCCATCCGCCAGGGCGCTGCGTCCGTCGTCCAGATTGAGATCATGCCCAAGCCGCCGGAGAAAGAGGATAAGGCGCTGAGCTGGCCGCATTGGCCGCTCAAGCTTCGCACTTCCTCCAGCCAGGCGGAGGGGGCACATCGCGACTTCAGCGTGATGACAACGCACTTCGAGGGCGATGGGAACGGCCAGGTGAAGGCGCTTCATTGCGTGCGCGTGGATGCGAAGTTCAAGCCCATCGAGGGAACGGAATTCACCATCGAGGCCGATCTCGTTCTGCTGGCCATGGGCTTCGTATCGCCCGTGCATGAGGGGATCGTCTCCTCGGCAGGGCTTGAACTCGACGGCCGCGGCAATGTGAAGGCGGACGACAGCGAGTATCGCACCTCGCGGGCCAAGGTGTTCGCGGCGGGCGACATGCGGCGCGGGCAATCGCTCGTGGTTTGGGCGATCCGGGAAGGCCGGCAAGCCGCCCACGCCATCGACAAGGCGCTGATGGGACGCACGGACCTGCCGCGGTAGTGTCCCGTCTCCGAATTACCGCCCAGTTTGGCCTGGGGCTCGCAGGGTAAGTCGGAGACATAGGGGATGCTTGCAAAATCGAAGTACAGCCCGCCGGAAGTTCGCGCCCCATTGGCGGCGCGCGTCGGCACGCGAACTTCCGGCGGATAAGTTGTACTAGATTCAATAAGTTGCTAGTACGCCTGATCCGCAGGAAGTCCTTTCGGTGCGTGCAGCATGCGGGTGAGGACTTCCTGCGGGGCGTACTAGTGTGGCCGATGACTCCATGGCGTGAGATACCGCTTGCCGATTACGAAGGGCACATGGCCCTGTCCGAAGTAGGGCAGGCGGATTATCTCGCGAACACGCTGGAACGCCTCGTAAGAGAATATGCCCCGCGCTCGGTGGCCGTCATCGGCTGCGCTGGAGGCAACGGTTTCGGCCGGCTAGCGGATCTCGAAGTGCCGCGGGTTGTTGGGATCGATATCAATCCTGCGTTTCTGGCCGAGGCGAAGCGCCGGTATGCTGGCGCTCTTCAGTGTCTTGAGCTTGTTTGCTGCGATATCGCCTCGGCCGGATGTCCGTTCGAGCCGGTGGAGTTCATCTTCGCGGCCCTGATTTTCGAATATACGAGCGTACCCGCTAGCCTTGCTTCCTTACGCATGTCGCTGCGGCCTGGCGGCCATGTTGCAGCCGTCCTGCAACTGCCTCACGCCAGCATCGGTGTGGTGACGCCAAGCCCTTTCACCTCGCTCGCCAAGCTCGGGCCAGTCCTGCGGCTGATTCCGCCCGTTGAATTCCAGCAGGACGCGGAACAGGCAGGCTTCCGCCTGAAGTCCAGTCTCGCGCACGTTTTGCCCTCGGGCAAAGCCTTCCAGGAAATCCTCCTGGATGCTTGCTGATGAGCCTGCGGCAAGCCCGCCGTTAAGCAGCCCGTCTTGCGCCGTCCCTTTCTCCGCGAAGGCTCAGGGCCTCGGCGACGTGCAGCACATGGATGCTGGCGCTTCCGTCGAGGTCGGCGATGGTGCGTGCAAGCCTGAGCGTCCTGTGGTAGCCGCGCGCCGAAAGCCCGTTAGCCTCGGCCGCCTGCTCCAATAGCCGCAAACCGTCCCGGCCGAGCGGACAGAACTCCTCGAGCAGCGGCGCGGGGCATCTTGCATTGGTGGTGAGCCCCTCGATGGCGGTGATGGAATAGCGGCGGAACTGCAGGTCGCGCGCCGTCCGAACCCTTTGCGCGACATCGGCGCTGGTCTCGCGCGATGGCGGCAGCGCCAGGTCGGTGGCCTTCACCGGCGCCACCGCGACCTGAATGTCGAGCCGGTCCCAAAGCGGGCCTGAGATGCGCGCCTTGTAGCTTTCCTCGCAGCGGGGTCCGAGCCGGCACGTTACCCCAGGCGTCCAGGCATGTCCGCAGCGGCATGGGTTCATCGCCGCGATAAGCTGAAATTGCGAGGGATAGCGGATGCGGTGATTGACACGCGCGATAACGGTTTCGCCGCTCTCGATGGGTTGCCGCAGCGCGTCCAGCGTGTGCGGCGGAAATTCCGGGAACTCATCGAGGAACAGCACGCCATGATGGGCGAGCGCCACCTCGCCCGGCCTGGGGCGCGCGCCGCCGCCCACAAGCGCCGCCATGCTCGCGGAGTGATGCGGCGCGCGGAAGGGCCGCACGGCTGTCAGGCTTCCATTGACGATTGTGCCTGCGATACTTTGGATCATCGCGACCTCAAGCATCTCCCTGGGTTCAAGCGGTGGCAGGATACCCGGCAGCCGCTGGGCGAGCATCGATTTGCCAGCGCCTGGAGGGCCGATCATCAACATATGGTGCCCGCCAGCCGCCGCGATCTCCAGCGCCCGCTTGGCGCTCTCCTGTCCGCGCACATCTTTAAGATCGGGCACGGCACCCGTATCCTGGCCGAGATGCGGCCGGGGTCTCGGTATCCTGACCCCGCCCTTGAGGTGGTTGACCAGGGCCAGCAAGTGGGGCGGGGCTACAATTTCCATCTCCCCCGAAGCCCATGCCGCCTCGGGTCCGCACGCCGCTGGGCAAATCAGCCCTTTTCCGAGCGCGCTCGCTCCAAGCGCCGCTGGCAACGCGCCCGCGATGGGGCCAAGGCTGCCATCCAGCCCCAGCTCTCCGATGATGATGAAATCGCCGAGCGTTTCCGGGGCGATTGCTCCCGCGGCCGCCATCACGCCCAGTGCGACCGGCAGGTCGTAATGCGTCCCTTCCTTTGGCATGTCCGCCGGAGCCAAGTTGACGGTGATTCGCTTGGCCGGCAGCCCAAGGCCGATGGCGGTCAGCGCGGCCCGCACCCGTTCGCGGCTTTCGCCAACGGATTTGTCAGGCAGCCCCACAATGGAGAAAGCAGGCAGGCCCGGCGCGATCAGGACCTGTACGTCGACCTGCTTCGCGTCGATGCCCTCGAACGCGACCGTGGACACCTGCGCGAACATCTGAAACTCCGTACCCTTTGCCGATACGGAAACATTATATCCAATTCCGCGAAAAGCAAGAACAATACACGAACGCTACCGCGACGAGACCCTTTCTTCCACAACATCCCAGATGAGCGCCGCGATATCGGGGCCGCCGAAACGCTTCACTTCGCGGATGCCCGTCGGCGAGGTCACGTTGATCTCTGTCAGGTAATCGCCGATGACATCGATCCCGGCAAAAATCAGCCCGCGCCGGCTCAGCTCCGGCCCAATCGCGCCGCAAATTTCACGCTCGCGCGGCGTCAGCTCAGTTGCTTCCGGCCGTCCGCCCACATGCATGTTCGAGCGCGTTTCATCGGCGGCGGGAACGCGGTTGATTGCGCCAACTGGCTTGCCGTCGACAAGGATAATGCGCTTGTCGCCCGCCCGCACCTCCGGCAGGTAGCGCTGAACGATGAACGGTTCGCGGAAGACGGTCTGAAACAGCTCGACCAGGGAGCCGGCGTTGGTGTCCCCTGGGCTCAGCCTGAACACCGCGGTGCCGCCATTTCCATAAAGCGGCTTTACGACGACATCGCCAAATTCGGCGCGGAATTCCTTGAGCTTGGCAAGCGAGCGAGTGATCAGCGTCGGTGGCATGAGGTCTGGAAACTCCGTGACGAAGAGCTTCTCAGGAGCGTTGCGGACGCTCGCCGGGTCGTTCACCACCAGCGTCTTCGGATGGATATGGTCCAGAATGTGGGTGGTGGTGATGTATGCCATATCGAAGGGCGGATCCTGGCGGAGGTGGACCACATCCAGCTCCTCCAACGCGAGCGTTTGCGCCGCTCCCAGCTCGAAATGCGCGCCATGCACGTCGTCGACCCGAAGCTCATGCCCCTCGGCAAAGACGCGGCCGTCGCGCATGAACAGCTTATCGGGCGTGTAATAGAATATGCCATGCCCGCGCGTCTGCGCTTCCAGCATAAGCGCGAAGGTCGAATCCCCGCTGATATTGATCCGCTCGATCGGGTCCATCTGGACCCCAGTCTTCAGCCGCATGCGCTTGCCTCCCGGTCTTGCCGGAGGGAATTTAGGGCACCGGCTGAATTACGCAAGAAACGCTTGCTCGATGTGGGCGCAACCCTGCCTTGGGCTGACGAGGATCACGTCGAAGCTCGCGGAACAGTGTGCAAGTTCCAAATGCTCGCCCAAAAAGATTTCCGCGGCGATAGCGATACGGGCTTGCTGGCGCGGCTGGATTGCGTAGGCGGCCTCTTCCTGGGTTTTCCGGCGCTTCACCTCGACGAAGGCCAGGTGATCGCCACGCTTGGCGACAAGGTCGATCTCGCCGCCCTTGGTTTTATAGCGATGAGCCAGAATATGGTAGTTCTTGCTTTCGAGGAGCCCCCTCGCGCGCCCCTCCGCCGCCATGCCGGTAGCGTGGGCGGTTGGAGCCTGGAAACCTTGGCTATCGCGCGCGATCATTGCCTTTACTCCTTGCCTGCAATGCCAAGTTGTAAACCTGCTTCCGGCCAACTCCAAGCCCCTTGGCCACTTCTTCAACAGCCTCCTTCAGGCTCACGCGCCGCATGGCGCTCCGCAAGGCGTTTTCGATATCCTCCCGTTCAGGCGGCTTCTGCTCTCCGGGGCCGATGAGGATCACAAATTCTCCAGCGGGCTTGCTGGCGCGGATTTCCTCAAGGATCGCACTGGGGCTTCCCCTCAACGCCGTCTCGAAGAGCTTGGTCAGTTCGCGCGCGATTGCCACCGGACGGTCAGGGAATATCTCCGCCAGCGCTTCGGCGGTCTCCTCGATGCGTGCGCCGCTTTCGTAAAAGACAAGCGTTCCCGGAATGGCCCGCGCGGCTTCCAGCTCATGACGTCTGGCTGCCTGCTTGGGCGGCAGGAACCCGCCGAAGTGGAACCTGTCCGTGGGCAAGCCCGCTGTCACAAGCGCCGCGAGAAGGGCCGATGGGCCGGGGATTGCAAAGACGCCGATGCCTTCCTCGATCGCCGCGCGCACGAGCTTGAAGCCGGGGTCGGCGATGAGGGGCGTGCCGGCATCGGAGATGAGCGCCACGCTTCTGCCATGCGTGAGCGCGGCCAAAATCCGGGCGCGGTCCTTGTCTCCGCTGAAATCGTGATAGGCCTCAAGCCTGCGTCCCATGCCATAGGCGGCAAGCAGCTTGCGGCTGTGCCTTGTATCCTCGCAGAACACCGCATCCGCGGATGCCAGCACGCAAAGCGCCCGGATGGATATGTCGGCGAGGTTTCCGATGGGCGTCGAGACGATATAGAGTCCGGGCGCAAGCGGTGCCGCGAGAAGCTTGTCGAGCTGGCGCTCCAGCCCCAGGGCAAGCTCCGGTTTCAAGGCATGATTCGGTGCCGGGCCTTCGGATGCCACCGCCGCGGCCGGTTTTGAATTTTTCGAGAAACGCTGTCCGGACATCACCAATCAGCCATGATTGCGAAAGAGGTTGCTTGCTGGCGGCGGCGCTTGCAAGATGCGCGCGCCGCAGACAGCGGGGACCGGTTGCGGTGCGGCCGGCGCTAGTCAACATGAAACCGATACTCAGTCAATGAAGACACCGTTTCAACATGCTTGCGCGCATACCCGCGCCGTTTTCGGCCTTGCGGCCGTACTGGCTTGCCTGGGGCTAGCCGCGTGCTCGATTGGCGGGCTGGGAGGCTCGGGCAGTAACGTTGCCGGGCCGGCACAGCAGGGAGCGCCCGCGGGCCAGACGGTAAAGGTCGCATTGCTGCTGCCGCTTACGGGCAATGCCGGCGCCCAGCCGGTGGCGAAGGCGATGAAGCAGGCGGGCGAGCTTGCGCTATTCGATTTCGACAAGCCGAACGTGCAGCTTATCCCGAAGGACACGCACGGCAATCAGCAAGGTGCGAGGCAGGCCGCCGAGGAGGCGGTGAAGGAAGGGGCCGAACTCATAATCGGGCCGCTGTTCGCCAACGAGGTTTCCGCCGTCGCTCCCATCGCTCAAGGCGCTCACATTCCGGTGCTCGCCTTTTCGAGCGACAGAAACGTCGCGGGCAACGGCATTTATCTTTTGAGCTTTGTCGCGGGCGCCGATGTGCCGCGCATGATCGCCTACGCGGCCTCCAAGGGAAAAACGCGGTTTGCCGCTCTCTTTCCGCAAAACGAGTATGGCCGCATCGTGGAGCAAGTTTTCCAGCGCGCGGTTCAAGAGAACCACGGTCAGGTCGTGATGACCAAGACCTTCCCGCCGGATGCGAACGGCATGCTTCCGCCGGTCAAGGAAATGTCGGTGCTCGCCAAGAAGGACTCGAAAGACGGGCCGGCGCCGCCGCCGCAGATCGACGCTATTTTCATTCCGGCGGGTGGCGACACGCTGCCTTCGCTCGCCCCGCTCTTCCCCTATTATGAGATGAACACCAAGGACGTGAAGCTCATGGGGCTTTCGGGCTGGGACTATAGCGGCGTCGGCAAGGAGTCGGCCTTGCTCGGCGGCTGGTTCGCTGCCCCCGATCCCAAGGGCTGGCAAGGCTTCACGCGCCGCTATGTCGAAACCTATGGCGATGCGCCGCCGCGCCTGGCAAGCCTCGCCTACGACGCGGTGAGCCTTGCGATCTCGCTTTCGAATAATCCGCCTGGGCAACGTTTCGTCGCATCGGAGTTGACGAGGGCGAGTGGATTCCAAGGGGTGGATGGGCTTTTCCGGCTCCGGCCCGAGGGCACCTCCGAACGCGGCTTCGCGATCATGGAGGTCCAGAAGTACGGCAATCAGGTTATCGAGCCTGCCCCGTCCTCCTTCGGTCCGGCGGTCGCACAATATTGACCGTTTCCGGGGCTCCAGCCGGCGAGATCCAGGCACGCGGCGGCGAATCGCTTGGCGCCCCTTGCGTTTCCAGGCGCTTTTGTACAAGTTCGTGTCCGGACCCTTCGGATAATAGCCTGCATCCGCGCCGCCGCGATCGTCTTCAACACCGGATTGGGAACAGCTAAAGGACATAGAGTAAGGAACCGCTCCATGCAGAACCGTCCGTTCATCGCTCAAAAAGGCAAAACGGCGCCCATAAACTGGCGCCGTGGCATGTTCCGCCTCTGGTTGCTGGCCTCCGCCGCATGGATCATGGGATGGGTCATCTATTTCGCCATCGAGGTTATCCGTGGCGAGTCGAGCCTCGGTCTGGTGGCGCCGGTCGTGCTGCTGGCTCCTCCCATCGCCCTGCTGCTCTTTGGAATGGCCACGCGATGGGCGTTCCAGGGATTCCAGTCCGACGGCCAAGCTCCCGGCGATTAGGTCCGGCCGCCGTAGGTTCCTACGGACGATCCCGGCAATTCCCTTCCGGACTGGCACACGATCCGAGCCTTGCTTGGAGGATAGGTCCGCGGTGGCGCGGCGTACCCCCGCGTGCCTGCCTTTGGGTTCCTGGCCTCATTTGGGGGCCTTCGGCCTGGGGCTCGCGTTATTCGGCAGAATTGCCGCAAGCGGAAGCGTTGACGCGGGCGGATCATAAATCGGCACAATTGACTGGAACCTTCACTTTATTACACACCCTCCGCGAGTAACAATGCGTGGACCCAGGAAGCGGAGTGCAGGGAGCCCGATAACACTTAGTCTCTTCCTTGAAGCACTTCTTTGCACCGCCAGGTTTGAACGCGTGAGACACGTCCACCGCCGCCAGGGTGAATGCGATTACTGTGAATATCGCCACGACATATTTCATACTTCTTCTCCAGCATGTTCTTGTTTCCGGCCTTGGGGCTCCGTTCAGGCAGCCTTCGCGCCCGCCCTCCCGCGAGCTAAGCTCCGCTTGCATGACTAGGTCGATTATTGGACGCGCCAGGTTCGAATAGAGACCGGCAAGTTCGTCACGCAAAAAAATGCAGTCCGGTTCTGGCAAACTTGTAACAATCTTCCGGCCGCAAGGCCGATTGCCGCAATTGCCGGCAATCGCGCCTTAAGGCGCCATAAAGTAGGCTCCGGACAGATATAGCTCTGTTATGCGGTATGCGCGGAGATCGGTGCCCGATGGATGTCTTAGACTTTCCCTTGTCGCGTCTATGCTACGCGGCTCATTCCGAGGACGCGGCAGAGGTGGAACGCTCAGGCCTCGAAGCTTGGCTCGGCGGCCAGCTCGATGGCAAGAACGCGGGCAGCCCCGATCTTGAGCCGCGCCTGCGCTCTTTCCAGCTCCAGATCAAATATGCGGCGGGGAACGGCTCGCCAGCGCCCAACGGCGAAACGCGCAATTGGCCGGCCATGGACGAGATGCGGCCGCTGGGCTATGTCAGCGCCCCAATCGATGCCGCCTGGGCGCTGCTCGACCCCAAGACGGTGCGCCCTAACGAGGAATATCAACGCCCCTATCACGAGGTGGCCGCCGCCACGGTCATCCGGGCGGTACACGCCCGCGCGCAGGTTTACGAGCGCGTGGTTGCCTTCTGGCACGATCACTTCAACGTGCTCGGCAGCGACGACCGCCGCGTCGTCTGCGCCCTGCCGTCCTACGACCGCGACGCCATCCGGCCGCATGCGCTCGGCAATTTCCGCGAGCTGCTCGAAGCCACGGCGGCGAGCCCGGCCATGCTCCTCTACCTGTCGAATGCGAATTCGCGCGCGGGCGGAGACAACGAGAATTACGGCCGCGAGCTTCTGGAACTGCATACGCTCGGCCGCGACGCCTACCTCAACGACCGCTACGACCGTTGGCGCGATGTGCCGGGGGCAGCGGAGGGGAGCCCAGCGGGCTACATCGACGAGGATGTCTACGAGGCGGCACGCGCCTTCACCGGCTGGACCGTCGAGAGCGGGCAGAGGATCGACGCGGCCACCGAGCTGCCGCGCACGGGCCGGTTCACCTATATCGAGGGCTGGCATGACGGCTATCAAAAGCGCGTGCTGGCAACCGAGCTTCCGTCCTATGCGCCGCCCATGGCCGACGGCCGCAAGGTGCTGGATCTGGCGGCGTTCCATCCGGCCACGGCGCGCTTCGTCTGCCTTAAGCTCTGCCGCGCTTTCGTGAGCGATCGTCCGCCGCAAAGCCTGGTGGAGAACGCGGCCAAGGTGTGGACGGAGAACGCGAAGAAGCCCGATCAGATCGCAGCGGTGGTCAAACACATCGTGCTTTCGAAGGAATTCGCGGCTTCGCGCGGAGCCAAGCCCAGAACGCCGCTGGCGCTCGTGGCGAGCTTCGCGCGCGTGACCGGCATCGACCTCGCGCCAACCATGCCGCTGATGAACCAGCTCGCGCAGTGCGGGCAGAAGCTGTTCGGCTGGCCCACGCCGGACGGCCGCCCCACGGGCGCGGACTATTATCTCACGCCGGAATATTTGCGTGAGCGCTGGGTCTTGCTGGCGCGGCTGGCGGCGAATGCGTGGAACACCGGCCAGCCCAAGGCACTGGTTGCCGTGGAGGGCGGGCCGCAGCGTGCCGGCGATGCGGTCGAGCGCTGGCTGCGCCGTTTCGCTGGGCAAGGCGCCGCCGCCGCGCCATTCCTCGCCGCACTCGGCATGGACCCCGCCCAGCCACTGACGGATGAGAAACGGGCGGCGCAAATCGCGGGTCTTTGCGCCGCCGCGCCCCAATTCCAAATCACGTGAGGCCGCCATGCGACTGAGCCGCCGTAATTTCTTCGAAGCCGCATTCACGGGCGGAGCCTATCTGGCGCTGGGCGGCGGGCCTTTGCGCCAGCTCGCCTTTGCAGCGCCGGCTGGTGCGCAAGACCGCATCCTCGTGGTGCTGCACATGCGCGGGGCCTGCGACGGGCTCAACCTCGTCTGCCCCGCCAACGACCCGCATTTGATAACCTCGCGCCCGGCCGAGCTGCGCGTGGCGGAAAGCGGCGGCAAGGCCGGCCTCAGCCTGGCCATGCCCGCGACACCCGGTATCGACTGGCGGCTGCATCCGGCGGCCCCCGAGCTTGCCAGGCTTTATAAGTCGGGGACGCTCGCCTTCGTGCATGCGGCGGGCATTCCCGAGCCGAACCGCAGCCATTTCGTTGCGAACGACATCATGGATCGCGGAGCGGCGGGCAGTGCGGCGGTGGCCGGCATCGCGGGCGGCTGGCTCGGCCGCTATCTCGCGCAGCCCAAATTCGCCGGCGCGGACCTGCCTGCAGTCTCGGCCTCGGGCGCGCTCGCGGGCGAGTTCCGGGGGTTCGCCAGCGGCTTCTCCGTGCCGGACCTCGCCAACGGCCTGCCGCTGCCCTGGGACGGCAAGGCAGCCGCCGCTATCGAGGGGCTTTACAGGCAGGCGCCGGGGGCTGCCGGGGCGGCAGGACTTCGCGCGCTGGAGGCGGCCAAGCTGATCGCGGCCAAACTGCCGCGCGGGACGGATGGGAAATTCGCGCCTTACCTCGATCAAAAGGAGGCCTACGACAAGGCTGGCGACGTGGGCCGGGGCTTGCGCACGGTGGCGCGGCTGATCAAGGCCGGCGTGGGGCTTTCCGTGGCGAGCGTGGATGCCGCGGGCTGGGATACGCACGAAGGGGCAGCAGGGACGTTTTCAGAACAACGTGCAGCGGCTTTCAAGCGCGTTGGGCGCGTTCTGGAACGACATCGCCGCCTATCAGCCCCGCGTGACCGTTGTTGCCTTCAGCGAGTTCGGCCGGAGGCTTCGCGCCAACAAGAGCGGCGGCACCGATCACGGGCGCGGCGGCGTCATGATCGCGATGGGTGCTGGCGTCAGCGGCGGGCGCATCCATGGTCCGTGGCCGGGTCTTGAGGAGGCCGCGCTCGATGAGCGGGTCGACCTCGCGGTCAAGACCGACTACCGGCAGGTGCTGACCGAGCTGCTCACGTTCCATGGCGGCGAGCCGCTCGGGGCCGGCGTGTTTCCGGGGTATAAGGCGCCCTCGCCATTGGGCATCGTCGCGTAGGGGCAGACCCTTCGCGGGAAGTGCCCTAAGACCGTTACCCCACGCACCACTGCGGTAACGGGGGCAAAGGGCCGGGCACTTGGCCTCCTTTGCTGTGCTGGCAAAGGGTTCCAGGTTCCGGAAGCGGGCCGGCAGCGTCGTTCCTGCGAAGGCGGAGACCCATAGCGAACATTTGTGAGCACGGGCATTTGGGCGGACATGGATGTGCGGGCATGACGCCCCGTGCACGCGCGGCAGTCGCGCCTTATAGGCAAGCGCTCGCCCTGACCCTTGCCCCTGTTATTCGCAGCGGACGGCGCTTTTCGCTGGTTTACGTTCCGTTCGTTTCGCGTAGGGGCCAATTGTGGACCTGTCTCCTTGGGCAGTTTTTCTCCCGGTCCGGTCTGAGACATGGCTCATTTCTATTCCCTTTTCATATCCTGAACGGTAAACGACGAAACTGGCAGGTGCCGGAAGACTAACTAGCTACTATT
>PMBZ01000090.1 GCA_003153975.1 Hyphomicrobiales bacterium
CGGGTTTTCAATGAGTCAGGGTATAGTAAGAATAGGATTGAGCCCAGTGCCGATAAATCAATTGTTCGACGATGCGCGAATCGAGGTTGGAAAGCTTTTTTTGATTGCGTTTCCACCATGCTGCGAAAGGCTCTTTTTCCCAACCGCCTTCGCCGATTGGCTCTAGGGACTTATCCCAAGCACGGTCGTAACTAATGGTAAGATCAAGCATCTTCAGGCCCCCGTTCGACAAGCGCCTCACCGCCCAAGGATCGATAGCGCTGCTCGCATCCGCGATCCGGCAGGCGCTGATAGGCTGTACGGCCAGTTGGAACGCCGATCCGAGTCGGTGAGGAAGACCGCATTAAGATCCTCCTTATAATGCACGGTGTACCGTAATGGCACCCGCCGCCGGATGGGCGCTTAGGGGCTACAAGGCTTGTCACCCCAAATGCGGCTGATCGCTTCACCGCGGCGGTCATCGCGAGCCCAGGCCCGGAGGCGGGGGTAAACTCCGCGAAGAGCGATCCGGAGCCGCGAACGTGGGCGTGGAGCGAGTAGCTTCTAAGCAAACATCCTTGGGTTCGCCTGCGAATGCCTCTGTGGCTTGTGATCCCGGCCAGCAAACACGCATGCGTCCTGTGGGTCGAAAGCTGAAATCCTCAGTTTGAGAAAATATAGGCGGCTCGTTCCCCTAAAACCGGACTTCAGTCGCAGTGTCTTACAGTGATTGTGAGAGTAGCGGGCTAGCTGCGTTGTTCAGGAATTTTTTCAGCGTTAGCAACATCGGAACCGCTCTGGAGGCGCTCAGCTATTTGCGCTTACCTTTTCAGCCCTTTCCATGTAACATCATCGCAATTAAAGCTGTGGTCGAACTTCGTGCACAACGAAAGTGAGGGCTGGTAACATGCCGCTCAACGGGTACGCTCCTAACATCGCTCCTTAGCTTTACGTTAGTCGCAATTCTTTGAGGTTTGGAATGGCTACTATTGCTCAGAATGGCCGATGGAGAATTACGGTTGTGTATCACCACGATGTCACAATCTACACTACTTGGGCTGAGGCATGTACATACTACGTCGAGGACACAGCCACCAGAAAGATTTTCAATACTTATGAATGGTCACGGAATGAAATGTGCGAAGAAAGTGGCCCCGTTTCGGTATCATTCACGGAAAATGGTAGGGCTATTCTATTGAAGTATCATGATGGATCAACTTCCATTGAGCCTCTTCCCGATTAGGAGTGATACTGAACCGGGCCGTCGAAGTTTGGCCCAGACTGCTTTGAATGTTCGGCAAGCGGCGAGCAATCCGCAGTTCAACCCTCAAATGCAGACACTTTTGGAAATCAGCCCGACGTCTCTTATCGGCCTCACCCGGAAATGAAGCGCCTCAATCCCGCCGTCCATCCGCTGGTCAAGCTGCGAATGCCTGCTCAGATCGCCACGGCGCGAAAGCGCCTCGCGATGATGCCGGGGCAGCAACCAA
Organism: Hyphomicrobiales bacterium; assembly: GCA_003153975.1. Lineage (GTDB taxonomy): Bacteria > Pseudomonadota > Alphaproteobacteria > Rhizobiales > Rhodomicrobiaceae > Rhodomicrobium. Next base: position 1,470 of record PMBZ01000090.1, read on the forward strand.
GCCGATTGATTACCCCTTCGGCCGGAAGGCCACGCATTTCTCCGGGTTCGTTTCCAGCCGCGCGGCGCCGATGAGGTCGAGGCAGTAGGGGATTGCGGGGAAAACCGCGCTCATGCACGTTCTGATCGCAGAGGGCTTGCCCGGCAGGTTGACGATCAGCGACGAGCCGCGAATGCCGGCGGTTTGCCGCGACAGGATCGCGGTCGGCACCTCCTCCAGGCTCTTCTTGCGCATCAGCTCGCCGAAGCCCGGCATCATCTTGGCGCACACGGCCTCGGTCGCTTCCGGCGTCACGTCGCGCGCCGCCGGCCCCGTTCCGCCGGTCGTCAGGATCAGCCCGCAATTCTCCGTATCGGCAAGCGCCGCCAGCGTTTCCTCTATCACGCTCCGCTCGTCCGGGATGACGCGCGCCACCGCTTCCCAGGGCGAGGTAAGGATCTCGGCGAGGTACTCGGCGATGGCCGGGCCGCCCTTGTCTTCATAAATGCCGCGGCTCGCGCGGTCCGAGACGGTCACTATCCCGATCTTTGCCGTTACCATAATTTCTCCACGAAGCAGGCCGAACTGTGTTTGTGCCCGATCGGTCACAGGCAAGGACGATAGGGAGAAAGTTTGACCGCCGTCAAGGGATGGCAGCCAGGAACGCCTAAGAGACCAAGATGGCTCGATGCGGCACGCCGCTTCTCCGTTTAAGGAGCGGCGGCGGAAAGGTATTTAATGTCCGAACGAAAGCTCCGCGCCTTTGAGGGCGCCGTATCCGCATCCAAAGTCGTCGTGCGTCCCCGTAGCCATGTCTCGTCCGGGCGCGGCGAAGGTGCCGTGGCGCGCAGTTTCAAAGGTGCCAATGGCTGCACCGAGCATTTCTTTATGATCGACGCGCCGCAAGGTTGCGGTTTCGCCGAGCAGATCAAGGCCTTGCAGGAACGCTATACGGCGGCCCTGAAGGACCGGGGCCTCACACCCGAGACCGCCATTTTCAGGCGGATTTTCTTGAGCGACATCCTCAACCAGGCCGACGCTGTGTGGGAGAGCCCGTTCGTCGAGGAAATCGCGGAAAACCCCGTGGCAACCTCGATCATCCAGCAGCTTCCGCTATCCGGCTCGAAAATCGCGCTGTTCGCCTACCACATCGAGAGCCCCGACCCCTTCGAGAAGGAATTCATCGGCCCGCGCCACATGCTGCTCAGGAAGAACGGCATGCGGCATCTGTGGAGCGCCGGTCCCTGGGTGGACGGCAAGCCGCCGATGCCCGCGCCCGCCGCCGAGACGCGGGCAGTCTTCGACGAGTTGATGCAGGTGCTGGAAGCCCAAGGCGCCAATCTCGCGGACCATTGCGTGCGCACCTGGCTGTTCATCAAGGATGTGGACATTTTCTATCAGGACATGGTCGACAGCCGCCGCGAGCTGTTCGACGCGAACGGCCTGACCCAGAAAACGCATTACATCGCCAGCACCGGCATCGAGGGGACCAGCGCGGACCGCTTCGACACGGTGTGCATGGACGCGCTCTCGCTGCTCGACCTTCAAGACAAGCAGATCTTCTACCTGAACGATTTCGACCGCCTGTGCCTGACCAAGGACTACGGGGTTACCTTCGAGCGCGGCACGCGCGTCGCCTTTGCCGACCGGATGCACTATTATATTTCCGGGACGGCCAGCATCGACAATCGCGGCAACGTTCTGCACCTGGGCGACGTGCTTAAGCAGACCGAGCGCGCGGTGGAAAATGTCGACGCGCTGTTGAAGTCCGGCGGCGCGTCCATGGACGACATGATGTACATGATCGCTTATTTGCGCGATCCTGCGGATTATCAATGCGTGAGCGGTTATCTGCGCGATAATTTCCCGGATTTACCGTGTATCGTGGTGCAGGGACGCGTGTGCAGGCCGGAATGGCTCGTGGAACTTGAGGGCATCGCAGCAGCACCCAACAGCGATCCCACGCTGCCGTCATTTTAGAGCGAGGAGGAGGTCCCATGAGTGCTAGCACTACTGCGGGGACGCAAACAGGAAAAGAAGCCAAGGCTTTCAACTACCTGAACGAAGAGGCCATCAGGGCCTCGGCCCTGAAGCACGAGCCTTACGATTTCACGTACATCCCGAACGCCATCGAGGAGCGCTACAAGGAAGAGGTTCTCATCGATGCGCCCGTGATCCCGCACCGGGGAAGCTACGGCTTGCCGGCGCTCAGGCGCGGGCCGAAATTCGAGGCCGTCATCCAGGATCTGTTGAGCGACCGCTTCCGCCACATCGTCGAAGAGAAGTTCGATATCGACCTCTCGAAGAACCCGCCCGTGATCGTGATGATGGGCCAGACCAGCGGCGCCTACAACGAGGGCTACGCACATCCCGATTCCAAGCACAAGATCATCACCGTGCTTCTGGGCTTCTCGCGCGAATGGCCCTACGAGCGCGGCAAGCTGCGTATCCTGAACAGCCCGGACCGCGACGACTATTCCTTCGAGTATCCGCCGGAGTTCGGCAAGATGCTGATGTTCCGCGTCAGCGACAAATCCTGGCACGGCTTCCTGCCGCAAAAGGGCCAGCGCATGAGCCTGCAGCTCTGCTACTGCGATTCCGAAGCCTATGTGCGGAGCGAGTATCTGCGCCACCGCCTCAGCGCCTACGCGAAATCCATCCCGGCTTTGCGCAAGATCATTGGCTTGGTGCCGCGCGCCAACCCGGCCGCCGCTTTCGAAGGCAAGCAGAAGCAGGAACAGGAGTAAGCATCGCGCGCGCCATACGAAGGTTCCACCCCTCACCCTGTCCCTCTCCCNNGAGGGGACGGTGTTGCACGCTCCAAGTCCCATTCAGGCGGTCCCTCTCCCATGGGGAGAGGAACAGGGTAAGGGGGGAATCCCTTAGTTCAAGGCACTCCGTCACGGCACACACCAAGCATTGCCGGGCATAGACAAGTCGAGGGCGTCACCATGAGTTTCCCAAGAGTTCCCGAGCCCGCCGCGATTGCGGAACATTTCTGCAAGGCGCTTAGGGGCTGCACCGTCAAGGAGGAGTATTACCGGCGCTGGGTCCTGAAGAACACCTTGCCCGAGGATCTCTGCGTGGGCGTGCTCGTTCTACCGATCAAGCCGCCGCTCATCGACGAATGCGGCGGCGTGCGCGACCTCGACAACAACAATTCGAAGCGTTCATTCTTCGCACCGCAGCTTCAAGAGGATTTCCCCGCCGTGAAGGCGTTCGCGGAAGCCTTCCAGCGGCCCGAGGTGGCACGCCTGTTCTCCGAAACGCTCGCCATCCCCGAGATCGATGGCGGCTACCTGCGCATCGAATATATCCAGGACACCGACGGCGCGTGGCTTGAGCCGCACCGGGACATTCACGAAAAACTCTGCTCCATGGTCATTTATCTTTGCACCGGCCCGGAAGCGAAGAACTGGGGCACCGATATCTACGACCATGACAAGAAGTGGTGTGGCCGCTCTTCCGCCGATTTCAACTCCGCCGTGATCTTCACACCCGGCCCGCATAGCTGGCACGGCTTCGACAAGCGGCCGATCGCCGGTGTGCGCCGGCTGATGGAGATCAACTACGTCCGGCCCACTTGGCGCGACCGCGATCAGCTTTGCTTCCCGGATAGGCCCGTTACGCTGGCCTGACACGGCATTGCCGCCTACAGCTTGAACCGCCGCCGCCACGGCGGCGGTTTTCCCGTGCGCGGCGTTCCGGGCGAAATCCTACAATTTATAGTTACACATCTCGCCTGCGGCGGCGCAAGCCCCAGGCCAGTCCTTGGTGCTTTATTTCCCATGAACAGCGGCGCAGTTTGTCTGGCCGTATGTGATGTTGCGGGGAGTTGAACATGAGTGTTGAGATAGAAACCCTTGTTTCCGAGATCGAAGGCGGCCATCAGCCATCCGAAACGCTTGAACGCAAGATCGCGCAGGTTGCCGGGGTTTTAACCCATAAGGACCGGCGCCTTTTCCTGAGCGACCTCGACGAGGCTGTCGATCTGCCCAGCGGCCGCGGGTGGAATTTCGCGTTATCGAGCGGAAGGAATGGTGCGCGCCGCTATTTCGGCGCCAGCGTTTTCAAGCCAAATACCAAGGACGAGGTACTCGCGCAGGCTCAAGCCTGGCACCCGGCGGAGGCCGTCGTGCTGGCGTTCCTGAAGGGTATAGGCGAAATGCGCCGCCTCGAAGTCTAATCCGAAGTTTCTGGCATTTCCGCGCCGGGGGATAGCCAATAGCCCCCGCGCTTCAATTACGTAAGCTTGGCGGCTGCGGATTGTGCCGCTCAGGTGTACCCATGTAATTGCGACAGCATGACTTAGGCCATAGCGTTGTGTACATCGACTTTGTGCCCAATCGAGGCTCCAAACCCGCCATCCTGCTGCGTGAGAGCATCCGGGAGGGCAAGCGCATCCGCAAGCGGACTATCGCCAATCTTTCGGTGCTGATGCTTGAGCAGGCGGAGTCCATCCGGCTGGTGCTCAAGGGCGGACAGCTTGTGCCTGCGGACGGCAGCCTCGAATGCATCCGCTCGCGGCCGCCATAACGGCCGTCAAGGCCGAAGCAGCACAGGACGGCACAGCGAAGCCGAGTAGCCGCACACGCTCGCCCATCCAGCGCACGATATCGCCGTCGATCACATCGATTGTGAAAGGAGTGTCCTGAGAAAGAAGCCACGCCAAGAGCGCGGCCGCGATCACGCCGATGGGTATCCTGAAGGAGGGATCAGCCAAGGGCTAGCGGGCGAAGAACCAGCCAATAGAATGGCCCAAAGGCGCTCGCGGTGCCGGCTTCCCCCGATTGCGGAACACCGCATCTTATGCTCCGCTGCCGCCAGCGGCTTCGCGGAGCTGCGTTTCCGCCGTCAGCGCGCTGAGGATGGCCGGATAGTCGAAATTTTCCGCCAGACGGGACAGCGTCCGGCCCAATTCCGCATCGGCTTCGCCGATCCGCTGGATCGCCGCGCTTATGCGTACGCCGTCCAAGCTTTCCACGGCATCCTTAAGTTCCTTGCGCTCGGCATCCGGCAGCGTGGCTAGCATTGCGCCCGTGACGGCGATGGGGAGCGCTTCCCCGGTCATAGGGACGCTGTCACTGTAAATGTATTTCGCGCCCAGCTGCTTTGCCATGCAGCCGTAGATTTCGTGAAAGCGGTATGGTTTACGCACGAAATCGTTCATTCCGGCATCTAGTAATTCCTGCCGCTGCTCCTTGAACACCGAGGCGGTCACTGCGACGATCTTCACGTCCCGACCGTCAGGCAGCGCACGAATACGCCGCGTGGCTTCCACGCCGTCCATCACTGGCATGCGCCGGTCCATCCAGATGAGGTGCGGGCGCCACTCGTGGAACAGCCTCACGCATTCCGCGCCATTTTCGGCCAATTTGACATCCAGGCCGATGCTGGTCATCAGCTTAACGAGCAGCATCTGGTTTTCAGGCTGATCCTCGGCGATGAGGATGCGGTAGGCTGGCTGGCCGGGCGCGAGGCCGATCACCTCTCCAGCCTGCTCCTCGCCTGCCGGGGCGCCGGCCTCCTCCGCCAGTTCCGCCGGCAACTCGACGCGGAAGATGGAGCCCTTGCCCACCGTACTTTCGACGCCCATGGCACCGCCCATCAGTTGCACATACTGGCGCGAGATGGTCAGCCCCAGACCTGTGCCCTTTTGTATGCTTGCTTCTCCCAGTTGTACGAAGGGCTGGAACACTCGCTCCCGGTTTTCCGGCGCGATGCCGGGGCCGGTATCCTCGACCTCTATCAGCAGGCGATCATGGGCGTTATGCTTCACGCCCAGGCGGATGGTCACGCCACCATGCTGCGTGAATTTCACCGCGTTGCCGGTCAGGTTGATCAACACCTGGCGCAGGCGCGCCTCATCGCCCTTGATGAAGCGCGGAAATTCGGACGACTGGTCGAGCACCAACCGCAAGCCCTTCTCCTGGGCGCGCAGCCGCATCATGTCCGCGACATCGCGCACCATGGCGCCGAGATCGAACGGCGCGATCGCCAATTGCGTGCGTCCGGCTTCGATCTTGGCGATCTCCAGCACGTCGTTGATCAGGGTCAGCAAATGCTCGCCGCTGCGGTTGATGATGTCGAGGTTCTCGCGCTGGCTCTCTGTCAGTTGCGGCTCGCGGCGCAT
>PMBZ01000033.1:0-9318 GCA_003153975.1 Hyphomicrobiales bacterium
CAGGTGCGGGATTACGCCGCGAAGCTGAACGAGACGCCGGAGATGGCCGCGCAGGCCGGCATGGCGGAGATGAGCGAGAAGTTCAAGGAGATGGGGGCTGAAGTTTACGTGGAGCAATGACAAATCTGCCCCGCTGCATGTGACCGTCGCGCATCGAGCTTATCCTCGAATCGCCGGTCGATGGATGGTTGACTGCCAAACGGAATAATTACGGTCCTATGGTGCTTGAGAAGCGCAGCGCCCGCAGCGGACCTTGCCAAAAGCCAGCCGGCGGCATAGCTCCGCTGAGGTGAGGTTGAACTGGTCCTCCCAGCGGAACTCAAACCGCCGCTGTCACCAAACCACTCTCGCACCGAATGCCGCAAGCAGCGGATCGGCGGTGACGAGCTTCATGTCCTCGATCAGGGCCTGCGCGGCAAGCATCCGGTCGAATGGATCTTTGTGATCGCCCGGCAGGAGGCCGGCGCGGTGGCCATGCGCCGTAGTCACGGATAGGTGCTTGAAGCCGTACCTATCGAGCAGATCGAAAAAGCCCTCCACCAGCGGCGCCGCCTCTTGCAACTTTCCAAGCCGGTATTTCGTCGCCAGCTCCCACGCAGTGGCAGCGCTCACATAAGGTTCTATCTCGGGTTCATCGATAAGCTGCCGCGTGGCAACTGGTAGCCGTGGATCTCCGGCAAACCACCAAACAAGGACATGTGTATCGAGAAGAAGCTTCACGCGCCTTCGCCGTGCCAGCGTTTCAATTCGTCTTCGGGCAGCGGCCCGAACAAATCCTCATCCGCAACCTTGATCTTGCCTTGCAGCGCGCCAAATCCCCGGCGCGACGGCTGGCTCACCGGCTCAAGCCGCAGGCCGGGCTGCCGGCCGTCGGAAATAACAATCTCCTCGCCCGCGCGCGCCCGTTCGAGGAGTACTGCCAGGTTCTTTTCCGCTTGCTCAACAGTGATTGTCTGCATTTATCGAAGTTAGTGCATTTCACCGCTGTGTTCAACCGCACAAGCGAAAAAGCTTCCGGTGCCATGCAAAGTGACTCGCCTCGCTCTGCGGCGAGCCGGCGTGATCGCCTACAAGCTTGCGGCGCACGCGGCCGGCCTCGCCAAGGGCCATCCGGCGGCGCAGCTCCGCGACAACGCGATCAGCCGCGCGCGCTTCGAGTTTTGCTGGGAGGACCAGTTCATTCTCGGCCCCGACCCCGAAGGCAGCCGCGCCATCCACGACGAGACCCTGCCCTAGGAGGCGCACAAGGTCGCGCATTTCTGCTCAAACAACGAAGCCGCCAACCGCGATCTCGAACCCAGGCGGGTCGAGGCGCAGAACGCCGTCATTGAAGATTCGCGTCAAAATCGTACCGTCAGCTTGCCGCCGGTGGTGGATGTGCGGCGGCTCATCCGGGTCCACGATCAAATAGTGGTGCACACTTGGCAAACTAAAATAGCCCGGCAGCTTCTTTGCCGCATCGATGCGCCGCGTGGAGGGCGACAGAACCTCCACCACGATGACTGGGGCCAGCACTTCGAGCGCCCCGCCAGGCAGTTTCGGCCCGCAATAGACCAGCGCATCCGGCTCGAAAGCTGTGCGATTCGAGATGCGCACGGTCATGCCGTCAGGATACATGGTGCATGGCAATCCGGCCTTGCGGATGCCCTCGGCTAGCGCGGACTGAACCGCGAATTTTGTGAGGGCGTGCGCAGACCGTTCGGCAGCCATGGAGAAAATCTCCCCGTTGACCAGCTCGTACCGGCCATCTTGGCTCTCGGCCCAAACGAGAAATTGTTCGACCGTCATTTGGTGATTTGCAGAAGTATCCATGTCATAACAATACACGAACCGTACGAAATCCGCTAGCACATGAAGAACAATTATAATTACGCGCTGTGTGGCGAAGCGCCGTTCTATACGCTGGGGCTGCTCGTGACTGGCATCGCGCCCGGCCACGACCGCATCGCCAGCGCCATCGGCGCGGCCATGATCGGCCGGTTCGGCACCGCGATGCTTTGCTACGTGACGCCAAGGAGGCGCACAAGGTTTCGCATTTCTGCTCGATGGAGATTACGCAGCAGGTGCGGGACTACGCCGCGCGGCTGAACGGGACGCCGGAGATGGTCCCGGAGAGGCTTTCGTCGGTCTCAGCGCGGTATGGTGAAATGGATGGTTGCGCCTTCGTCCACTTTGCCTTCGGCCCAGACCCGGCCGCCGTGGCGCTCGACGATGCGCTTTACGATCGCCAAGCCAATGCCGGTGCCTTCGAATTCGTCGATCCCGTGCAGCCGCTGAAAGATGCCGAAAAGCTTGCCTGCGTATCGCATGTCGAAGCCGGCGCCATTGTCGCTTACCGAGTAAATGTTTTCCTCCTTTCCGGCGGCGCCGGTGACTTCGATCGCCGCCTCGCTCCTCAGGCCGGTAAACTTGATGGCGTTGCTTAGCAGGCTTGCCAGGACTTGGCGGATCATGTCCCTGTCGCAGACCGCGGGCGGCAATTCCCCCATGCGCAAGCAAATGTTGCGTTCTGGCTTCGTGGCCCGCAATTGATCGAACACCGTTTGGGCCAGCGCCGCCACATCCACCTCCACCTTTTCCATCTGCCGGCGCGACAGAAACGAAAAGTCCAGCAGGTCGTCGATCTGCTTCGCCACGCGGAGCGCGCTTCGCCGGATGACGTTTAGCTGGCGTTCCACGTCCTCGCCCAGTTCGCCGGAATGCTCGTCCAGCAAGATGCGCGAAAATCCGTCGATGGCTCGTAGCGGCGCGCGCAGGTCATGGGCTATCGAGTACACGAACGACTCCAACTCCCGGTTGACTTGCTCCAGGGCGGCCGTGCGCTGCGCTACCCGAAGCTCCAGTTCCTGGTTGAGCTTCAGCACCTCTTCCTCCGCCCGCCGGCGCTCGGTTATGTCGCTGCTGAAGGCGATGAGGCGGTAGATCGAGTTGGGCTCCTGGCGCACCGGCAGCAGTACCGTATTCAGGAGGTGGAAGCCGGTCGAAAACTGCACTAATTTTTCGAAGGTTACCGGGAGGCCCGTTTCGGCGCAGCGCCGGAACGGCGGCTCCATCTGCTTCGCCATGTCTTCCATGCCGGCCTCGCCGAAGCGCCGTCCCGCGACATGTGCCCTGACGACGCCGCCGATTTCTTCCGCCGCCGGATTCAGGTCCGACAGAACAAATCCGCCATCGTCCGAAAGATCGAAGAGAAAGATGGCGTCCGACACGTGGTCGAAGACCTCCCGGTATTTCCGTTCGCTCTCCAGCAGCTTCTTGTTCTTAGTCTCCGCGGCCCTTTCGGCCGCCTGCCCGGCAATTAAATTGCTCTTGAACACCTGGAGTTGGCTGGCCATGGCCCCGATCTCGTCCTGCCGGTCCACATACGGGATGCCGGTTTCCAGGTCGCCCTCCGCCACCTTTTTCATGCAGCCGGTGACACGCATCAGCGGAAGAACGACATCTTTCGAAATAAGGAAGCCCGCGCCCAGCATGAAGATCAACGCGAATACAATGCCGGCTGTGGTCACCAGGAGGCTTTTTTTGTAGGTCGCCTGGGCGCGGGCGCCGCTGGCCATGGCGCCCCGGTCGTTGAATGCGATGCCGGCATCGAGTGCGGCCAGCGCGGCATCGAACCGGCGCACGGTATTGGTGTTGAACGCCTTGATGGCGCCCTCGCGGCCGACCGCGGCCTGGGCCAGAACACTATCCTGCTCCAAACGGTAGGCCTGCCAAAGATGCTTGAAACGGTCCCAGAGTGCTTGTTCGGCCGGGCCGGCGATTGTCCGTTCGTAATGTTTGCTGGTTGCCTCCATGCTGGCGTCCAGATCGGCGTCTTTCTGTTTCAGGTCGGCCGTTTGAGTGGGGTCCGCCGTCATCAGCTCCCGGGCCGTGCTTAAACGGATGCGGGTGACGATGTACTTTATTTCCCCCAGATCCCTGGTGGCGGGCAGCCAGTTGTCGCGAATATCGAATGCCTGTGAGGTGACGATCTCGATCTGCCAGGCGCCGTAGACGCCAACGCAAAACACCAGCGCGAACGCCGCGATAAGAATTACGGTCGATTTTGTCTTAATGCTCAAAAGCATCGGCGCAACCCGGACGGAAATCTGAACCCGCGATCGTCAAGCCTCCGCGCAAGCGATGACTGGAATCGTGGCCTTGCGTCCGCGCGGAGACCCATGTCCAACTGAACGCGGAAGCCCATACCATAAGGCGGTTGCAAAAATTTCTTGCTAATCGGGCCTGCGATTGTTCCCTTTTTCCGTCACGAAGCGGTGTGGGAAAATCGAGGACGCCCAGTAGCCGGCTTCAAGCCGCGTTCATATCGTGCAACGCGTGAAGCTGTGGGGCAAGGCGGGCGGCGCTGGACGCAGGGCCGCGAATCAGGGCGCCTTCGAGTCCCTAATGTATCGGCCTGCCCGTGCGCGAAGCATGCCGGAGCAGCCGCGCGGGAAGCAACGGCAGGAGGCCCAGGTATGTCTGAATCCAAGCGTGTTTCGCGACGCCGCCCAGCGGCGGCCTCCACCAATTCCGATGAAGGGTTCGCGGACTGGTCCAATGCCATTGCGCAGCTCGTCCAAAACTTGCCCGTCGCCATTTTCAACCTGATCGAGACCCTGCTGCGGGCAGAAGACGAACATGAAGCACCGCAAGGCAAGGGTAACGGAGCGGGCAAAAAGGCCAAACGCAAGCGGCTGAGCGACGACGACCTGTTTGCGTTTGGCGGCCTCCTGAAACAAGCGCTTGAAGAACTGCGCTACGAAGTGGAGAGCAACCGGAAAGATGCCATCGCTCTGATGGAGCGTCTGCGCCAACATCTTCTCGAAGCCGGACAGCGGCCAGATGTTAATCTCAAGACGTTTTTCTTCGTCCTGCAGCAGTTCGCGGTAGCCAAGCTGGACATCGGCGGCGAGCTTCGCGCCCTCGCGGAGCAGCTACTTGGAAATTGGGCCGAAAGCTCAAGCGCCGGCGATGAGCCCACGATCGAGGAATTGACGAAGGATCTCAAAAAACTTGCCGGCGCCATGAAGGGCAATCCGTTCGCCATCCACGCGGAAGTTTTCGAGTTCACTCTGGCTCTGCCGGCAGATGTGCGGGCGGCGCTTGTGACGAGTGTGCTGGCTCAAAAGGACGTGCCGGGGCTGCGCGATGCCGCGCTCGGCTGGCTGCTGGACGATGCGGCCGAGGTGAGACAGACCGTTGCGCAGTTTCTGGAAAAAGACGCGGGCAACAATAGCGGCGCCACGCTGCGGCGCATGATCGCCCTGCGCAACTGGGTTCCGGAAGCGGACCGCCCCGCTCTCGACCGCGCCATCAAGGCCAGCCAGAAGAAGGTAGCCTGTGCAAGCTGGCCATCCGCGAAGGTCCTGGAAGCCTATGCCTCGGGTTACGACGGTTCCGGCGCCCAAAGCGTGTTCATGGTCGTCGCTCAAGGCCGCAAACGCGTGCTTGCCTCCTTGCTGTTCAAGCAGGACATCGGCGTCAGGGACGCCTGGGTTGGTAGCGGTAGCACACAGGCTGAACTATCGGCAACGCTGGAAGCCTTGGGCACGCAGATGGAATTATTGCCGGTGCCGCTCGAATACGCCGGCGCCGCCACACGCCATTTCCTGGGCGTAAACGCGCAAGCCGGCGTCTTGCCGCCATTCGGTTTGCTCGATGTTGCCGAAGCGGCTGGACTTACGAACGTCAATCCCGCGTTTCAGCCGGTTGAGGCTCTCTTATCGTCGCTATGCGCCGGAATCGAACCGGAGCGCACCACGCCGCAGGCCATCGCCAAGGCGCTGAAGACCAGTGCGTCATGGGCTGACAAACTGGGAACAGTTTCGAGCTGGTTCGAGGCAAACGACGAAATCGATGCCGTCCTGGCGCGAGGCAGGCTTTCCAAGGCGAAACGCAAAGCAGCACTGCTAGCCATGCCGTTGCAGAAGCGCCGGCACTGGTGGGCCGCACTGATCGCCTGGACCGGCTATACCTTGAAACATGCGCCGTACCCATCCGGCTGGGAGGATTACGTTCTGGTTGCCCGCGAGCTGCTGGGGAGCCGGCCGCTGGACGAATTCGGCATCATGAACGGGATCGCCGAAGCCACGCTCGCCAACAGCACCGGGCGCGGATAGTAGGTATCTTGCCGCTGAATTTCGCCTGCCCCGCGAAGGTTGCAGGTAGTGGCTTGCTTCAACCTGGTTCCGGCGGTTGGAGCCACCGCGAGCGCCAGCCGGTCAGCCGCGGCGCCGTTCCCGCGCATGCGGGGACGCATCTCTCCGCTGGAGAGTGCATTTTTTACACATGGATTCTCGCCTTCGCGGGAATGAGGTTGAAGCGGTCGATAGCCTTGACGGCTGGCACTATTCCATCCGGCGCCGTTCCGGCCGGTTCCCGGTTTGCGCTATCTCTGCCCGGCAGGTTTCGTTTTCATGGATTTGCTCTCTTTGGCCATTCTCGCCCTCAGCATGTCGGCCGACGCTTTCGCCGCCGCTCTCGGCAAAGGTTCCGCACTCTGCCGCCCCCGTTTCACCGAAGCGCTCCGCATCGGCCTTCTTTTCGGTACGGTTGAGGCAACGGCACCTGTGATCGGCTGGGCGGCGGGAGTTACTGCCCATGCTTATGTCACCGCCCTGGATCATTGGGCCGCCTTCCTCGTGCTTGGCTTCATCGGTGGAAAAATGGTCTGGGAGGGTGCGAAGCGTCCGGAGGAGGAGTCAAGGCAGGCGGGACGCTCCTGGGCAGTTCTGTTCATGACCGCCGTTGGAACCAGCATCGACTCCATGGCCGTCGGAGTAACTCTGGCGTTCATCGATGCCAATATCGTCGCGGCCGCGATGGCAATCGGGCTTGCGACAACGGCGATGGCGACAATTGGCATCATGATCGGCCGCGTCGCGGGTGCAAAGTTTGGCCGCGCCGCGGAGGCGCTTGGAGGCCTCTGCCTGATGCTGATTGGCACAAAGATCCTAATCGAGCATACGGTGCTTGCTCGATAAGCCCGGACATCGATCGAGAAGCCACGCCACCGGCCGGCTGCCGCCCATCTGTCCAACTGACATATTCCGGCGCCGAAGTCCGCTTAAGGAACGGTAAAACGGACTCACCGCCAGAATATGGTTAATATCTCTATGGTAAACGCGCAGGCACAATGTTACTTTTCACCGCATTTCTGCGAATTTTTTCGATTTATTGGTCGATTTTTGCGATTTAAAAATACCGTTAAATATAGGCTCAGATTGAGCATTAACCAAAACCATCGCGAAGAACCATGCGACCTGAATTAAATTTATGCATGTGCATCAATAGCTTAATATGTATCCGGCGAGCTTGACGCTTTCTTAAGACGCATCTGCTAAATTAGTTCAAGGTCGAAAGGCGCCCCGGAGCCCTGCAAAATGCGTACAGTTTGCGTTAACAGCCGGTTAGCGGACCGCCCATGGAGCGCCGCCGAAGCGGGCATTTTCAGGTTCCCCGCTGCCTTGCCGCCACCTTCGATCCGCCACGCAAATAACCTAGTTTCCGGTATGGACTTGCGCCACGCCATGCGGCGTCTTGATGAAGAGGTGACTATGCGCAAATCTGGAATAGTCGCGGCAATCGTGCTTGCCGCCCCTGGCATTGCCTTCGCAGCCGAAATCCCAGCGCCTTCGAAGATCGAGGCCGTGACCGTGTTCCCGTCCGGCGCCGAGGTGACGCGCACGCTGAAGGTGAAGCTCGGCGCGGGCGAGCACACGCTGGTGGTGGACGGCATCGCCGGCGAGGCCGTTTCGTCCTCCATCCGCATCGAGGCGCCCGCCGGGGACAAGCTGGAGATCGGCTCGGTGGACGTCAAACAGGTGAACCTCGCCAGCACCGATCCCGAGGTAGCGCAATCCGCCCGCAAGCGCCTCGAAGACGAAATTGAGGCATTGAACGACCAGCGCGAGGCCGAGGAGGACATCGTCAAAGCCGCGGAGATACAGCAAACCTATCTTGAGAAGCTGGGGAAGCTGCCCGAAACGCCCAGCACTCCGGGCGCCTCGGGACCACGGGAGGACTGGCAGTCCCTGGTTGGCATCATCGGCAAGGGCATGAACGAAACCGCGAAGACTGTTACCGAGGCGAAGCACAAGCAGCGCCAGCTCGACCGCTCCATCGCCGACCTCCGCAAGCAAATGCAGACCGTGGGCGGGAAAATCGAGAAGCGCACGCAGGTGCGCATCTTCGTCAGCGCGGCCGCACCGGCCGAAACGGAGCTGAAGCTCCGTTATCAGGTCGAGACCGCTTCCTGGTCGGCGTTCTACGATGCGCGGCTGGCGACCGGAGATCTGGGCGCTGGCGTTTCTCCGTCGCTTGGAATTGTCCGGCGTGCCGCCATTCAGCAGAGCAGCGGCGAAGATTGGGATGGCGTATCGCTCGCGCTTTCCACCACGCGGCCCAGCCATGCCACCGCGGCCCGCCAGCCGGAAATGCTGACCGTCGATTTCATCGGCGAGCCGGACGCCAAGAAGGCCTCGGCGCCGGCATCGCAGGTGTTTTCCAAGAGCGCGTTCGATGGCCGCTTTGAGCAGCAGGCCAAACAGCGGGAGCCTGCCCCTGCCGGCACGGAGGCCAGCGCCTTCCAGACGGTCTATGCCATCCCCGGCCGCATCGCGATCAAGGCCGACGGCGAGGCCAAGCGCCTGCAGCTCGGCACGGAGACGCTTGAGCCGTCGCTCCTCGTGCTTACGGTCCCGCGCTTCGATCTCACCGCCTATCTCTACGCCCGGCTAACGCTGCCCAAAACGTCGAACCCCGTGGTGGCGGGGCCGGTTGCGCTGTTCCGCGACGGCGTGTTCACCGGAAACGGCGAGTTTCCGCAATTGGCACCCGGCGAAGAATACGAGCTTGGCTTCGGCACCGACGAGCGCGTCAAGGTCAAGCAGGCGGTGATCGACGACAAGAAGGGTGAAACGGGCACTTTCACCACATCGCACATGGAGGAGCGCCACTACGCCATCTCGGTCAGGAACCTGCATGCACAGCCCATCAAGCTGCATATCCTCGACCGGATACCCGTGGCCAAGCACGAGGACATCAAGGTGGACTTTTCGATGGACAAGGGGCCGCAGCCCTCGGCCAAGGACGTTAACGGCCGGCGCGGCGTCATGCTTTGGGTCATCAAGACTGCGCCGGATGAAGAGGCCAGGATCGATTTCGGCTACCGGATCACTTCGCCCGCAAATAGGCCGATCGCTTACTTCGAGCCCAAGCCACCCCAGGTGACGATTGGATATTCGCTAGGAGCGCCGTTGCCGGATGGGGTGTTTCAGTTCGGCGCGGGCACGCGCTTCTGACATGCTCCGTGCGTGCGGGAAATGCCGCTTCCCG
>PMBZ01000033.1:9342-28175 GCA_003153975.1 Hyphomicrobiales bacterium
CCGATCTGAAAAGGGGTCTCGGGCTTGCAGATGCTACCGTTCACTTCCCTCGATTTGAGGTTTTCCACGAAGCCCGCCGGCAGCTTTGCCGGCGTTTCGCCGCTCATGACCACATTGCGCACGCCGATTGTGCTGAGAAGCGGCCGCCATCGCTGGGCAAGATCCTCCTGCTCCGCGAAAACGTAGCCTGGAAAAAGTGGGCGGGGAGCATCGTAGCTGCGCCTGGCGTGCCGGATATGCCGGACGATCATCGGGCAATAGGCACGAAAATTCTGCCGGCCCAGGTTTTGTACAGCGTCAGCTTCGCGATGAGAGTGGGTAGAGAGCACAAACCATACGCCATGTTTCATTTTCAAAATCCACCTAAAACAACAACACTATTCCAGTAAGAAAGGCAGCCCGCCTCGCCTGCTTGCTGCCTTTCCGGGAGAGACACTTTTTCAAGTTCGGATAAAATTAAAGCAATTTAGCAGTTTCGGCAAGCAGAACGTGTGCCGCAAGCCCGCTGTGCTGGCCTACTCGCTGCCGGAGGCCTGCTGCTTGGCAGTTCTGCCTCGAATTTCCGCCCAGGCTTCCAGCCTGGCCTTAATATCCGCCTCCTGACCGCGGCCTCTGGGGCGGTAGAATTGCTGCCGCTCCAGACCGTCCGGGAAATAGTTCTGGCCCGAAACGCCTTCCTCCGTGGCGTGGTCGTAGACGTAGCCCTCGCCGTAGCCCTCGCTCTGCATAAGCTTCGTGGGCGCGTTCAGGATATGCTTCGGCGGCGCCAGCGAACCGCCTTCCTTGGCGAGCCGCATCGCCGCGCCATAGGCCGTATAGGCGGAGTTCGATTTCGGCGCGGCGGCGAGGTAAATCACGCACTCCGCCAGCGCCAGCTCGCCCTCGGGGCTGCCCAGGAAATCGTAGGCATCCTTCGCCGCGTTCGCCATCGCCAGCGCCTGCGGATCGGCAAGCCCGATATCCTCGACCGCCATGCGCACCAGACGCCGCGCGAGATAAAGCGGGGCCTCCCCGCCGTCGATCATGCGGCAGAACCAGTAAAGCGCCGCGTCCGGGTCCGAGCCGCGGACGGCCTTGTGCAACGCGCTGATGAGGTCGTAATGCCCGTCGCGGTTCTTGTCGTAAAGCGGTGCGCGGCGCTGGACGAGCGTCACAAGCTTCTCCGCGTCCACCGGCGGCTCGCCATCGCGCGTGCCGTCGTAGACATCCTGCGCGAGGTTCAGCACCGCGCGGCCGTCGCCATCCGCCATGCCCAGCAGCGCAGCCCGCGCCTCCGGCGTAAGCGGCAGTTTGCTGCCTGTAACGTTTTCCGCCCTCTCCAGCAGCAGTTCCAGATCTGCCTCGCCCAAGCGCTTGAACACCAGCACCTTGGTGCGGGACAGCAGCGCGCCGTTCAGTTCGAAGGACGGGTTTTCGGTCGTGGCGCCGACCAGAATGATCGTGCCGTCCTCGACATAAGGCAGGAACGAATCCTGCTGCGAGCGGTTGAAGCGGTGGATTTCGTCCACGAAAAGGATGGTGCCCTGGCCGAAGCGCCGCCGGTCGCGCGCCTCGTCGAACACTTTGCGCAAGTCCTGCACGCCGGAGAAAATCGCGGAAAGCTGCTCGAAATGGAGCCCGGCGCGGTGGGCCATCAGCCTCGCGACCGTGGTCTTGCCGGTGCCGGGAGGCCCCCAGAAAATCATCGAGCGCGGCGCCTCGCCTTCGGCAATCCGGCGCAGCGGGCCGCCCTCGCCCAAAAGGTGGTCCTGGCCGATGACTTCGGCCAGCGATTTCGGGCGCAGCCGGTCCGCGAGCGGCCGCGAGGCATCGTCAGTAGCTAGTTGCGCGCTCTCGAACAGCGGAGCGGAAGGCGTGGATCGGGATTTGGCCATGTGTGTCACCGTGCGTTCTGGCGACTATAGACGCAAATCCGGATCGTGCCCACGACCGTTACCCGGCGCCCGGTAGTGCCTTGCACTGAGGGAATCTCCCCTCACCCCAGCCCTCTCCCCATGGGAGAGGGAGTCCGGGCCTGCCCGTTGTTCGGGCGTCCCCTCTCCCAGAGGGAGAGGGACAGGGTGAGGGGTGGAACGCCTGGAGCATGCCGTAACCTGGGCACAGGCGGGGACGGTGCTGCGGTAGTCTTACATGGCGATGCTGGTCCGGATCAACTCGCCCTTGCGCTGGATGGACATGCGCCATATCCGCGTGCTCTTGGACATGGCCTTTTCAAGCCCCCGCGAGGTCTCGATTTTCTCGCCATTGACCTCGACGACGATATCGCCAGGCTGGATGCCAATGCGCCGGGCATTGGAGTAAAACTCGGTCTCAAGGACGGCGACGCCCTTCGTCTCCGTGATGGAAAGCTCATCCGCGACAGCAGGGGAAAGGTTTGCGATCTTCGCGCCGCTCAAGGGATGGCTGCCTGTAAGGCTGAGCGCGTCGCGGGGCGGGGCCTCAGGCGCCACCATCAACGGAATGGTCAGCTTGCGGCGGGTTCCTCCGCGCAAGACCTCAAGGCTCACTTCGCCGGATGTCCCCTTGGTGGTGAAGCGGTATTGGAAGGCGTTCGGGTCGGGCACCTCCTTGCCGTCCACGGAAACGACGATGTCTCCAGTCTTGAGGCCGGCCGAGGCCGCGGGGCCTTCCTCCGCGACGTATGAAACGAGCGCGCCCGCCGCGCGGTCGAGGCCCGCCGCATTGGCGAAATCCGGGCTGACCTCGATCAGGTTCGCGCCTAGCCACGGACGGCGCACGCTGCCGCCTTGCAGCGCGGAGTCCACCACCAGCCGCACCATGTTGGCTGGAATGGCGAAGCCGATGCCCTGGCTCCCGCCGCTTTTCGAGAAGATTGCGGTGTTGATGCCGACCAGGCGGCCTTGCATGTCCACCAGCGCGCCGCCCGAGTTGCCGGGATTGATGGCCGCGTCGGTTTGGATGAAGAATTGATAGTCCGAAATGCCGACGCGCGTGCGGGCAAGCGCCGAAACGATGCCGCTTGTAATGGTCTGGCCGACGCCGAACGGATTGCCGATGGCCAGCACCAGGTCGCCCACCTCAAGAAGATCGGCGTCGGCGAAGGTGAGGTAGGGGAACTCGATGCCGGAATTCTTGATTTGCAAGACCGCGAGGTCTGTCCGCTCGTCCTTGAGTAGCACCTTTACGTCGAATTCGCGCGCATCCGAGAGCGCCACCTTGACTTCCGTGCCGGCATCGCCCTGCACGACGTGGTTGTTGGTCACGATGAGGCCGCTTGCGGCGACGATCACGCCCGAGCCCAGCGAACTTTGGACACGCTCGCTCTGGCCGAACTGGCGCCCGAAGAACTGCTCCAGGAACGGATTGCTGAAGCCCTGCCGCACACGCTGGCGTACATAGACGTTCACGACGGCCGGCGCGGCCCGCTTCACCACGGGGGCGTAGGAGAACGCGATCTGCTCTTTCGAGTCCGGCGTCTTCTTCACCGCCTGGGCGAAGGTGCCGCCCGGCGCCATCGCGAAAAGAAGCCCGAGCACTACTAGCGTTTTGGCGGCAGCCGGAGTTTTCATGAAGCAAATCCCGTCCGAGTTTGACCGGGAGATATAAATCGCGGGAGCGGTCCCGATGCAAGAGGCGAACGGCGGTATTCCCGCCGGCAGGCGAACCCGGTTCCAGAGCGCAGGGACAATCTGCCCGGAATCTCGCCATACTGCGGGCGTCCCAATTCGCTGTGAATCGTGGTACAAACTGCAATCGTCAGCCCGTGTTTGAAGCC
Organism: Hyphomicrobiales bacterium; assembly: GCA_003153975.1. Classification (GTDB taxonomy): domain Bacteria; phylum Pseudomonadota; class Alphaproteobacteria; order Rhizobiales; family Rhodomicrobiaceae; genus Rhodomicrobium. The sequence goes on from PMBZ01000033.1 coordinate 13,079, forward strand.
CAATCGAAAAGAGCCGTTTAAGTTGGCAGAGGATGCTTTCCACTCAGAGGCCGGATTCGGTCCTTGGAACCCCGGTGTAGAGTCGTCGATTCCGTTGGAATTCGTTCCGCTGGCATCGCTTTTCAGTCCGGAAAACATCTCGTCGGATCTTCCGGAGTTGCGCGAGCTGAGCGAGTTCTCGGGCATTTCCATGGAGGAGCTTGCCGTTTTCAGGCCTGAGCGGCTTGTGGTGCACGAGCTGCTGGTGCGCGTGATCGCGGACCTGTGGGTGCCGGATGGCGCCAAGTACGAGGACCTGGGCCAGAATTTCCGCCGGATGATGTCGGTAATTCTTTCGAAGTATATCCTCCCGCGAATGGACGGGGTGAGGCAGCTCTACAGCGATTTGCGGATGCGGATTTCGGAGCTGATCGGCCAGGAGCTTGCGGTTGGCTTTGAGCCTCCGGCGCCCCCTTCGGCCCCTGGGCGGAAAGGGCTTTTCTCGTGGCTCGGGTCCGGGCGCGAACCGAGGGCCGCTCCGCCTCCGTCCGAAACCGCCGAGGAGCGCGGTGCCAGAATTCTGAGTACGTGGGAACAAAAGGCGGATGCAGCCCAGGCCGTTCTCGAACGCCGCGCCTATCAAGCCCTCGTAAGGGCCGCTTCCGCCGTTATCAGAAAGCACGGGCTATTTATCGGCGACGCGAGCCTGCTGTCGAAGCTCGCTGTTCCCCTCGCCTGCAATGCGTACGGCAGCGAAGCCATCGGCCAGCACATCGAACCCTATTTCCTTCAGGCGGTTGCCGGGGAAGGCTACAAGCTCCTGCCGCACCAGACGCATCCCGTGATCATGGATGTGAAAGGCGCTTCGGCCTCGGGCAAGAGCACGCTGCGTCCCCTGCAAAAGCAGCTCGCGGCAAGGCTGGGCATTCCGTGGGACGAGGTTGCGCTGATAAGCCCGGATATATGGCGCAAGTTTCTGTTGGACTACAGCACCTTGGGGGCTGCCCGGCGGTATGCGGGATCGCTGACCGGCCAGGAGTTCGTTATCATCGACAAGAAGCTGGACCATTACCTGGTCGGCAAGGGCGAGAAAGGGCATTTGCCGCACCTCGTTATCGACAGGTTCCGGTTCGACAGCTTCTCGCCCAGCAAGAGCGGCCGTGGCCCGTTCATCGAGCGCTTCGGTCATATCATCTATGTGTTTTTCATGATTACCCCGCCTGAGGCCACGGTCGAGCGCGCCTGGGAAAGGGGGGAGCGGTTCGGCCGTTACAAGGCGGTCGACGACCTGCTCTACCACAATGTCGAAGCCTATACCGGGATGCCGCAGCTCTTTCTGACCGGGATGGGGATCAAGGGCAGCGAAATCCATTTCGAGTTCCTCGACAACAGCGTTCCCAAGGGCACGGTGCCGAAAACGGTCGCCTTCGGCACGAACAAGGAGCTGAACATTCTGGATGTTAAGTCCATTATCGATGTCGAGCGGTTCAAGAAGATAAACATTTCGGCGCACCGCCCCGAGGATGTTTACGTGCCCACCAAGCTTGCGCCAGGAACGAACACTGGTTTTCTGGTCAGATGCGCGCGCGCGGTCCCCGTCATCAACTTCGTGGAGGCCGGCACCGGCCGGATATATGCGAGGATCAAGCGAGGGGAGCTGATTACGCATGGGCCGGAACCCAGCGATCCCGAGGTCAAGGCGGGGCTTGCAGCGATCGCTGCCGAGGTTTGCCGGTATTCCTATGCCGTTCAGGAGGAACTGGGCACGCTGATTCCCGGACAGGCTCCGACTTTGGGCGATTGGGGGCCTGGGCAGGCTGCGTCCAAGGGAGAATCGCTCCTGCCGGCAGGGGCTTCTGGCCCCGATTGAGGAGGCTCGCGCCGCCTGGGGCAAACACTATATTTGCGGGAATGGCGGGAGGTTTGCGCGGACAGGCGCGATTGCATTGGGAAGGCGTATGCCCGTAGGGTGGTTCCAGACTGCGGGACGGGGCGAACGCGGGACTTTTGCCCCAGTCTCGCAGCAACGCGGAACTCCTGCAGTATGGCTAGGAGGCGTTACGCTTACGTAAAGGCCGGCGGAATATATGGCGTGGGACGCATTTTTGTCATGGATGAGAGGGTTCTCGAATTTGCGGAGAGGATGCGCGCCAAGGCGGATGCCTTGGGGGAAACCGCCCATGTGGAGTGGCGGCTGAGCCCCGATCCTGTTCCTTATGAGGCCGCGGTGGCCGAAATGGAGGAGCGCGCCGAGGCCATTCCTTTGGGGCTAAAGCCCGAATTTATATGGCTTTTGGAGCACCCGCCGCTCTATACGGCGGGCACCAGCGCCAAGCCCGCGGACCTCATCGATCCGGCGCGCTTTCCGGTCCATGCCAGCGGCCGCGGCGGCCAATACACCTATCATGGGCCGGGCCAGCTTGTGGCATATGTGCACCTCGATCTCAATAAACGCGGCCGGGATGTGCGGCAACATGTTCACCGGCTCGAGGCCTGGGCGATTGCCGCGCTGGCGCCCTATGGCATTTCCGGCGAGCGCAGGCAGGGACGGCCGGGCATCTGGGTGAAAAAGCCGGGTGGCGATGCGAAAATCGCCGCGATCGGTGTACGCGTGCGGCGGTGGGTCACCTATCACGGCATCGCGGTCAATGTCTGCCCCGACCTCTCCCACTTTTCCGGCATTGTGCCCTGTGGCATCGCCGATGCGGGCGTCACGTCCATTGAAGCTGAACGCGCGGACGCCCGCTCTTAGGGCAGATTCAATTTAAGGCTGGTCAGCCCCAAGCGGCGGAGCCGCTCCAGCATTTCTGCGGTGTGAAAGTGGCGATGGCGGCGGCGGTGCCCGTCAAAATCCCGGATACGGCGCAAGCGCTGCTCCAGGATGACGGGCACGCAAGCCCCGAACAGGTATATATTAGGCGACGGCCTCGGCGAGCCAAGCCTTCAGCTGCTGCTTGGGGAGAGCGCCGACCTTCTGATCCGCGACCTGTCCGTTTTTGAACAGCAGAAGGGATGGAATGCCGCGAATATTGTAGGCCTGGGCGATTTTGGGATTGCTGTCGACGTCGAGCTTGACCACCTTGAGCTTACCGGCAAGCTCGTTGGATAGCTCCTCCAGGATCGGCGCTACCTGCCGGCAGGGGCCACACCACTCGGCCCAAAAGTCCACCAGCACGGGCACGTCCGCCTTCTTGACCTCGCTGTCGAATGTCGCATCTGTTACGGCAGTAACCATGGAGCCCTCATGTTTGTGCGGCGCCCGGCCGCTTTTCGTTAGCAGGAATTAAGGATACGCAAGCGATGGCGTCAAGATGCTGCGCCTTGCTCAACGCGATTGCGCCGTGCTCCACCAGATAAGCAGCTGGGCTCGCCGGGGAAAAGCGCAAATTCCGCCCTTTCCAGGCATTTCCGGAGCACTGGCTAGTTCCAATCCTGGAACGGGTTCCCAGGCCGGCGCTCAGCGGATGGGGCAGCGGCTGGCCGGCGGCTATTATTGTGGGGGCGCGAGTGCGCCCAGCTTGTGGGCTCTTCGCCCGCGCCCTCTTCTTCAGAAGAAGAGGCCGCCGATGGCGGGGCGGGCTCGGATGCAACCTGCGCCGGCTGTCCGCGAAGCGCGCTCGCCACGCGGTTGTCCAGGCCATAGAGGTCGTGATAGTAGCGAACCTGGCCTTTTTCATCCACCTCGGCGGTAAAATAGGCGATGTGCACCGGGATCGGGTTCCTGAGCGCGATCTCGTGGGTCTCGCCTGACGATACCATCTCGCGGATCTGCGCGGACGAGTAGCCCTTGTCATGGGCCAGCAGCACCTCGGCAAAATGGATCGGGTCTTGCGTGCGCATGCAGCCATGGCTGAAAGCGCGCTGGCCGTTGCCGAAGAGATGGCGGTCCACCGTGTCGTGCATGTAGACGTCGTGCTTGTTGGGGAAGCGGAATTTCACCTGGCCCAGCACGTTCTTTCCGCCCGCGCCCTGCGTGAACGTATAGCGCCGGATGTCTACCCGCGACCAGTCCACCGAATCGGGATTGACGGATTTGCCGTTCAGGCTGACGCGCAGGCCCCCCATTCGCTGCAGGATGTCGCTGCTTCCGCCGCCGCCCTCGCTGCCAAAGCCGAAAATGCCGCCGCCGCCGCCGGAGCTGCGAAGCTTCGGAGCCAGCTCATTGACCTTGATACCTTCCGGCACGCCCCATTCGGGGTTGAAGGTGACGATTTGCATCGGGGCGGAGAAGCTCGGCGTAGGCGTCTGGGGCTTGCCAACCACGATTTTCTCTTGAAGCACCATTTTGCCGTGGTCGAAGATGCGGGCGTATTGCTCCGTAACGCTGTCCCAGACGTAAAACTCGCCCAGGTTCTCGGGCATCCAGCGCCAGCGCTCCATGTTCACCAGGAGGCGCATCCGCCTCCCGTCCACGCCGCCGCCCTCGTCATCGCGGTTGCCGCTATCGTTGCCGCCGGCCGATTCGTTCAGGGACGCTCTCAGCTCCCTGTCGATGACGCCGGTGACATCGAGGCCGTGATCTTTTTGATAAAGGTTCACCGCTTCCAGGAGCGCCTCGTCGTAGTTCGTCTCCTTGGACCCTTGCGCGCTTACGCCCAGGCGCTTGCGTATGAGCGCGATCTGCTGGTTGCTGTCTCCCGGCTTGAGGTTGGGGCCGGACGGGATACGCGCGGAGGGGCTGCTGCTGGACCCCTTGCCCCCAAGCGCGAGATAGGCTTGGCGCAGACGCTTGAATTGCTCGTGCTTGGGATGCAGGCCCCGCAAATAGGCGTCCGCCGAATCGGCCTCCGATATGCCTTCGAGGACCGACTTGGGGTCGAAGATGTGGGGGCGCCGGTCGATCATCGGGCTGATGGATGGCGGGTTGAGCCGGCCGCCGCGGGCATGCCGCGCGTATTTCAGCGCAGCCAAGCTCATCCTGACCTCGGCCTCGGCCTGGGCTTCCACGCTCGCCGATCCTCCGGGATTCGATGGAATCTGGAACGCGGATGCGTCCAAGCCCCACTCGTTCGCATTCCGGATTTCGTGGATGGCTTTATGGGCTTTGGGGTTGAAGCCTTCCTTGGAGAGCCAGAGCGGCTGGCCCTTGTTCTCGGTGTAGTACGCCGTGGCTCCGGCGACATCGTCCCCTGCGTCGGACCTGCCGCCCGTCTTGCCAAGGTGGGCGAGAATTTGCTTGCCGAGCGGATCGAGTTCGGCCTGTGGCGCCTGTGCGGCATCCGCGGGCTTCGAGTGCTCCGCGCCAGGTGCTTTCGGGGCGGGACCGTTCGGTTCTGGCGGGGTCAGCGGATCGGGCGCGCCGGGACTTGGTATGGCATCCAGCGCCACGGCCGGCCCCGGTTTTGCAGGGTCCTCTCCTGCCTTGTGCGCTGGAGCGGCATTAGCCGTCGCGGTGGCGGCATTAGCTGTCGCGATATTCGCATTCGAAGGCGCCGGATTCGCGGGGCCGGCCGCCGCATTCCGCTCTGGAGCGCTGGCTTGCGGCTGGGCATGCGAAGCCGGATTGGCGCCTGCCGCCCCCGTTGCATTCGCAGCCGCGGCGGCTTGTGCCTCGGGCGTTCCCACAACCTGCGCCATGGCGAGGTGCGAGACACCGGCAAAGCATGCGGCTAACCCCAAGCGAAACACTGTCCTTGCTATCATTCCAAACCTCTATCGCCCCTGGAAGGTATCTACCTAGAAGACCGTGCGGTTTACGCTTCTTGGCCCGCAGCAAAACTGGAAAGTTTTGTCTCAGGCGGGCACGGGTTCGTGCGCCGTTCACTGGCGATACCCTGGCGGGCGCCACGTTATGTTGTAAACGGTCCAGACGCAAGCCCGGTTAACGCTTGAGGCGCCGCCTGGGATACAGCCAAAACCTTGTTTCATGGGCCTTTCGCTATAAATTGACGTTGGAAGCCAGCATCTTCGCCCAACCGCCGGCTTGACCGCCCGGCTGAGCAATGCTTTGGCTGCTGTGGACATTGCCGCCCCCCTATTCTGGAGACCTGGATGCGTTCCTTCTTCCGCGCGAAAATCCACCGTGCGACCGTGACTCAGGCGGACCTCGACTACGAGGGCAGCTTGTCCATCGACCGCGACCTCATGGACGCGGCGGACATCGCGGAGTTCGAGGAGGTGCACGTCTGGAACGTGACGCGCGGCACGAGGCTCACCACCTACGCGATCGAGGGGGAGCGCGGCAGCGGCGTCATCTGTATCAACGGGGCGGCGGCGCATCTCGTGCATGTGGGCGACCTGATCATCATCGCGACCTATCATCTGGTGGCGCGCGCCGAGGATGCACCGGCACCCATCGTGGTGCGGGTGGACGGCCAGAACCGCGTCATCGGAACGGAACCCGAAGTGGCCGGACCCAGGACCGTGCCGAAGCGCCGGTAACTTCCGGTTAACCTCATTCATTGGCATTTTGCCGCGGATTGCGCCGGGGGCGCGCCTTTCCCATGACACGCAATTGTATGCGTGAAGTTTTACGAAAATCTTAAGTTGCATCTAGTGTGCTGATTTGAATGGAGAAAGTTTGGCGGCAGCACGCCGCTCGCTGGGCAAAAATGCGCCGTTTCAGGGTTAATGCGGAAGTTGCGGCTATATTTAACGGGATTCTGCAAACGCGGAAAACAGCCTGAAGCGCAAAAAAATTCGCGGAAATGCGCGTGAAATTCGCATGCCGGTCCGGCGTTAACCGCGTCCAGATTAACGATGGTAGCGCCTTACGCAAAATGCACGATCTCTTAGCACATGTTTCCATGGCGCCTTAGGGCTTGCGCGTAGCGGACGCCGTTGACGGTCATCCGGCCGGCTCCGCCATCGTCTTGCTGCAAACCGTCCACAAGACCGATACGGTAACAAGACTCAAGAGGAGGGAGCGGTGACCTGTCATTTTCGCGGTAGTCCAGTCCGCATAAGTGCCGAGGCTGTCATTCTGCTTGGGCTGTCGCTTGGCGGAATGAGCGTGGCTCCCGCATTGGCCGCGGATGGCAGCGCTGCCGATGTTGGCGTCAAGGCCTTCGAGGAGATCTGCCTCGCTTCCGCTCCCTCTTTCGCCAACGGCACTCAGCTTGCGAAGAAATATGGCGTCGAGACGTGGCTCCCGCTCGGCAAGGAAAAGATGGGCATGACGAAGGATCAGTCACTGTCCGTTCAGATCCAGCCAGGCAAGGAATGCGCGATTACCACCAAAACCCGGCCCGGTCCGGCCGTCCATACCCAGTTTATGAACGCTGTCATCGGCGCCACGAAATCGACGGCGATCACGGAACGGACATCGACCCCGTTCGTCCTTGCCGTTGGCGGCAAGAAGTTCATTTTCAAACATGACCGGAGCGGTGGCGAAGCTTACGTCATGTTGTCCAAGGATTAAGACCAGCCACCTCTAAACAAGCGGTTTGTTCACAGCCCGGCCCGTCGCTGCAACCGCCCGCTCGTCCGGCAACTGGGGATAAGTCTCTATGGCTTTGGGCGCATTCATACTAGGATAGCCGGCATGACCGGCCAGCTAGACCTTGCCTTTGCTGCAATCAGAAAGCTCGATCCTGCCCGGCAGGAAGAGATTGCCATTATTCTGCAAATGCTCGCCGCCGGGGCTGACGAAGACCTGACCCCGGAAGATGAAATCGCAATCGCAATTTCCGAAGCCGAGAGCGCACGCGGCGAATACGCCAGCGACGAAGAGATCGCCGCCATCTGGGCCAAGCATGGCCTGTGAAGGTCCGCTTCACTCCTTCCGCCGCGCGCGAGCTTGACGAAATCCTGACCTACATTCACGAGGAATCTCCGCAAGGCGCGCGCAAAGTGCAGGCCCGCATCCAGCATATTGTAGACCTCGCTGCCAAAGTGCCGTTCATGGGGCGGCCGGCAAGGAAGCGCCCTGACATCCGGCGGATCAACACCAACCCCTATCCTTATGTGATTTTTTTACGCGATCACTGATACCGAAATCGTCATCCGCCGTATTCGCCGCATGGCGCGTAAGCCCGGCTAACCGTACCAGTCTCCTTTTTATGCGGTCACGCTTGGATTCGGCAACGGATGTGCAGCATCGCGCCGGCTGGCAACCTTCAGCGCTTCTTCGGCAGCAGGCCGCTAGCTGCCATTTAAGATTCATGAACCAAATGGCGCGATGAGAGGTGTAGCGGACACCGATTTTGTACTCCTGGTTCGAACCCAAGCCTCGAGATTACCGGGTGTTATTGTAATGCCCCTCTAGATGGAGGAGGTTCTTGCATGTCTTCTGGATCGCGCCGGCAAATCAAAGTCACTAGACTGTTAGATGCTCGATCTGCCTTCCCAAGCTGGAGCGGGTTGAGTGTGATAAAGTCTCTTCAACCCTTATCGCTTGAGCCTTTTGAGTTCGGCTTGCGCGGCCGTGTATTCGGTAAAGGCCTTTGGGCTGGTCTCCACCACCTTACGGAGGAGCGGTTCGGCATCGGCCGGCCGGCTTTGGAGGATATGCCATTCGCCTATGTAGAAGTTCGCTTGGCATTGCTCACTAGGCTTCGAGGCGGCGGCAAGCACGGCATCGGGCTGGCGCTTGCCGAGATAGAGTTCGATGACGGCGTAGGGCCATTCCTGAGACTTAAGCCTCGAAGCATTAGCCTCAAGCTCGGACGCAGCGTTCTCCTTAAGCCGCGCCCGCGCGATATAGCGCAACAGCATCGCGTGGGCGTCCTCTTTCTCGTCAATCACGTGAAGGAAATCGGCACTGGCTTTGGCGAATTCGCCAGTGTCGAAATAGACACTTCCCCGATTGTAGTAGACTTCCGCGTCTTTCAGGTTCAGCTCAAAGGCGCGGCCGTAATCGGCGACGGCACGGTCGTACTCGCCCTTCCTCCGATAGGCATTGCCGCGACTGCTGTAGGCAAAAGCGTCTTTCGGGTTCAGCTCAAGGGCGCGGCCATAATCGGCGATGGCGCGGTCGTACTGGCCCTTCCTTAGATAGGCATTGCCGCGACTATGGTAGGCATCAGCGTCTGGGTTCAACTTAAGGGCGCGACTGTAGTCGGCGATGGCGCGGTCAACCTCGCCCTTATCCAAATAGGATAAACCGCGATTGCGGTAGGCAACGGCCCGGGTGCCCGGCGTTTCGTTTTTGCTTGCAATGATGGCCGAACAGCCTTCGATCGAGAGGTCCGGATCGGCGGCTTGACAATCATTCCTGTCGCCGGCAACGGCAGGGTGCGTTGCAAGTGCGAGACATGCCATATATCCAAATAGGATGAGTCTTTTCATGTGCCCTCCTTTACGCTGCTCTGTGACATGGGACGCGAAAGCCTATTCAGGCTCGCTGGGGCTTGGTCGCACCAGAGGCCGCGAAGGTTCAACTTCGGGCTTTATAAGTATGTAATTGAGCGCACAGAGCCTGCCTATCCCAGGCGAAATATGCGCCCCCAATAATGAGTCCGGTTCTGGAGGTTCAGCCGCCCAGATTTGCTCAAGATGGGTATTTCGGGTTTCGACCCGGTGCAGCCTACCCCTCCGCCGCAAGCCGCGCCGCCACCCGCGCGTGGCAATCCGGATCGGACCAGGCGCGATGCTCGCCTCGCGCATACGCCAGCGCGTTCTCATAATAGAGCATCGCATTCCTGCGGTTCGCCTCGCGGTTATCCTGGCTGCGGATGACCTTGGCCGGCACGCCCGCCACGATGGAATCCGGCGGAATGACCGCGCCCGCCCGCACCAGCGCGTGCTCGCCGACGATGGAGTTCTCGCCGATCACCGCGCCGTCCATCACGGTGGCGCCGACGCCGATCAGGCAATGGTCGCCGATGGTGCAGCCGTGCAGCGTGACGCGGTGCGTAATCGAGCAATAGGCGCCGATCAGGGTTGGCGTGTCCCAGCCCACATGCAGCATCGCGAAATCCTGGATGTTGGTGTAATCGCCGATGGCGATGCGGTGCATCTCGGCGCGGGCCACGGCGTAGGGCCAGACGGATGCGCCTGCGCCGAGCGCCACCTCGCCAAAGAAGAGCGCGCTTGGATGGACAAATGCCGCTTTGGAAACGTCGATCATACCCAACTCCCCGGCCGTTTTCGCCCCCTCCGCAACCGGAGGAATCCCGCCTCGGCCTGTCCCCCGCGTGTTGCAGGCAAGCCCGCCGCCTCAAAACATGGCCCCCGGCTTCGCCTCCGTCCACAGGATTAACCCGCTCCAGGACTATTTTTGCCGAACCGAATCGCACTACCCACGGTTGTGCTTGCGTTGAGCTACATACCTGAAGGCTGCACCGGCTACGCTGGGAAGCCCTGGTTTTGGCCGCTGAGCACTGTCTGGGTGATGCATCTCGGTTGTTCTGTTTGTTTCCACGGGTACTGGCGAGGCTGATTGGCGAGTTACAATATTCCGCCAATGTAAAGGAGAAAACCTGTGCGGCGCGATCGGATTGCAAAAGCGGCGAACGACATTAGAGAAGCGCTCCATGCTGCGGAGATTCGCGAATTGTTGCGGTCGGTACGGACCGGGCAGGGGGCGGAGGATGAAAACCGCACAGTGCGAATTCTCCGCGCCTATCAGGAGTTCGTGCGCCACTATCACAAATTCGGCGATCAGGAGAAAAACCTGGTGGCCTCGGTTGGCTTGAGCCCTCTGCTCGACGCGGAGTTCTGGTGCGGGCTGATCGACGGCGGCAACTCGATGGACCGCAAGGCGTTGTCCGACGTGGAGGTCGCCGCTTATAACCTGATGTTCGTGATGCCCAAGCTCAGCGAGCTTCTGACTCACGAAACCGACAAGGGCGAGTTCGTCGTTTCCGACGCGCGCGGCAGAGACCGGCAGATCAGCTCCTTGCGCGTTTTTGTGGCCGAGAGGGAACGCTCGCTCACCGACCCCAATGTGATTATCGCGCTCATTCGCTCGATGGACAAGCTGTACAAGGCGCTGGCTATTTTGCACGGCGAGAAGAATATCGGCCTGGCTGTCGGCGCGATGGATTCCGGTAGCGCGAAATCCTTCGATTTCTTCGGCGCTAGTCCCATCGTCGAGGAAATAGACAACCTGCTCATCAGCGTTTGGGACTGGGTGAAGTATTGCTCCGACGACAATCTGCGCTACCAGATCGAGCTGGCGATGGTGGCCGCCGGGTTCGTGATGCGTGTGAAACGCGCGCAAGCGATCGTCAACGAAGAGGATATACAGCGGGCCACGCGCGTCGTTGCCAAGTCGATCGAGATGCTGTTCCGCTGCGGCGGCTACACTGAGGCCATGGACGCGGAGCGTGAAAGCAGGGCAAGCCGCATCTTCTCGCCCAAGGGACGGACGTTGGACATCAAGGAAAAGGGAGCCGAGATCCAGGTCGAGTTCGGCGACGCCCTGTCTTCCAGCGAGCATTCGCCCATGCCCGCGGCGCATTCGATTGCCGGTCCCTCGCCCGCGATCTCAGGCATTTTGAGCAGCATAAAGGAAGAGCTTGAGGCGCGCGAAGCCGCCCTCGCTTGAGGCCGCTTCCGGCTTGCGGCGGATCAGGGGCAAAGCCCCTCGTTCGCGAGCGCGTCGCGAATCTCGCTTTTCATGCTGCAAAGGGGCTTCGCGGTTTCTATTGCTTCCGCCTCTTTGCCGCTGTCCTTCTGCACGCCGGCTAGGTTCGCGCGGATGAATTCTTCAAGTTCCGGCTTGAAGAAGAGGCGCAGCATTTTGTCTTCCGAAAGCGCTGCCTTCCATTCCCGCTCGGCGCCGGCGTGGTCCTGGGCATCCATGAACGCCAGCGCCCGGTACATATGCGAGCGCGGATCGTGCGGGTACGATGCAGTGAGGCTTGCGGATTTCTCTTTTGCGCCCGCCGTGTCCCGCGGAATCTCCTGCGCCGGAATGAGATCGGCCGGCAGATCGTATGCGGCGTACCCCTTCGCGATTTGAACGCCGCTATAGGCCACGCCAAGGATGAAGGCGGCGGTGAGTGTCCATGCAACTGCCTTCAGGGGCGGCAGCGGCGCTTCGCGGCGCCACAGGAGCACGAGGAGCGCACCAACGGCCGCTCCGCCGAGAGCGCCGCCCAAATGAGCGGCATAATCGATCTTCTCGCCGGTGAGTCCGCCGAACAGCGGCAGCATCGACGGAATGAGGACGCGCAGGGAGCCCGAGATCAGAAAGCTGCGCATCGGCGAGCCTTCGGGATAGCGGTAGCCCACGGCGAAGGCGGCGGCAAACAGGCCCATGATCGCGCCCGACGCGCCAACCGAGATGAGCGAATCCGGATTTATCAGGAGCGACATCGCCGAGCCGGTTACGGCGCTCACCGCGAATAGGCCCGCGAACCAAGCGCGCCCGATCGCGTTTTCAAGCACCGCGCCCGCAAAAACCAGCGCAACTCCGTTGAAGAGGATGTGCAGCAGGCCGCCATGCAGGAGCGGCGCGGAGAACAGCCGCCACCATTGGCCTTCTTCGAGCACCTGCGACTTGTCGAGCGCGCCGAGCACCGCCAGTGTCCCGACGCTTGGGTCGAATAGCCCGCTCACCGGGCCAATGCGAAAAATGTACTTGCAGGCGTACACCGCCAGCAGTACCGCGAGCAGGCCGTAGGTCAGGCTAAGCGGGCGGTCGTCCGGCGGTGCGGCCACCGGCTTTGGCATCAGGTCTGCCCCGGTGAGCCGCGGCTTGGCCATAAGGTCTTTCATGAACCGGCACAGGGCGCGCGTCCGAAGCGGCGCGTTCGTCCACAGCTCCCGCGTGGACGGGTCGAGTGTAGCGGCGGAGATCAGCACCTTGGAAAAGGGCGATTTGCTCTTGAGCGGCATAAGGCGTTCCCGTTCCTCTGCAGGGAGCGGCCCGGCGCCCACTTCGATAACGGTGATCCGCACCGGCAGCTTCCCGCCGATGGAGCGGCCGGTGTAGCGCAAGCAGCCTCTTCCGAGCCGGTCCAGCTCTTCCTTGCCGAGGCCGAAGCAGCGCGAAGGATCGGCCTGGCGGTCCACGATGCCGACGATCGCCAGCGTCAGCCCGTCCGCCCTCGTGAGCACCGCGTCGCAATGCGCGAAGAGCGCCCGCGCTTCCGGAACCGTGCCTGGCCGGTAGCCCTTCTTTGCGACGAGCGCTTTCGCGAGGTAGGACGCGAAGGACTGCTCCGCCGGTTGGCCGCAATCGTCCATGAAGAATGGTTCCTTCCACCGGCTTGAGCCCGGACTGCGGGAATGTAGGGAGGCCGGCCGCAAAATCGGAGAGGTAATAATTAAAAACTTAAGTGACATTTTGCCCCGCTCGCGGCAAGCTGAATGCCACCGGATCGCATTCCCCTCCCGAGGCGCGGAAAAACCTCCCAACGGCTAAGTGTGCCGCCGGCTTTAAGAAATGTTTTGTTCCTCTAAGAATAAGACAGGCTGGGAGGGATACCCCGCGTTAATCCGGCCCCGCAAATTCTGGTGAAAGGACTTCATTCATGACTTCGCTTCCCACTCTGTTGATTCCCGGCCTTAACTGCAGTGCATGGCTGTATGCGGGCCAGATCCCAGCACTCTGGCGCTTCGGCCCGGTCGTGGTGGCCAACCATACGGGCCAGAGTTCGATGGCGGAACTCGCGCAGGCCATCCTCGCGGACGCGCCGCCCCGCTTCGCGCTGGCGGGCCTTTCCATGGGCGGCTACATCGCCTTCGAGATCGTGCGGCAGGCACCGGAGCGGGTGCTCAAGCTCGCGTTGCTCGACACTTCGGCGCGGCCCGACACACCGGAGCAATCGGAGGTCCGGCGCGCGCGGATCGCAATGGCTAAGGCCGGCGATTTCGCCGCGATTTCTGCGCTGATGTTTCCTGGGTTGGTGCATGCCCGCCGCAGGGAGGACGCCGGCTTGAAAGTCATCGTGGAGCAGATGGCTGCGGAAACCGGCGCGGAAGGTTTCATCCGGCAGCAGACAGCCATTCTCGGCAGGCCGGATTCGCGGCCAGGGCTCTCCGCCATAAAGTGCCCCACGCTCGTGCTGGTTGGCGATGGCGACGAGTTGACCCCGCCCACGCTCGCGCGGGAGATCGCGCAGGGTATTCCGGCCGCGCGGCTGGAGGTGGTGGCGGACAGCGGACACCTCTCGACGCTGGAACGCCCGGAGGCTGTGACGGAAATGCTCGCCGCCTGGCTTCAGCAGAGCTGATTCCCAGTCCGTTTCATTGCCTTCGCCAGCGGACGAAGAGCGCTGGCCGATGCCTAATGCCGGGTCTTGGGGTTGCACTGACGGTGGGCGAGTTGGAACTCGCGCTCCCCGGTCACCTCGCGCCGCTTCAACACCCAATGGCTGCCGAAAGGGTCCGTCAGAACGACGATATCCCCCGATTCATGCGGTGCGCTGACCTGTGCGCCGTTTCTCTCCGCCTCGTAGGCCATGCGATCCAGGTTTTCGACGTGAAGCATGATCGCCACGAAGGGAACGCCGAGGCCGTCGGCAAGCAATGGGAGCAGCGGCCGCTCCTCCTCCTCGTCATCGCTCTTGCCGGAGGAAATCGTGAACTGGATGCGTCCGAAGGCAAGACCCAGCCGCACCGGCTTGCCCTCGGCGGTCATCTCGCGGGATACCTCCCTTGCGCCGAAGACATTCCAGTAAAATTCCTTGGCCTCGATCACATCGGGCACCGGGATCTCGAATGCGTGCGCTCCGCCCGCCTCTTCCCAATCTATCAACATCGTGCCGCCCCTCAACGGTCCCCGCCCAATCTAGCACCTCCATCATAGCCTTGGGATTATCGGGCTTACAGCCGCGCAGGCCGGCCGCGCGTCAATCTAGCACAGGGCGGCTTGCCGCAGGCGCAGGCGAGCGTCTCGCGCCGGCCCGTGCCGTCGCCAATCCGCAGTTAAGCCTATTTCGCCGCGATGCCGCATCTGTTATGCGGTCGTGGTTCAGGCCAATTCCCGATACCGGAGAAATTGATGCCATCGGGCAAGCGGAGCGCGTCGATGAAGATCGAATTGGGATTCCGGAAACTGATCCACCATGTGGAGAATGCGTTTCTGCTGGTGATTGCCTTACTCACGATGATCGGCGTGGGCAAGGAAATCTACCTCATTGCGGCAAAGGTGGACATTGGCTTGCAGGACTTGCTGCTCATGTTCCTCTATGTCGAGGTGCTTGCCATGGTTGGGGCATACTATGAGAGCAAGCAGGTTCCGATCACCTTGCCAATTTTCATGGCTCTGTTCAACTTGTGCGTA
>PMBZ01000014.1 GCA_003153975.1 Hyphomicrobiales bacterium
ATGGCGCAGAAATCGTGGCCCAGCGGCGCGCCGATCCGCGCGGCGGCAGCTAGCATGGCCGTAACGCCCGGCTCGACAACGACATCGATGGAACGCCATTCCTCCGGCCCTCGCTCGATGGCNNGAAATCATAACGGCGTGCCGGCCGGATTGCGCCGCCGCCAGCGCCGCGCCCGCGCGGTCAAGCTCGACGCGGTTGCCGCTTTCGTGCATGGTCTGCCCCGGCTTGAGCGCGAGGCGGTCCACGTAGGAGCTGTAGCCGAAAATATCCGTCGCGGCCGCGATGGCCTCCTGCGCCGCAGGCGTCATCCAGCGCGCAGGCCCCGGCCCGATGCCGACGATGGTCAGACGCCCGCTCATAGGATGCCTCTCCGATACGTCTTAGGGCTACCGCAAAAGTTCCCCCTCACCCCCAGCCCCTCTCCCACGAGGGGAGAGGGGAGTCCGGCTGCGCCCGTCGAGAAGACGTTCCCCTCTCCCCTTGCGGGAGAGGGGACAGGGGTGAGGGGCGACTCCGCGAAACCGTCAACCGGATTAGGTGTCATAGAATGCGCCGTCCCTTGCAGCCCGGCAGCAGTACGATGGAGAAATAGGCCGTGGCCCCGCCGGCTTCGCTCAAGCGTACGACGCGCTCGCCCTCCATCGTCCCGCGCTCGACCAGGATCGCCTCGTCCAGGCGTCCGGCGGCGGCCAGCGCCTCGCGGATCTTTGGCAAATTGTGCCCCACTTTCATGATAACCGCCGCATCGGTGGCTTGCAGCTTCGCGGCCAGCGCATCCTCGCCGAGCGTGCCGGGCAGAACCGTCAGCACATCGTCGCCGAGCGCGATGGGCGCCGCCGCCGCAGTCCAGCAGCCCGACATGCCGGTGACGCCGGGCACCACCACAATCGGAACCGCGCCGCGCAGGCGTTCGTACATATGCAGGAAGGAGCCGAAAAAGAACGGATCGCCCTCGCTGAGCAGCGCCACGTCCTGGCCCGCCTCAAGCAGATGCCGGATGTTCCCCGACGCCTCGCTGTAAAAGCGGCTCAGCGCGCCGATATAACCGTCTTCCGTGAACGGAATTTCGGTCGTCAGCGGATATTCGAGGGCAAGCTCGCGGGCCTCTGCCGGGATATGCGGGCGGGCGATGCTCCAGGCATGGCCGGCCGCGCCGCGCTTGCGGAAATGCGCAACGATCCGTACCGCAGCCAAAATCTTCGCGGCCTTGACCGTGATAAGGTCCGGATCGCCGGGTCCGACGCCGATGCCGTAGAGTGTGCCAACTGAGCGCATTACCCCTCACCCTGCCCCTCTCCCCCTGGGAGAGGGGACGCCTTAACGAGGGGCACAACGGCCCCCCCTCTCCCACAGGGAGAGGGTTGGGGTGAGGGGTTGAACCCTATGTGTTGACCGCCAACCTTCTTCATTCCCGCTCGCTCGCTATTGCATTGATGGCCGCCACCGCCATGGCGCTGCCGCCTTTGCGCCCGCGCACAACGGCATAGGGCACGCGGCCGTCCGCGATCAACGCTTCCTTCGACTCGGCCGCGCCGACGAAGCCGACCGGCATGCCTATGATGGCGGCGGGCAGGTTCGCGCCTTCGTCGAGGATTTCCAGCAGCCGGAACAGCGCGGTCGGCGCGTTGCCGATGGCTACCACGGAGCCTTTCAGGCGCGGCCGCCATAGCTCCAGCGCGGCGGCAGACCGAGTGTTCTTGAGCTTCGCGGCGAGTGCGGGCACTTCCGGATCGGCCAGCGTGCAGACAATCTCGTTATTCGCGGGCAAGCGCGCGCGGGTGATGCCGTTCGCCACCATTTTGGAGTCGCAGAGGATGGGTGCGCCGGCCTTCAGCGCCTCGCTCGCAGCCGCCGCGAAATCCGGGTGGAACACGATGTCTCGCGCCGCCTCGACCATGCCGCAGGCGTGGATGACGCGCACCGCAACCCGCTCCTCCGCCGCCGTGAACCGGGCGAGGTCCGCCTCGGCCCGGATGGTGGCGAAGGACTGGCGGTAGATTTCCTCGCCGTCGCGGATGTAATCGCGCTGAGCTGTCATGGCAATTCCGTTCGATTTGTGTTCGAAGGCCCCCTCACCCCAGCCCTCTCCCGCGAGGGGAGAGGGAGTGTGGGCGTGCCCGTTGAGAGGGCGTCCCCTCTCCCCTCGCGGGAGAGGGGACAGGGGTGAGGGGGCTCTTTCTCAACACCGCAATGCAATTGATGGAAGGCGCCGTCATGCGCTCCTCGCAAGCTCTGCGATCACGGCTGGCAGGTCCGCGCCGGACACGGCCTTCGCCACCTTGGTCCCTGGAGCCGTCACGGTGTAGAAGCCGTCCTTCGCGATGGCGGTGATGTCCGTCTCGTGCTGGTAGGCGCACAGCTTTTCGCAGGCGGAAATGTGGATCTTGCCCTTGAAAGCAGTTCCAGCGAGCGCGCCCAGCACGGCCTCGGCGTGCCGTTTCGATTCGACCGTTCCCCTGCGGCAGGCCGGCTGGCCAGGGCAGCGGTGCAGGCGCAGCCGGATATCGCCTGGATCGGCGATTGCGCCGAGCCGCTTGGCAAGCTCCGCCAGAGCAGCCTTTTCCGGCCCCAGCGCCGGAAACACAAACGCGCGATGCGGCGATACGCCGGCTTCCGCGATACCCTCGCGGCGCATGACCGCCGTAAGTTCCTGCAGCGCATCGCGCGCTATTTCGCCAAAAGCGAAGCCGATGCCGTATGCGCCGCCCAGATCGCCCACGGGCGCCGGCGCTTCGGCCACGCGCAGGCCGTGAGCGGCGGCCTCGAACCCTGCCTCCCTCGCCACGCCTTCCACACCCAGCAGGGCAACCGCGTCGCGCATCCGCCGGATCGCGGGGTTCGCCCGCCGGAGGCGGAGAAAGGCCATGGCGATGCTCGCGAAGCCCTTGGCCGCAGCATTCGTGTTGCCGGACACGATCGCTTTGTCCAGCGCTCCTTCGAGCACCGTGGCGATCCGCTCGTCCTGAACGAGAAACGTAACGTCGCTCGTGACGCCGGTATCGATTTCGTTTCCAGCTTGGACGGCCACGCCGAACTTGCCCGGAAGTTCATAGAGCGCTTCCAAACCGGCCAGCGCGGCCTCAAGTTTGGCAACCAGCCCTGCCGCCAGTCTGGCATGGACACCGAGTTCCACGGCGGGCGAAACCTGGATGTTGCGGATCGCCTCGACGCGAGGATCGTCATCGACCAGGCCGGCCGATGCCAGCACCTCCAAAAGTGCTTGGTGCTTTTCGCCGGTCACGCCGCGCAGCTGCACATTGGCGCGGTTGCTGAGATAGAGGTTGCCGTCGCCGAAGCGCTCCGCCGCGTTCACGAGGGTTTCGAGCTGCACCAGCGACAGGCGGCCGAGGTGCAGCCGGACGCGGACGATCAAGCCGTCGCCGGATTCAAAAGGCTTAAGCGCGCCAGGGCACCACCCAACAACAAGATCGCTACTGTATTTCATGGCCTTATCGCCCCATTTGCTTCCGTTGGCGATTGGAAACGCCCCCTCACCCGGCCGCTTCGCGGCCACCCTCTCCCGCAAGGGGAGAGGGTGTATGCCCTATCCACGGCGCAGAGAATAATTCGGGCGTCCCTTCTCCCCTTGCGGGAGAAGGACAGGATGAGGGGTAAGCCACACATGCTGTGCGCCGGTACATGTTTCCACACACGGGCAGAGCTGCCGCGATAATCAAGTTGCATCGAAAGCTCCTCCTTCGAGGCCTGACAGGTCGTTGCGCCGGGGCTTCCAGAGGCTGCGCTCGATAGCCTCCTTGAACCGGCTTTGCAATGCGGCCAGCGCGGCGCCGTTCTCGCGCGCGAGAAAGCTCGCGACGGTTGGATCGCCAAGATACGCCTCGTAAAGATGCTCCAGGCTTTCGCTGTCGATGGCGTCTGAAGTCGCGGCGAAGGCAAAGGCCACGCCGGCGGTGCCCGCGATCTCGGCGGCGCCCCGGAAGCCGTGCCGCATCTGGCCTTCGAGCCACTTGCCGCTGAGTGCGCGGCCATGCAAGACGCGGGTGGCTTCCTCGGCCAGAGTGCGCACGCGCGGCGCTTGCGGGGCGGCGGCATCGGCGTGGTAGATCGCGGCCTTGGCATTGCCGAGCGCGAGCGCGGCGGCGGCGAATCCGCCTTCATGCGCGGGGAAATCGAGGCTTGAAAGCACGTCGGTCTCGCGGTGGTCCTGGACGTGGACGAAGCCCCCGGCGGCCTGGACCCGCTGCTCGAAGGCGGCGCGCGCTGAAACGCCCTCGCTTTCTCCGGTGTAGGCGGTGCTTGATGCGTCGAGATAGCTCTCCGCGAGGTCGCCGGCGGTTTGCCAGTCGCCCGCGTCGATGCGCTGGGACACGCCCGCGCCGTAAGCGCCATCCGCCGCGCCGAAAATGCGATAGATCTCCTTAGCCGCGCTATCGCGCTTCGCGCTACTTGAGCGCAATTCGCCCTGCTGGCGGCGCAGCGGGTTCTCGCTTTCGGGCTCGTCGCGCGCCGCGACGCGTTGCACCGCCGCATGGAAGAAGGCGAGTTGCGCCGGGAACATGTCGCGCAGCAGCCCCGAGATGCGCAGCGTTACGTCGACGCGGGGACGGTTCAGCTTCATCGGCGGCACGATCTCGAAGCCAGTCACCCGGAAGGATGCGGGGTCCCAAACCGGCTTCACGCCAAGCAGCGCCAGCGCCGTGCCGATCTCCTCGCCGCCGGTGCGCATGGTTTGGCTGCCCCAGAGGTCCAGCACCATGCTGCGCGGCCAGTCGCCGTGGTCCTCCACATAGCGGGCGACGATCGCCTCCGCCATGCGCGCGCCGTTCTCGCAGGCAAGCGGCGTCGGGATGGTGCGCGGATCGACGCTGTAGAGATTGCGGCCCGTGGGCAGAACGTCGGCGCGGCCCCGGCTCGGCGCGCCGGAGGGGCCGGGCTGGATGAAGCGGCCGTCGAGCGCGCGGGAGATCGCGGCAAGCTCGGTTTCGTCGAGGATGTGCAGGCCGTCGCGGATGGCGAGCGCCTTCACGTCGCAAAGGAACGCATCGACGCGCATCAGCGCTTCGGCCCCGGTCATCTCCGGCTTGATGCCGCAGGCTTCCTCCAGGCCGCTTTTCGCCACGGCGGCGAGCACGTCCTGGGCAAGCCGCTCGCGGCGCCGCTTGTCGAGCCCTTCCGCCGCCGAATACTCGTCCAGCAGCAGCTCGACCTCGCGTAGCGCGTCAGACGATGCCGTCTCGACAAGCGGCGGCGTGTTGTGCCCGATGGTGATTGCCGAAATGCGACGCTTCGCCTGCGCCGCCTCGCCTGGATCGTTGACAATGAAGGGATAGACCACCGGCACCGGGCCAAGCAGCGCCCGTGGCGCGCAGGCTTCCGAAAGCGCCGTTGCCTTGCCCGGCAGCCATTCGAGTGTGCCATGGGCGCCGAGATGGATCAGCGCATCGATGCGCGCCTGCTCGCGGAGCCAGAGATAGAAGGCGATGTAGCCATGCCGTGGCGGCAGGTTCGGATCGTGATAAGCGGATTTGCGGTCGGTGAGGCGGCCGCGCTCGGGCTGGAGGCAGATGAGGAGATTGCCGAGGGTGGAAATGGGCAGCGTGATTGCGCCGCTTGCGAACGCGGGGTCTTCGGCTGGGGTTCCCCAGGCGGATGTCACGGGCTCGCGAAACGCTTCCGGCAGCCGGGCAAATGCCGCTTCGTATTCAGGGAGGGAGCAGCGAATAGATGCAAAGGCCCCCTCACCCCAGCCCTCTCCCGCGAGGGGAGAGGGAGTAGGGCGTGCTTGTTGTGAGGGTGTGCCCGAGGTTACGGGGGATTCCCCTCTCCCCTCGCGGGAGAGGGGTAGGGGTGAGGGGGTCTTTGATTTCAGGAAAGGCGAAAGCAGCTCCGAGGAGCACTGCGGCAGCCCCTCAATCGAATACCCTTCGTCTTGCAAATACTGGGCGATCTTCAGCGCGCTGGCGGGGCCATCGAGGCCGACGGCGTGCGCGATCTGGTCCGGCCGGCCGGGGTAGGTGGAAAGGATCAGCGCGATCTTTCTGTCCGGCCGCGCCTTCCGCCGCAAGCACACCCATGCGGCGGCGAGGCCGGCGGCGTGCCCGATGCCCCGCGTATGCGGCCGATGAAACACCGCGCCGGAAGCATCACTGTCCTTGAACGAGATCGCCCCGGCAAATATCCGGCCGTCCAGTTCTGGCAGCACGACGTGCATGGCAAGGTCGGTCGAGGACAGCGCCCGTGCCGACTTGCGCCAGGCTTCCTCGGAGCTGCCCGCCATCGCGGCCTGAATCACCGGGCAATCCGCGCCATCGAGCGGCGAGCCGCCTTCCTCGCCGCGCGCGGAAAAGGCGGTGGTGTTGACGATCGCGTCCGGCGGGTTCCGGCGCAGTTCCTCGCGCAGCCACGCAGCCGCGCCGGGCGCTTTCAGGCTGGGGACGTAATAGGCGCGGACGGCAATATCGAGGGAATCTTCCCTCACCCTGTTCCTCTCCCACGCAAGCTCGCCTCGGCGAGCTTGCCACTCAGAAGTGTCCATATCCGCAAGCGGATAT
>PMBZ01000129.1 GCA_003153975.1 Hyphomicrobiales bacterium
CACAACGGCAAGCAGGTCGATTTCCGTAACGTCATCCTCATCATGACCACCAATGCCGGCGCGGCCGAGATGTCGAAGTCGGCCATCGGCTTCGGCAGCACGCAGCGCGTGGGCGAGGACGAGGAAGCGATCAAGCGCATGTTCACGCCGGAGTTCCGCAACCGGCTCGACGCTGTGATCCCGTTCGGCAGGCTGTCGCGCGAGATGATCGGCAAGGTCGTCGAGAAGTTCATCTTCCAGCTCGAAGCGCAGCTCGCCGACCGCAACGTCATGATCGAGATGTCGCCCGAGGCCATGGAGTGGATCGCCAACCAGGGCTTCGACGAGCTTTACGGCGCCCGGCCGCTCGCCCGCGTCATCCAGGAGCACATCAAGAAGCCGCTGGCGGAGGAACTCCTGTTCGGCAAGCTCGAAGGCGGCGGAACGGTTCGCGTGGTCGTGGCCGAGAAGGAGGGCGTCAAGGCGCTTTCGTTCGAGGTCATCGAGAGCAAGCCGCTCGTCAAGGTCGAGGACACGGATGGCGCCGACGGGGATGGCGACGGCCGCACGCCCACGGCGCTTATCCCGAAGGTGCCGCTGAGCCGGTGATCGTCTTGCGGAGCGGGTGCCGAACGAAGCGGATAGTGCCAACGCCGGCCTCCTGTCCCCTTGCCCCCTCCATGACGATCGACTCTCTATGCGCCGCACGAACGCAGGCCTTCTCAAGGCGTTCCGCCATGCGCGACAGGCTCCCGCCGCCGCGATGGGCGCTGCCAGAGGGATTGCGATAATGTAACCGCCACGGCACAAGGAGCGAAAACCATGGCGCTTGAGGGGGTGGTCACAATTCCCAGCAATTACGGCCCGAAGGAAACCGTCGAGCGGCTCAAGGCCGGTATCGCCGAGCATGGGCTCGATTTGTTCGCGGAAATCGACCACGCCCGGAACGCCAAGGAAGCGGCACTTACGCTTCCGCCAGAAACGGTGCTTGTGTTCGGCAGCGCTGCCGCCGGCACGCCGCTGATGCAGGCCAATCAGGCTGCGGGCATCGATTTGCCGCTGAAGGCCCTGGTTTGGCGCGATGCGGCGGGCGCGACCTGGATTGCCTATAACGACCCTGTCTGGATTGCCGAGCGCCATGGCCTTTCCGCCGGGCTTCGGCAGAACGCGGACAAGATGCGCCAGGGGCTGGAGGCTATCGCCGCCAAAGCGGCTGGATCGCTCCAATAGGAGGCCCGGAAAACCGATTTTCTTAATGGCCTTGATTTATGTTGCACTGCAGCATAACCTATTTTTGTGCAATATCAGGCAGAAGGCCAGAAAGCGCCGGGAAATGTTCTTCCTTTTTCCTCTCGTAGGAGAGCCCGCCGCCGTGCCGGCAGTAAAGCGCGGGCAGCAGTACATGGCCTTGGCATTGCTGCCGCAGCTCCGTGGCGTGCGTGCAGAAGCGCGGCCTGAAAACGGTCTTGCTGATGCTGTCTCGCAGGCAGGAAGCCTTGCCGTCGAGCTTTTGAAGCGGGCGCTCAGCTCGATGACTTCGTCGCTGACCGCGCTCGGCAACCATGCGAACGCCCTGTTCTCCCAGGTCGCGGCAGCACTTGCCTATGAGCGGATGGCACGCGAAACGGCTTCATTCTTTGGGGCATTCTGGCTTGATTTCGCTCAACCCAGAGCGCTGCCAAGTTTTGCAGGGCCAAGGATTGCACCCGCCAGGCCGCCACTGTTCGCTTGTTCCGGCGTTCCACGGAAACAACTAACCCCTGCGCTTCCCAATCCCTGGGGCGCATTTGCGGAAGCGCTCGATATGTGGACCAGCCTTTGGGCACCGGCTGCGGCACCGCAGCGGCGCGCTTCCTCCAACGCAACCTTCGGCGTTCCAGGCTTCGCTTGGAGCTTCACCCTCGGCTAGCGTCCCTTCTCCGGATTACCGCCCCATTTGCCGTTCACTCGCGAAGGCAGCCGGAAACATAAGCCACACCAGCGGCGCGGACTGGGTTGCTGAGCGCTATTGCCATTCGCTGAAAGGCAATAGCGCCAGATCGAAACTACTTCTTCTTCGCTTTGGTGCACTTGCCTTTCGCCGAACCCTTGCCTGCCGTCCAGGTGCAATCCGGAGCCGTGCACTCTGCCTCGGCGCGCTTGGTGCACTTTACGGTCTTGGTCGCGACGGGCTTGGCGGTCTCAGCATGAGCGGCCATGGAACCGGCCGTAAAGAAAGCCGCAACAATTGCGGCCGAAAGAATGCGCATGAATGCCTCCTCGAATCATCATCGATCCATACGGATCTTTTTTTACCCTAATGAAGTTTTATTAGGTTGCAAGCGAAGTAAGTGCTTCAACGCAAGCTCCACACAAGGGCTTGTTCCAGCCGGTCGTCGCCCCAGAAAAGCTCGCCGGCGCTTGTGGTAAAGCTTGGTGCGCCGAATATCCCGGCGGCCTGCGCCTCCCCGGTATTCGCCCGCAATTTCTCCTTGATGTGTGGCGCTTGTGCGCGGGCCATCGCGTTTTCCGCATTGGCGCCTGCCACTTCAAGCTCCGTAGCCAACACCGCGGGCTCGGAAATATCGCGGCCATCGGCGAATCCGGCCCGGTAAACGCCCTTCACGAACTCCGGCCCCCAGCCCTCTTCGAGCCCCACCAGCGCGAGCCGCGCGGCGTGGAGGCCGTTTTGCGGGAAGGGCTCGGGCAGGCGGAATTGGAGTCCGCGCGCTTCGGCCATGCGCCCGATGTCGCGCACCATGTATTTGCCCTTGGCGGGATAGAGGTTGAACGGCGAACTGTCCCAGCCTTGGGCCTTGAAAATCGGGCCAAGCAGGAACGGCTTCCAGGCGATCTCCACGCCGGCTTTTACCGCCAGCTCCTCGATCCGCATCGCGGAAAGGTAGCTGTAGGTGGATGCGAACTCGAACCAGAATGTGAGCTTTGGCATGCCTTTGCGTCCTCCTTTGCTGGCTTCCGCATGGCACGCTTCAATTGCGATTTCCCAGTAGAGCGGCTTGCCCTTGAAGAACCATACAACGAAGAGATAGATCGGTTATGGGGCAAGCGTGACGAGCTAACCGAAATTCGCAGCCCGCCCACCGGCGGGTGGGCCGTGACCACAACTTATGACGGGCTGAATCTGACATGCGAGGGGGTCTTTTGCATCTGCAATCGCCAGGAACGGACGCGCTCCCGGAAAGAGCATCCGGCGCCGGCAAGCCGGCAATTCAAATCGAGTTCGCGGGGCTTGCGCTGACGCTCGACCACTCGGGCGCCGCTTACGCCAGCGCGCAAGGCACGCTCATCGTGGCGGATCTGCATCTGGAAAAGGGGTCGCGCGCCGCCTCCAAGGGCCGCCTGCTGCCCGCGCTCGACAGCCGCGACACGCTCTTGCGCCTGAAGCGCGCCGTCGAAGCCTACCGGCCGGAGCGCGTCGTCTGCCTTGGCGACAGCTTCGACGACAATCTCGCGAGCGAGCGCATGGCGGACGCGGACAAGGACGGGCTGGCCTCGCTTTGCGCCTCCGTTGGCGAATGGCTCTGGCTTAGCGGCAATCACGACCCCGAAGCGCCGATCTTTTGCGGCGGCGGCACGGCGAACCAGATCGAGATCGGCGGCGCGATCCTGTGCCACGAGCCGGCCGCCGCCCGCGCCTCCCCACAGATCGTTGGGCATCTCCATCCCAAGGCCAGCGTGCCGGCGGGCGGCTGCCACTTCTCGGGTCCCTGCTTTTGCGTTTCGGAGGATCTGCTCATCATGCCGGCCTTTGGCGCTTATGCCGGCGGGCTTTCATGCCGCTCCCGCGCCATCCGCTCGCTGTTGAAATCGGCGCCAAAACTTTTCATGCTCCATGCCTCGAAGCTTTGGCGCGTCGCCTGATGCGATCCTGGAGGGCGTTAGCCTCTTCTGGCGGCCGCCCATGCGATTGAGGCTTCACCTGACCCCTAATGAATAGTAAATTTCATGTAGGTATCGATTATAGTTAATTCGGTTATGGTAAATACCTTGGGACTATGTTTTTTACACCCACATTTTTGCAAATTTTTTCTCGCTTTTGCCCGATTTTCACGTTTGAAAAGTGCCGTTAAATATAGACGAATATTTGCAATTAACCAAAGAAAACGCCACCATCGCCGCCCATCCGCAGCCGCGCACGGCGCATTTTATATTGTAATTCAATATATTAGGTGCGACGCGCCCGCTTAACGCCATCTCAAGATGTTTTTGCTAAAATACTTCAAGAATTGAGAGGCTCCTTTTCTGCCATCGAAAATAGGCCCCGGCGCCCGCCAGGAGGGTTAATTTGGCGTTACGTCGAAGCTTGCAACCGCCATCCTGGGCCAGCACCCGCGCTGGATTACAGCTGCCCCGGCCCGCCGGCGCGGGCGGGGTGGTGCCTCACGTGCAGGATGCTGCTTTTCCAGCCGGCACTTCGCGTCCTCCTCAACCTCAGCGCCTCGAAGGTGCGGAATCGTGGATATTCCCCAGGGCGGGCTGCCACACCGTCTTGCGCCGCATACCTCTGGCTGGCTCGCCAGGCTCTCAAGCCGGCAGTCCGCGCCACGCGCTCAAACGCTCTCTGCCGGCTGCCGCCGGTTTGCGCGGCCTGCTCAGCCGCACTTCCCGGACCGGCTGCGGCATGCAGCGGTGTGACCACCTCGGCCTGCTGGGGCGCTTCCACGACTGCCCCGGCAACCGGCGTTTGCTGCATGGAGCGGCTCTTGCCCTCCCGCCTGCCGGTGGCATTGTCGAGCGGCTTGCAGCCGGGAAGGTGCACGGCATGGCGCTGCCGGTCGCCGCGCCGGTCGGAGAAGTAGTAGCGGCCGTCGCAAATCCAGGCCACGGGCGGCAGCCTGTCCCGTTCGAACAGGAGATCGGCGCGCCGCAAATCGGCCCAGAACTCATTCATGCGCAGCGTGTCGTCTTTCTCCGGAGCCAAGGCGGAGAACCGGAACGGCAGGGCCAGGACAGGCACGTAAACCTGGCCGCCGCGAAGCGCCGCGCGCACGGCGCCATAAACATCCTCGACATTCTCGTTCTGGATCGCGAAGCAGCCGATGGAGCCGCAGCCGCCATGAATGAGAATGCCGGAGCCGCCCCTGCCGTTCAGATTGTCGAAATTGTTGGGATAGTTGATATTCATCGCCCGGTCCCAGCGCGGGTTTACGATGAGATCGGAGGTTGTGATCCGGTAAAGTCCTTCCGGCGACTGCCTGTCGCCCTCGTAGAATTTCGGGCCGAGGCCACCAGACCAGCGGCAAATTCCGTAGGTTTTGAAATGCACATAGCGAGGGCCACGCTGGACCCAAAGCTCCATTTCGGAGGTTTGCTTGTAAACGCGGAGGAAGATGGGAGAGCCCAGTTTCAGGCCTCTTTCCTTGAACTCGTTGGCAAGCTCAATTTCCCGCGCTGCAACCGATTCCGGGTGCCAGGACTTGCTAGCCGCATGAGCCTCTGCAATTAACGGTACAAAAATCGCCAACGGAAATAATAGACAATCAACTCGACGCAACTTCATTTCGACTCCTTTTTCGCTTCGCCGCGTGCCTCCAAATTCGCGCACAACATGATGCTTATTCCCACGCCGCATGGGAAACGAGCTGGCCTATCCATGGGTTGAATTGTGATATTAATATGGCCTATTGCGTGCAGGCCGGCGCTTTTCTGTTGCTCAACACCCACAACGGTTCAAGGAATGGCGGCTCGCGCAGGCACGCCCGGTCAGTCTTTATATCTTAGAATCAATATGTTGCCAGCAGGCACCCCCGCGCTCCGCGTTGTTGCGCGCCAATGCTCTGGATCGCCATTTTTGTCACAGTAACGATAACGGCGGCGGCCGGGCAGGGAAACGCCGCGCCGTGCCTTCGCAGCACCGGCCCCTTTGGAACGATCCGCCCGCCTTACCACTTTTTAATCTGCCGGCAAGCGGCTTGTAACCTGAACCCGCCTATATCAACTTGACGATTAATTACGCAAGGGGAGTAGGAAGCCGATGGCGTCCGGATCAATCCAAGGCAGTACGGGCAGATTTCTTTCCGGCCGGCGGCTGAAGCCGCTGAGCGCGATCGCGGGGGCGGCGCTCCTGGGTGCGGGCCTTCTGGCCGTGGCGCAGCAGACGGCGTTTATAGCCGCAGCCGCCGCGCAGGAGCAGCGTCCGCCGAGCTTCGCCGATCTAGCCGAGAAGGTGCGGCCGGCCGTCGTGAGCGTCAACGTCAAGTCCGCCGGGGCATCGGGAGAAGCTTCCGGCCGCGAGGCGCCGGTACCGGATCTGCCGGAGGATTTCCGCGATTTCTTCGACCGCTTCAAGAAGGGGCAGCCGGATCGCCACCCGATGCGCGCGCAAGGCTCGGGCTTCCTGATCTCCGCGGACGGCTATGTGGTGACCAATCATCACGTCGCGGATAAAGCCGACGAGATCGAGATCACCTTCGAGAACGAGAAGAAGTACAAGGCCAAGGTCATCGGCAGCGACCAGCGCACCGACATCGCGCTGCTCAAGATCGACAGCAAGGACAAGTTCGACCGTTGGCTCGAATTCACCGACACCGCGCCGCGCGTCGGCGACTGGGTTCTGGCGGTTGGCAATCCGTTCGGCCTTGGCGGCACGGTGACGGCCGGTATCGTCTCGGCCCAGGGCCGCGACATCGGCTCCGGCCCCTATGACTTCCTTCAGATCGACGCCGCGGTGAACCGCGGCAACTCCGGCGGCCCCGCCGTCAATCTCGATGGCAAGGTCGTCGGCGTGAACACCGCGATCTACAGCCCGAGCGGCGGCAGCGTCGGCATCGCGTTTGCGATCCCCGCAGCCACGGCACGCGACGTCGTACAGAAGCTCAAGGACAAGGGCAAGGTCTCGAGCGGCTGGCTCGGCGTCCAGATCCAAAATCTCGACGACAACCTCGCCGAAGGGCTTGGCCTGAAGGATGGCAAGGGCGCTCTCATCGCGAAAATCCTGGCCGACGGCCCCGCATCCAAGTCCGAACTCAAGATGGAGGACGTCATTCTCGAAGTTAACGGCAAGCCGGTCTCCAATTCCCGCGACCTGGCCCGCACGATCGCGGCGCTCAATCCTGGCGGCGACGCCCGGCTGCACATCTTCCGCAAAGGCCAGTATCACGACGTGACCGTGAAGCTCGGCGAGTATCCGGATGCCGAGAAGGTTGCCTTCATGGGCGGCAACAGCGACGAGGATGCCGGCAAGGAGGTCGAGGATCTTGGCCTGACGCTCATGCCCGCCCCCGATCTGCCGGGAAGCAAGTCGAAGGAAGGCGTCGCGGTTGCGTCCGTCGATCCGAACTCGAAGGCCGCCGATCAGGGCATCAAGCGCGGCGACATCATCCTTGAGCTTAACAGCAAGCCGGTTTCGTCCGTCGAGGATGTGAGTGCCGGCATCCGCGAGGCCCGCGAGAAGGGTAAGCGCGTGGTGCTCCTGCAAATCCGGGGCCGCGACAAGCAATCCCGCTTCCTGGCGCTTCCGCTCGATCAGAAGCCCAAGCGCGGCGGCGACAAGGATAAGAACAAGGACCGCGACGACGATAAGGATGGCGGCAAACACTAAAGTCCCAACAGAAGGCGAGGGGGCATCCCCCTCGTCTTCCATTTTCCCCTGCCTATTTCTCAAGGGTACATTCCTACTCCCGCCCAGGGTGTCAAAATGCGAGTTTTGATCGTTGAGGACGACCGCACAGCGGCCGATTTCCTTGCAAAAGCGCTCGGCGAGGCCGGCTACCAGACAGAGATCGCAGGCGACGGCGAAGCAGGCTTCGAACTGGCGGCCACGCAAAGCTTCGGGGTGCTGATCGTCGACCGCATGCTGCCCAAGCTCGACGGCTTGACGCTGGTCGAGCGGCTCAGGGCGCGGGGCGACCGCACGCCCGTGCTGATCCTAAGCGCGCTGGGCGCGGTGGACGACCGTGTGAAGGGCCTGCGCGCGGGCGGCGACGACTATCTGCCCAAGCCCTATTCGCTGGTCGAGCTGGTGGCGCGCGTCGAGGCGCTGACAAGGCGCGGCCCCTCGGAAGGCGCGGTCACAACCTATACAGTGGGCGATCTCGTCCTGGACCGGCTCTCGCACAAGGTCTCGCGCGGCGGCGAGACGATCCTTCTGCAGCCCCGCGAATACCGGCTGCTCGAATATCTCATGCGGCATGCGGGCCAGGTGGTCACGCGGACGATGCTCCTCGAAAATGTCTGGGACTATCACTTCGATCCACAGACCAACGTGATCGACGTGCACATCTCCAGGCTTCGCGGCAAGATCGACAAGGGACAGGACAAACCGCTGCTGGAAACGGTGCGCGGGGCGGGCTACATGATCCGCAATGACCGCCACTAAACTCGAAAAGCTGGTTCCGCGCGTCGTTTTCGCAACGCCGTTCCGGCTTTTCGCCATCTACATCTCCCTGTTCTGCGCCGCGGTTGCCGCAACCTTCATCTACGTCACCGTTTCCATGCAGGGCTTCCTCAATGGCGAGGCCGAAACGGCGGTGCATGCCGAATACGAAGCCCTTGCTGCACATTACCGCGAAGGCGGGCTCGCCTCGCTCGCCGCCAATATTTCGGAGCATTCGGCCTCTTCCAGCGGCACGCTTTATCTTTTGACCGATAGCGATGGCAGGCGGCTCGCGGGCAACCTCGACAACGTCGCGGCTCCCCTGTGGAATTCAGAGGGCGCGGCCCAGTTCGCCTATCGCAAGCGCGAGGATGGCCGGGTCAGCGAGCGGCAGGCGCTTGGCTTCGTGGCGCGCTTTCCCGGCGGCCTGCACCTTATCGTGGCGCGGGACATCGAGAACCAGGAGACGCTCAAGCGCTTGCTCCGGCGGGCATTTCTCCTGGGCTACGCCTTCATCGTCGTCATCGGCATCGCAGGCGGCGTCATGGTGAGCCGCAGCATCTTGCGGCGCGTGGACGCGGCCTCGAACACGGCGCGGGCGATCATGCAGGGCAATCTTGCCCAGCGCATCCCGGTCACGGGGCGCAAGGACGAGTTCGAGCGCCTGGCCTTGAGCCTGAATACCATGCTCGACCGCATCCAGGACCTGATGACCGGCCTCAAGGATGTCTCGGACAATATCGCGCACGATCTCAAGACCCCGCTCCACCGCCTGCGCACGCGTGCCGAGCGCGCCCTGCAATCGAGCCGCTCGCCCGAAAACCTGGCCGACGCGCTGGGCTCGGTCATCGAGGAGGCGGACACGCTCATCCAGACGTTCGACGCGCTCTTAAGCATCGCGCGGCTTGAAGCCGGCTCCCGCTCGGAAAGCTTCGGGCCACTCAATGTCTGTAGCTTGACTCGCGATGTGGCCGAGTTGTACGAGCCTGCCGCGGAGGAGCGCGGGCTTTCCTTGCAGCTGTCTTGCGCGGGCGATGTTATGATGTGCGGAGAGAGGCACTTGATCGGGCAGGCGCTGGCGAACCTCTTGGACAACGCGATCAAATATGCGGGGCCGCTGGCGGAGGCCCAGGTGCGGGAGGGCGGCGCGCCGCTTGCTGTGAATGTGAGTTTCGAGGACAAAGGGGATACCGTGGATATTGTGGTGGCCGACCGGGGCCAGGGCATTCCGCAAATCGACCGGGAGCGCGTTCTGCATCGCTTCGTGCGGCTACAGCCTAGCCGCTCCATTCCCGGCAGCGGCCTGGGGTTGAGCCTCGTGGCCGCGGTGGCGCGCCTGCATGGCGGCTCGATCTCGCTTGAGGATAACGAGCCAGGCCTCAAAGTGCGCCTCTCTCTTAAAAAAAATCTGCCGCCGCGGGGTACCATGACCAGCGCCCAGCTTGAGCCGGTGCCGAGCCATGTCGATTAGCCCCGGTCCTTTTTCCGTACGCCTGAGCGACGGGCCGCTCGACGATGAAGCAGGTAGCGGCCGCTACTGGCTTGAACGGATCTGTACTGCGCTGAAGGACCTGCCGCCCTTCCCGGCCCGGGTCGCAAACTTCCTGAGCGGCGTTTTCGCCGGCTCACCCTACCTCGCGGGCCTCGCGGAACGTTATCCGCAACTCCTCGCCAAAACGCTCTACACGGCCCCGGAAACCCATTTCGATGAAATCCTGGCGCGAACGGCACAGGAAGCCGCCCAGGCGGAAGCGCAGCGCGACATCATGCGCATTTTGCGCCAGGGCAAGACCGAGATCGCCTTTCTGATCGCGCTCGCCGACCTGGCGGGCATTTGGACCGTGGACGAGGTCACGCGCAGGCTGACCGAAGCCGCCGATCTTTTCGTTGGCGCGGCCGTCCGCTTCCTTTTGAACCGGGCCGCCCAAATGGGCAAGTTCGTGCCCCCCGATCCCGCGAATCCCGAGAATGGCAGCGGGCTTATCATCCTGGCGATGGGCAAATACGGAGCGCATGAACTCAACTATTCGAGCGACATCGACCTGATCGTCTTTTATTGCCGCGAATGCGCGCGCCTTGGCCCGGCTATCGAGCCCAGCACATTTTTCGTCCAGCTCACCCGCGACCTCGTCCACATCCTGCAGGAGCGCACGGCGGACGGCTACGTCTTCCGCACCGATCTGCGGCTGCGGCCCGATCCTGGCTCCACGCAGGCGGCGATCGCGACCGAGGCCGCTTTCCGCTATTATGAAAACCTGGGCCAGAATTGGGAGCGGGCGGCGCTCATCAAGGCGCGGCCGGTGGCTGGCGACATTCCCGCAGGCAACGCCTTCCTGAAGGCCTTGGAGCCCTATATCTGGCGGAAATATCTCGACTTTAACGCCATCGCCGACATCCACGCGATGAAACGGCAAATCCACGCCGCCAAAGGGCACGAGCGGATTGCGATTGCCGGCCATAACCTGAAGCTCGGGCGCGGCGGCATCCGCGAGATCGAGTTTTTCGTGCAATCCCAGCAGCTCATCGCGGGAGGCCGGCAGATGGTGCTGCGCACGCGCGAAACGCTGACCGGGCTGAAATTGCTTACGGACTTCCACTGGATCGGCCCAGCCGTCCGCGACGACCTGACCGTGGCCTACCGCCACTTGCGGCGCCTGGAGCACCGCTTGCAGATGATGGCGGACCAGCAGACTCATACGCTGCCCGCGCACGAGGAGGAGCTGGCCAAGTTCGCACGCTTTGCGGGCTACCTGAGCCCGGAAGGCTTCTCCGCCGAGTTGCGCAGCCACATGCAGAAGGTGGAGGCGCATTACGCCGCCCTGTTCGAAAGCACGCCCGAGCTGACCCCGCAGAACGTGAAGGGCAATCTCGTCTTCACGGGCGACGGCGAGGACCCTGGAACGGTGGACACGCTGATGAGGCTCGGCTTCAAGAACCCATCCGCGGCAATAGCGGCCGTGAAAGGCTGGCATTACGGCCGTTACCGGGCGATGCGCAGCGAGCGGGCGCGCGAAATCCTCACCGAGTTTACGCCGGCGCTGTTCGAAGCGCTCGGCGATACCAGCGACGCGGACCTGGCGCTTGGCACCTTCGACGACTTCTTGAAAGAGGCGCCGAGCGCGCTCCAGCTCTTTTCCATGCTGCGGGCCAATCCGCATCTGTTGCGGCTTATCGCGCAAATCATGGGCTCCGCCCCCCGGCTCGCGCACATTTTGAGCCGCCGCCGGCGCCTGATGGATGCGATCCTCGATCCCGGCTATATTGGTGAAAGCCCCTCCGAGGCGGAACTTAAAGCGCTGATCCGGCGTGAGATTTTCGAGGCCGATAACTACGAGGACCGCCTCGACCGGGCGCGCGTCACGGGCCAGGAGCAGGCCTTTGCCATCGGTGCGCTGCTTCTGTCGCGCCAGCTTACGCCGGAGCAGGCGGGCGAGGACTATTCGCTAATCGCCGAGGCGGTGATCGAAAGCCTGCTCGACGCGGTGCAGGCGGAATATGGCGGCGCGCTGCCAGCCCCGGCGGTGATCGGCATGGGCAAGCTGGGAGGGCGCGAGATGGCTGCCTCCTCCGACCTGGACCTGATCGTGGTCTACGACACCCCGCCTGAAGTGGCTTCGCAAGCCTCGCACCATTACGCGCGGATGACGCAGCGGCTGATCGCGGCACTCTCCGCACCTATGCCCGAAGGCGTGCTCTATGAGGTCGATATGCGGCTCAGGCCTTCCGGCAAGGCCGGGCCGGTGGCCGTGCGGCTCGACGGCTTCCTCGCCTACCAGCTCAAGGAAGCCTGGACCTGGGAGCATCTGGCGCTGACGCGCGCGCGGCCGGTCGCAGGCCCCGAGGATTTACGGACGCGGCTGACGGAGGATATCCATCAGATCCTCACCATACGCCGCGACCGCGCCAAAACTGCCGCGGATGTGCACGAAATGCGGGGCCGCATCGAAGCCGAAAAGGGCACCACCGACATCTGGCAGTCGAAGACGCACAGGGGCGGGCTCGTCGACGTGGAATTCATCGCGCAGTTCCTCCAGATCGTGCACGCGGCGGACCAGCCCCAAATCTTGAGCACGAACACCTCGCAGGCGCTGCACAATCTCGTCGAGGCCGGCATTCTGAGCCGGGTGGACGGCAGCGCGCTCTTGAATGCGGTGGAGCTATATCAGGACGTGGCGCACATTCTGCGGCTCTGCACCGAGGGCTCATTCGACCCCAAGACAGCGCCCAAGGATTTGATCGGGCTTCTCCTGCAAACGACCGGCGAGCCGGACATCGGCCGGCTGGAAGCGCGGCTTCAGGATACCTATGCCGGCACCGCGCAACTTTTCACCGAGCTGGTCGCCTGAGCGCCGGGCGGCGCAAGAAACGGGAAACGCACCATGTCCGAGGGACTTCAAGCCCGCCGCTGGGTGATGACGGCGGTTGGCGTGCCATTCGAGAGCGAGACGTTCTGGGCGAAGGCCGGCCCCAACGAGGTGGTCATCGGCATTGCCGGCTGCGGCGTCTGCCACACCGACCTCGGCTATCTTTGCGGCGGCGTCCGCACCAACCATCCGCTGCCGCTGGCGCTTGGGCACGAAATCTCGGGCCGGATCGTCTCGGCAGGCGAAGGCGCGAACGGCTGGCTCGGCAAGGCGGCGATCGTCCCCGCAGTTCTGCCCTGCGGCGAATGCGGCGTTTGCAAGCGCGGCCTGCCGAACATTTGCCGCAAGCAGAAGATGCCTGGCAACGACATCCACGGCGGCTTCGCCTCGCACATCGTTGTGCCCGCACGCGGCCTTTGCCCGGTCGACGAGGCGCGGCTGGAGAGGGCCGGCCTCAGCCTCGCGGACATTTCCGTCGTCGCCGATGCTGTCACCACGCCCTATCAGGCCATCGTACGCGCGGGCGTCCGGCCCGGCTCGCTAGCCATCGTCGTGGGGGTTGGCGGCGTGGGCGGCTATGCGGCTCAGATAGCGGCAGCTTTCGGTGCCACGGTGGTTGCCGTCGATGTCGATGCGGCGAGGCTTGAGATGATCGGCAAGCACGGCGCGGCGCTCACGCTCAACGCGCGCGAGCATGATCGGAAGGCTCTGAAAGCGCGCATCAATGAATTCTGCAAAGCGCAAGACCTGCCGCAGACGGAGTGGTTCATCTTCGAATGCTCCGGCACTCCGTCTGGGCAATCGACCGCGTTCGGACTGCTCACCTTCGGCGCAACCTTAAGCGTCGTGGGCTTCACCATGGATCAGGTGGAAGTGCGGCTCTCCAACCTCATGGCCTTCGACGCCCGCGCCATCGGCAATTGGGGCTGTCCGCCCGAGCTTTACCCTGCCGCGCTCGATCTTGTGCTCGACAAGCGCATCGAGCTTGCCTCCTTCGTCGAGCAGCACCCCCTGGCTGAAATCGAGCGCGTCTTCGCGGATGCGCACGCGCACCGGCTCACGCGCCGGGCCATCCTCGTTCCTTGACAAATTCGGCGGCGCTAACGCCCTCTGGGTTCCTTGAGCGCAAATTTGGAGACCACCATGCCGGCGCGGCTCAACGATCACGATATCGTCCCCTTCGAGACGGTCCCTGGCGTCGCTTACGAAAAGCGGCCCGCGCGGCGCCCGGACGGCAGCATCGCCGAGGGGCTGTTCAACGCCTGGATCTGGCTCGACAATCCGGGGCAGTATAATTCCTACACCACCGATATGGTGAAAGGCACGATCCGCGCTTTTCGCGCCGCCTCGAATGCGCGCGACGTGGTGGCGGCGGTGTTGACGGGCGTGGGCGGCAAGGCGTTCTGCACGGGCGGCAACACCAAGGAATACGCGGGATACTACGCCGGCAATCCGCAGGAATACCGGCAATATATGCGGCTCTTCAACGACATGGTGTCGTCCATCTTGACTTGCGATAAGCCCGTGATCGCGCGCGTCAACGGCATGCGCATCGGCGGCGGCCAGGAAATCGGCATGGCCTGCGACTTTAGCATCGCGCAGGATCTCGCCCGCTTCGGCCAAGCCGGCCCGAAGCACGGTTCGGCGGCCATCGGCGGCGCGACGGACTTCCTGCCCGTGATGATCGGCTGCGAGCGTGCGATGGAGTCCGGCACGCTGTGCGAGCCCTGGTCCGCGCACAAGGCTTACCGCCTCGGCATGATTATGGACATCGTGCCGGCGCTGAAAGTGGACGGCAAGTTCGTCGCCAATCCGCTGGTCGAGACGGAGCGCTATCTCGACGAATACGGCCGGATCGTCCACGGCGAGCCCAAAACCGGCGAGGCGCTGGAGCAAGGCAAGGCGGTTCTGGCGCGCGGCACCGTCGATCTGACACTCCTCGATGAAAAGGTCGAAGTGCTCTGCTCGAAGCTTCTCATGACCTTCCCCGAATGCCTGACCAAGAGCTTCGAGGAACTGCGCAAGCCCAAGCTCGACGCCTGGAACCGCAATAAGGAAAACAGCCGCGCCTGGCTCGCGCTCAATATGATGGCCGAGGCGAAGACCGGCTTCCGCGCCTTCAACGAGGGGCCGAAGAACAAGCGCGAAATCGATTTCGTGGCGCTGCGGCAGAAGCTGGCCAAGGGCGAGCCCTGGACCGAGGCGCTCACGGAAGAGCTTCTGCCGAAGGCGTGAGCCAAACTCCCTCTCCCCTTGGGGAGAGGGTTGGGGTGAGGGGGTCTTTGCAAGGTTTGTACTTGCGGCGAATCCCCCCTCTTCCTGTCCTTCTCCCCGAGGGGAGAAGGGACGCTAACACAACGGCCGCGGATACAAGCGGCTCGATTAACCCTTTGAGTAAGCACGATGAGTGATCCGGTTAGAGTCTGGTTCGAGCGCGATGGGCGTCTCTTGCGCCTGCGGCTCAACCGCCCCAAGGCGAACGTGCTCGACGCCGCGATGATAAGCGCGCTCGACGCCGCGCTTGCGGAGCATGGCGGCAAGCCCGGCCTGCTTGGCATCCTGATCGACGCGGAAGGCCCGCATTTCTCGTTCGGCGTGAGCGTCGAGGAACATTTGCTGGCCCAGTGCGCTGCGATGCTTAGCGGTTTCCACCGCCTTGTCCTGCGCGTGCTCGGCTCGCCGGTCCCGGTGCTGATGGCCGTGCGCGGGCAATGCCTCGGCGGCGGGCTTGAGCTGATTTCGGCCGGGCACCTCATTTTCGCAAGCCCCGATGCGCGGCTCGGCCAGCCCGAAATCCAGATCGGCGTGTTCGCACCTGCCGCTTCCTGCCTGCTGCCGGAGCGGATCGGCTTGGCGGCGGCGGAAGACATGCTGATCTCGGGCCGCTTACTCGCGGCTGAAGAGGCTTTCCGCGCCGGTCTGCTCACGGAGGTTGCGGCCGATCCGGAAGCCGCCGCGCTCGAATACTTCGACAAACACCTCGCACCCAAAAGCGCAAGCTCGCTCCGGTTCGCGGTCCGCGCGGCACGCGAAGCGCTTGTGAACCGCGTCACGGCGCGGCTTGCCGAGGTTGAGCACCTCTATCTTACGGAACTCATGGGCACGCGCGACGCCGCCGAAGGCCTCGAAGCCTTCCTCGCCAAGCGCCCGGCCCAATGGAGCGGTACCTGATGGAGGATACGTCTCCCTCGAAAACAGCGGAAATCGCCGCGCGCTGCGAGGAAATATTCACCGATCTCGACTTCAACGCGGCGCGGAAATGGAAAGCCGGAAAGCCCGGCCGCAAGGTCATCGGCTTCATGCCCTTCTACGTGCCGCGCGAACTGATCCACGCCGCAGGTGCGCTGCCGCTCGGCATCCTGGGCGGTGGCGACCAACTCGAAGTGATCCACGGCGACGCCTATTTCCAGAGCTACATCTGCCGCATCCCGCGCTCGACCGTCGAGCTTGGCATTTCCGGCCGCCTCGATTTCGTGGACGGCATGCTGTTCCCGTCGATCTGCGACGTGATCCGCAACCTGTCTGGCATGTGGAAGCTCATGTTTCCGAGGGTTGCGGCGCGCTATGTGGACCTGCCGCAAAACTTCGACGGCGAGGTTGGCGGCGAGTTCTACCGCTCCGGCCTGCAAGAGCTGCGCCACTGGCTGGCGGACATCGCGAGCCATCCGGTAACGGACGAGGCCATCCGCGCTTCCGTCGCGGTTTACAACAAGAGCCGCGCGCTCATCCGCGAACTGTACGCCCTGCGGGCCGCGGAGCCGTGGAACGTGCCATCGGCGGAAGTTTACCTGCTGCTGCGTGCCGGACTGGTGCTGCCGGTCGAAGAGCACAACGAGCTGGTGCGCACTTACATCGACGCGGCCCGGAGCCGGGACCGGCCGTTCAAGGACAACTCCCGCGTGGTCGTAAGCGGCGTGTTCTGCGAGCAGCCGCCGCTGAACCTCATCAAGTCCATCGAGCTTTCGGGCTGCTACATCGTCGGCGACGACTTCATGCTAGTCACGCGCTGGGAAAAATCGGACACGGCCGAAGACGGCGATCCGATTGCAGCGCTCGCCAGCGCCTACCTGCACAACTCGCTGTCCACCTCGGCGAAGTACGAGCCGGATGCGGCCAGGAAAGGCGCCTACCTCATCGAGAGTGTGCGGAAGAACCGCGCCGAGGGCGTGATTTTCGCGATGCCGAGCTTCTGCGACCCGGCGCTGCTCGAACGGCCCATGCTGCAGAACGCGCTCAAGGCAGCAGGCATCCCATTCATCGCGTTCAAATACGCCGAGAACTCGGGGCAGATGCAGCCGATCCGCGAGCAGGCAGGGACGTTTGCGGATTCGATCAAGCTTTGGAGCGGGGAGTGACGTTGCCACGACGTTGCAAAGCAGGTCGCGGCCTTCCCCCTCTCTCCGAGGGGAGAAGGGACGCTGTGGCAACCGTGGCCTGAAGCATCTTAGGACGGAACAAAACATGAGCACGATCATCACGCATCCGAAGGTTGCCAAGGCCTGGGTGTTCAAGGACGCCTCGATGGCCAAGCAGAAGGAGATGATGAACCGGCACTACGGCCGGTTGGCTGACGCGCCCCAGACCGGCGAGAAGGTGGCTTCGACCTTCGTGCCCGGCAATCTCAACGAGCTGTTGATGTGCTTCGGCTTCGCCGTCAACCTGCCCGAGATCAACGCCATCCAGAACGGCCTTCGGAAGACCAGCGGCAACTTCGTGATGGAAGCCGAGAAGATCGGCCATTCCGAGGACGTCTGCACCTATGTGAAGTCCGACATCGGCATGATGGCGCGCGGCAATATCGGCCCGAACGGCCGCAGGCTGCCGGACCCGGACGTGCTGCTGCTCTCCTGTACCGGCTGCTTCACCTTCATGAAGTGGTTCGAGCTGTTGCGGGAACGGTACCGCTGCGAAACCATCATGTTCCACACGCCCTATATGGCGGACGGCAAGATCGCGCCGGACATGGTCAAATACATGGTCAAGCAGCTTGAGAAGGATGTCATTCCCAAGCTCGAACGGGTCTCCGGCGTCAAGTTCGACATCGACCGCCTGCGCGAATACCTCAAGAAGTCGGCGCGGGCCGAGGACGATCTCGTCTGGGTGCTGCAATCTGCCAAGGCCACGCCATCGCCCATCGACGCCTATTTCGGCGGCATCTACTACATCGGCCCGATCTTCGGCGCCTTCCGCGGCACGGACGACGCCATCGAGTATTACAAATTCCTGCGCGAGGAGATCGAAGGCCGGCTCGCCCAGGGCAAAGGCCCAGTGACGCCCGGCGGCGATATGGGCAAGGAGCGTTACCGGCTCGTGGTGGAAGGTCCGCCGAACTACACGAACTTCCGGCAGTTCTGGAAGATGTTCTACGAGGAAGGCGCCGTGGTGGTGGCTTCGAGCTACACCAAGGTTGGCGGCACCTACGATTTCGGTTTCCGCCACAACCCGGACAAACCGCTGGAGAGCCTCGCGGAATACTGCCTCAACGTCTACACCAACCGGAGCCTGCCGATGCGCGTGGACATGCTCGAAAACTACATCGGCGAGTATGAGGCGGACGGGCTGCTCATCAACTCGATCAAGAGCTGCAACAGCTTCTCGGCCGGCCAGCTTCTGATCATGCGCGAGGTGGAGCGCCGCACCGGCAAGCCCGCGGCGTTCATCGAAACCGATCTCGTCGACCCTCGCTACTTCTCGCCCGCCAATGTGAAGAACCGGCTCGAAAGCTACTTCCAGATGATCGAGCAGAAGCGCGCCCGCGCCCGCGCCGCCGGGTGACGAAGAGATAGAGAGACGAAGGTGTGCAGGTTTCAAGGCCCCCTCACCCCAGCCCTCTCCCGCGAGGGGAGAGGGAGCAGGCTGTGCCCGTTGAGAGGGCGTCCCCCTCTCCCCTCGCGGGAGAGGGGACAGGGGTGAGGGGGGCTTGAGACATGGATTTCAGAGAAAGTTGGCACATGAAGACTTTCATCGGCATCGACCTGGGCTCGACCACGGCAAAGGCCGTGCTGCTCGACGAGAACCGGACCGTGATCGGGCGCGGCATCACCAACTCGCGCTCGAACTACGGCACGGCGGCCCGCGTCGCCGCCGGCGAAGCGCGGATCGACGCGCGCTTCACGCTGCTGCGCCGTTCGCTTGCCCCGGCCGCGGGCGAGGCGGGCGCGGCTGGGTTCCTCGCCGCTCTGGAGCGCGCCTTCCGCCTTGAGCAGTTCCTGGAGCAACTCGCCGATCTTGAGGAGACATGCCTCGGCCAGCTCAAGAGCGAGCGCTTCGCGGCAACGGCGGGGGCCTTGAGCGAGGTGCTGAAGGCGGTGTTCCAGCGCGTGCGCGAGGAGGCGCCGGAGCTTTACGCACCGGGTGCCAGGCGCAAGCCGGACTTCTTCCGCGATATCGCCGGCTCGCGCTTCCACGCACATTCGGAGATTGCGGCCAAAGAGGCGGGCGTGGCGCTCGATACGCTGCTCGACGCCTACGACAAATCCATCGTCGAGGTGGAGAACCGGCCGCCGTCAGGCGATTTGTCCGCGAAACTCAAGCGCGCCGCCGCCCGCGCCGCCGAAAGCGAGGGCGATGCCTCGCACCTACCGCAGGACCGGATAGAGGACGCGCTCGGCATCGAGCTGGAGGAGACCTACCTTGTTGGCACCGGCTATGGCCGCGCGACACTGCCCTTTTCGAAGGAGCACATCCGCTCGGAGATCCTTTGCCACGGCCTCGGCGCGCATATGATGTACCCCAGAACCCGCACCGTGCTCGACATCGGCGGGCAGGACACCAAGGGTATCCAGGTAGACGGGAACGGCATCGTCGAGAACTTCCAGATGAACGACCGCTGCGCGGCGGGCTGCGGCCGCTATCTGGGCTATATCGCGGACGAGATGAACATGGGCCTGCACGAACTGGGGCCGCTCGCCATGAAGTCCAACCGGCCCGCGCGCATCAACTCCACCTGCACCGTGTTCGCGGGCGCGGAACTGCGCGACCGGCTTTCGCTGGGCGAGAAGCGCGAGGACATCCTGGCAGGCCTGCACCGCGCCATCATCCTGCGCGCCATCTCCATCGTCTCGCGCTCGGGTGGGGTGACGAACGAGTTCACCTTCACCGGCGGCGTCGCCAAGAACGATGCGGCGGTGCGCGAACTGAGGAAGCTCGTCGAGGAGAACTACGGCGGCGTCACCATCAACATCGACCCCGATTCCATCTACACGGGCGCGCTCGGTGCGGCGGAATTCGCCCGGCGCGCCGCGGGCGCTTGAGGAGGTACCTGTATGCCCATTACCGCTGGGATCGACGTTGGCAGCGGCGCCATCAAGGTGGTGCTTTTCGAGGTGGAAGACGGCAGCGAGACATTGCGCTCAAGTAGCGCGGCGCGCGATAGCGCCGGGAACTCGCGCTCAAGTAGCACGGAGCGCGGAAGCGCCGGAAAGTGGCTTGGCAAGCGGGTGGAGCGCGTGCGCCAGCGCGATCCGCTTGTGCTCGCCGCGCAGGTCTACGACGGCCTGCTTGCCGGAAATGGCCTGAAGCGCTCCGATGTTGGCTACTGCGCAACCACGGGCGAGGGCGAAGCGCTCGACTTTCACACCGGCTATTTCTATTCGATGACGGCGCATGCGCGCGGCGCCATTTATCTGCGGCCGGGCGCATGCGCGGTGCTCGATGTTGGTGCATTGCACGGCCGCGCGATCCGCATCGACGGGCGCGGCAAGGTGCTCACCTACAAGATGACGAGCCAATGCGCCTCGGGCTCGGGCCAATTTCTTGAAAACATCGCGCGCTATCTGGGCATCGCGCAGGGCGAGATCGGCAGCCTGTCGAAACAGGGCACGAACCCTGAGCAGGTTTCTGGCATCTGCGCGGTGCTGGCCGAAACCGATTCAATCAACATGGTCTCGCGCGGCATCGCGGCGCCCAACATCCTGCGCGGCATCCACGAATCCATGGCCAGCCGGCTTGCCAAGCTCCTGAAAACCATCGGCAAGCTGGAGGGCGGCGCGGTGCAGATGACCGGCGGCCTTGCCCTGGACGACGGCCTGGTCAGCGCCATGCAAGCCGCGCTTGAGAAAGAGAAGCTGGCGGTGCCGTTGGAAACGCACGCCGACGCGATCTATGCGGGCGCCATCGGGGCCGCACTGTGGGGTGCGTTCCGCTGGGAGAAGCTGCAACTCATGGGCGTCGCCGCCAGCGCCGCTTGACCGCTCGTAAAGCGGCCGGGGGCTTCGGGGGGGGCATGCAACCCGATTTGCTATCGCATCCTCAGTGGAAGGCAAAAACGATGATTTCAAAATCCGCAAGCGCCGGCTCGGTCCGGTCTCTCGTGCCGGACGATTTCGAGCGTGTGGTCCAGATTGACCGCGAGCTTTCGGGCATGTCGCGGCGCGGCTTTTTCGAGAAGCGGCTGCGCTGCGCCAAGGCGTATCCCAAAGCCTTCGTCTCGCTGGGTTACGAAGAGGACGGCGTGCTTGAGGGCTTCGTCATGGCCCACCTGCTGGACGGCGAGTTCGGCGGCACCGAGCCCGCGGGCATCCTCGACGCCATCGGCACCACGGAGAAAGTCCGTGGCCATGGCGGCGCGCGGGCGCTGCTGGGCCAGCTCATCGAAAAGCTTAAGGGCCGCGGCGCGATGGAGTTCAGGACGCAGCTTCTCTGGCAGGACCAGGCGCTGATCCAGTTCTTTGCCTCGGCCGGCTTCGTTCTGTCGCCGCGTCTGGTCCTTGGCCGGACTTGCTCAAGGATGGAGGGCGAGGTTGCTCCGGGCGTCTTGCGCCAAAACGGCCAGGAGGATCGGCCACACGATCGTGTGCCCGTCCGCACGCTCAATGCGGCGGATCTGTCCGCGGTGGTTGCCATCGACCGGCGCATCACCGGGCGCGACCGCACGGCCTACTACCGGAGCAAGTTCGACGAGGTGCTGAACCAAACGGGCATCCGCATGTCGACGATCGCCACGGCGGACGAAACAACCGCCGGCTTCATCATGGCCCGCGTCGATTACGGCGAATTCGGCATAGCCGGGCCGGAGGCGGTGATCGATACCATCGGCGTCGATCCCGATCTGCAAAGGCGGGACATCGCCTCCGCGCTCTTGGCGGTGCTGCTTGGAAATCTGCAGTCGCTCAAGGTCGAGACGGTGCGCACCGAGGTGCCGTGGAACAGCTACACGCTGCTTGCATTCCTAGAAGCGCGCGGCTTCCGCCCGGCGCAGCGGCTAAATCTCTCCCGCTCTTTGTGAAGTGAAAGGCGGCTCAGCCATGAAGCAGCAAATAAAGGAAATAGGCGCCAAGCGCGATCACAAGACTCGATAATAGATAAAGGAACGGAGTGGCCGCTGTGCGCAGTTCGTCGTCGAGCACGAGGCCGCTCTCTTCGTTCGTCCGCGCTTGGTCGTCCGGCGGGCCGGCGTTGCCGTTAGCGCTGCTGCTATTCTCCCCCATCTATTCGTCCTCCTCGCTTGGCACCCGGTACATCCGCCTGCCCGCGGAGCCTGCCTTCAGCCAAGCCCAAATTAGCGCGTCTTACCAGTCAGCCATCCTCGTCTTCGCCCTGTGGTTGCCGTTAATATAAAGGCATTATCAATAAAGGGAAAGATAGACACACATTTTCTTAACCACCTAACCGCCGGAATGGCCACGCTTCGAAAAGGCTCGGGGAAGCTGGGGCACTGAAGGAGGCGTGCATTGCGCCGTTTCCGCGAATGCCTATAGTTGGCGCATGACGAATCTCGCTCACGATGGCCGTCCAAGGCCCGCGCAACACGAAGGTGCAGCAGCCATTCCGCCCGGCAGCCGCGTTTTTCTCATCGACGGCTCCGGCTACATTTTCCGCGCCTTCCACGCGCTGCCGCCTTTGACGCGGCCTTCCGATGGGCTGCCGGTTGGCGCGGTGCACGGCTTCTGCAACATGCTGTGGAAGCTTTTGCGCGAGGCCAAGAACGGGAAGCGGCCCACGCACATCGCGGTGATTTTCGACGCCGGCAGGGTGAGCTTCCGCAACGAAATTTACCCCGACTACAAGGCGCACCGGCCCGAGACGCCGCCGGAGCTTGTGCCGCAATTCCCGCTGATCCGCGACGCGGTGCGCGCCTTCAACGTGGCCTGCGTCGAGCAGAAGGGCTTCGAGGCCGACGACATCATCGCGACCTATGCGCGAGAAGCCGCCGAGGCTGGCGGCGAGGTGGTGATCGTCTCCTCCGACAAAGACCTGATGCAACTCGTGCGCCCCGGCGTCTCCCTGCTCGACACCATGAAGAACAAGGAGATCGCCGAGCCGGAGGTGCTTGAGAAATTCGGGGTGACGCCGGACAAGGTCGTGGATGTGCAGGCGCTCGCGGGCGACAGCACCGACAATGTGCCGGGCGTGCCGGGCATCGGCATCAAGACCGCCGCCGAACTGATCCGCGAATATGGCGATCTCGAAACGCTGCTCGCCAAGGCGCCGC
Organism: Hyphomicrobiales bacterium; assembly: GCA_003153975.1. Lineage (GTDB taxonomy): Bacteria > Pseudomonadota > Alphaproteobacteria > Rhizobiales > Rhodomicrobiaceae > Rhodomicrobium. The sequence goes on from PMBZ01000129.1 coordinate 23,090, forward strand.
TCATCAAGCAGAAGATGCGGCGCGAGCGGCTGATCGAATTCGCGGAGCAGGCACGGATTTCGCGGCGGCTGGTGGAACTGGACAGACACGTACCCGTGGAGCTGCCGCTCGATCATGCCGCCGTCGAGGAGCCGGACCCGCATGCGCTTATGGCGTTCATGCAGGCGATGGAATTCAATTCGCTGACCAAGCGGGTCGCTGACGCCTTCGGAGTCGAGCCGCCCGCGCCGGGCGACGCGCCGCCACGCGCCGAGCCTATGCCGCAAGCGCCGGCATCCGCCGATGCACCTGCGGAAAAGGCCGCGCCTGTATCCGGCCCGGTGGCAGAGCTGCGCCGCGTGCAGGATTGGCTGCGGTCCATCCCGTTCAACCACGCCGGCTACACGCAGATCACGGATCTGCAAACGCTCGACGGCTGGATCGCCGCCGCCACGGAGCAAGGCTTTGTCGCCTTCGATACGGAGACGACGGACCTGGACGCCGTGGCCGCGCGGCTTTGCGGCGTGGCGCTCGCCCTTGAGCCGAACCGCGCCTGCTACATCCCGCTCGCGCACCGCGCCGGCGACGGCCTCGACCTTGCCGGCATAGGCCAGATCGAGCAGCTCCCGCTGGACCAGGCGATCCCGCGCCTCAAGGCACTGCTCGAAGACGAGAGCGTGCTCAAGATCGGGCAGAACATCAAATACGATCTCGTGGTCATGCGCCGCTATGGCGTGCGTCTTTGGCCTTACGACGACACCATGCTGATGGCCTATGCGGTGGACCAGGGCCGGGGCGGTCTCGCGGGCTTCGGCATGGACGAACTGTCCAAGCGCCATCTCGGGCACACGCCCATCGCGTTTACCGATGTCGCGGGCAAGGGCAAGACGCAGGTCACGTTCGATTGCGTGCCCGTGGACAAGGCCACCGAATATTCCGCCGAGGATGGGGACGTAACCCTGCGCCTGTGGCACCTGTTCAAGGCGCGGCTCGCGACGGAAGGCATGGCGGCGGTCTACGAGACGCTGGAGCGGCCGATGCCTCTCATCCTGGGCGAAATGGAGCTTGCGGGAGTGCGCGTGGATCGCGCGGTGCTCTCGCGGCTTTCGGGCGAATTCGCGCAAAGCCTCGCGCGCTTCGAGGACGAGATCTATGCGCTCGCGGGAGGGCGCTTTAATATCGGCTCGACGATGCAAGTCGCGGATCTGCTGTTCGGCAAATTCGGCCTGCCGGGCGCCAAGAAGACCGCGACGGGCAAATGGAGCACCGGCGCGAAGGTGCTGGAAGAGCTGGTTTCGAGCGAGGAGTTGACCGAGGATCAGCGCCGCCTGCCTGCCAAGCTCCTGGAATGGCGCCAGCTCGCCAAGCTCAAGAGCACCTACACGGACTCGCTGCCCCAGCATATCGACGCGGAGACGGGCCGCATCCACACCTCCTATGCGCTGGCCTCGACCTCGACGGGCCGGCTCTCCTCGACCGAGCCGAACCTGCAAAACATCCCCGTCCGCACCAAGGAAGGCCGGCAAATCCGCAGCGCCTTCATCGCGGAGCCCGGAAGCGCGCTTATCTCCGCCGACTACAGCCAGATCGAGCTGCGCGTGCTCGCCCACATGGCGGACATTCCCGAGCTGAAGCGCGCCTTCGCCGAGGGGCTCGACATCCACGCCATGACGGCGTCGGAGATGTTCGGCGTGCCCATCAAGGACATGCCCAGCGAAATCCGCCGCCGCGCCAAGGCCATCAATTTCGGCATCGTCTACGGCATTTCGGCCTTCGGCCTGGCGCAGCAGCTCGGCATCGGGCGCGGCGAGGCAGGCGACTACATCGCCAAGTATTTCGAGCGCTTCCCCGGTATCCGCACCTATATGGACGCGACGCGCGCCAAGGTCCGCGAGGACGGCTATGTCGAGACGCTGTTCGGGCGGAAGATCTATTTCCCGGAGATCGACACGCCGCAGCGGAATATGCGCGCGTTCTTCGAGCGGGCGGCCATCAACGCGCCGATCCAGGGGACGGCGGCGGATATTCTGCGGCGGGCGATGATCCGGATGCCGGAGGCGCTGGCGAAGGCGAAGCTTAACGCGCGGATGCTGCTGCAAGTGCACGACGAGCTTGTGTTCGAGGCGCCGGATGGCGAGGTGGAGGCCACGATCAAGGCCGCGGTCCGGGTTATGGAGCGCGCAGCCGAGCCCGCCGTGGCGTTCTCCGTGCCGCTGAAGGTGGACGCCCGCGCTGCCCACAACTGGGATGAGGCGCATTGATGTGTAGAGGAAAGCTCAACGATCCAAGCACAGGAAGCGCATCTAATAAGTCTGCCCCTTTACACACTACAATGTAAACCTGGGAGGCATTAACCCGGATGGGTGTTATCCAGGTGCGAATCCTTGCCTAATACAGAGCACCGTTACTACGATCAGGCTCAGGAGGCCCCATACGATTAGCGGTGGAACCAGAATAAGCGTCGGACTCCACAACCAAAGCGCCTATCGTCTTGGCTGCTGCCCGTTACACCATCTAGTGAGCGCCGCCATCTTTGTGCGGATTTACGCCGCCGCTAACAGGAATCGAGTGGGAAGGCTGAAGCCACACTATCGCTCGCCCAACCGGAATGACAGGCCCCCTCCGTTGCATAATTTTTTTCCGCATTGAAACAGTGTGTCATTCCGCGGCTTATCTTTCTTGATAAGTATTTGCAGAAAGCAGCAAAACACGTTCAGGATTATATAGGTGCACTCTTTTTTGCGCATAACCGCATCGTATGTACTCACATTTTATTCTTAATAGTCACGTTTTCTTCTTAATCGGTATGCAACGTGAGCCGCGGGCAGGATTGGAAGGTGAATGAGCGAAGTGGAGTTGATATCAAGAACACCCGAAGCTGGCGCGCGTTTCGAGGAGGTTTGGAAAGGGCTGGAAGCGCAATCGTATACTAGTACACGTCCCACGGGAAATCCCACCCCATTTGCCGCGAGCGCCGCCACGCGAACTTCCGGCCGGTAAGCTGCACCAGCAGGTTGCTGAAAGGTTTTTTCAAGTCGCATCAACGCAAATGCCTGACATCGCCCCACTTCTTTCAAGGAGCTGAGTTTTATGTACTGCTTGCAGCCGTCTGGAAGGACCGTTTCAGACCTATTTGTAAGACATGTTAACGATGAGCGAAGGGTTGCGAGATTACTATTTGTAATGGGAGCCACTTGGCACAATAGGTGCATGTTTGATATAGATGCCAATGAAGAAAGCATGGCTGATATATTAAACAACATGGGCATCGAGACCTATGCGTTTAATAATTTTGGTATAGGTCCGGAAGAAAAACCTGATCCTATCCGTAATTTCCATCAGAAGAATATAGACAAGGCTATAGAGACAATTAAGCGTTATAGCATAGACTATGTATTGTTATATAGTTATGGGTGTTTAATGGCTTCAGAAATATTGCGGGAAGTCAAAGTCAAAGGGACGATATTGCTCGATCCGTGCCCTAGAGGGCAGGGGCTTGTGAAGCAAAAACTTGACGGTGGTAAGTTACTGGTTGCAAAATCTGCAATTTTTAAAGGTCTCAAGGAAGTTGCCAAGTCTCCGATCAACGATTCTATGTTAGAAGCGTATCTGGAAAATTTGTGCGACGGTGAGTATCTAACTACGGCGGAGTATCCAGTTACTGAATCTATTGCCCGTAGGGATGACTTTTTGTCTGAAGATAACATCCTCGATCTGTACAAAACTGGTCCGGTAAGGGCTGTGTTTACCAGTGGCGTATCGGATGAAGTGCAGGCAGTGTTTCCTAGAGAAGGATTTATATACTATCCCAATGCGTCGCATTGGATACTCATCGAAGACGATAGGTACCAATTAGCCAGAGACGTATTTAAGTTTATTAAGGAAACTAGCACATGCAAAAAGTCCGAATATAAAGTGCCAAATCAAATGCAGGATAGCTCCACCCTGCTGGGGATTTAAAAATATGGATTAAAATATCTGACGGGCGGCCTGCAAGGGGCGGCAGCCCGTCAGGGCTGGGCGGTGTTTTGTCCATCGTCATCTTGATGTCATCGCCATCGCAGCACAGCAAGCGTGCTGGCCAAGATGATCAACACTCCCGCACCTGTAACGCCGTCGGGGATCTCGCCGAAGAATAAGCTGCCAATCAGGCCCGCCCAGATCATCTGCGAATTGTCGACTGGGCCCACCACGCTGGCTTCGCCAATCTGGTAGGCGCGAAAGATGGCGTATTGAGCCAAGCTGCCGAGAAGGCCGACTGTAACCAGCTCACTCCATTGCAACGGGTTGGGAGCGTGCCACACCATTGCTGCCGGCCACGCGGTGCCGGCCACCGAAGCCAGGGTGAACCAAAACAGCAGCGTTACCGGCTGCTCTGTCTTGGACAGCTTTTTCACCAGCAGCAGGACCACCGCCATCGAGAAGGCTGCGTAGACTGCCGCCGCCGCACCGTCCGGGGAAATGGCGGTGTTCTGCGCCAGGGCGGCCCCAGGATGCAGCAGCACGATCACTCCGCCAAATCCTGTCAGCGTTGCCAGGCCCCGCCGCCACCCTATTGTCTCGCCGAGAAACAGGATGGCCAGCACGACGAGGAACAGTGGCCTCGTGAAGCTCAGCGCCGCGGACAAGGCCAGCGGCAGGGCTGTCATCGAGTAGAAATATGCCATCAGCGACGTTATCCCGATGGCGCAACGCACAAAATAGAGGAACGGCCTGCCGGTGCTCAGGGGGGCGCGGTTTTTTCCCACTAAGAACGGCAACAGGGCAAGCAGGCCGAACACGCTGCGGAAGAAGGCGATTTGAAATGCGTGAATTCCCGTGCCGCCCAGGTATTTGCTGAAACCGCTCATGGCGGCCAACGTGGCGGCAGACAGCAGCAGCCACAGGGCGCCGCGCTGATTCGCGGATAGGCTGTTCATTTTCAAGGCCCAAGCTTGAGATGGAGAAAACCCGCCCAGCAACCTCCGGGCGGAACAACAACCGGCCAGTCATGCGCTGCGGGACAGCGGGCAGATTGTATTGTGTGGTCTCGATCGGTACCACTCCTGGCGCCTCTGCGCCGTAAGCCAAAGCCGGCCCGAATCCGGGGGCATCGGCGATCACCTCATCAACGCGATCGAAGCCTCCTCCCTTGGAACATCGCCAAACCAGCGGCGCTTAGTGTCGCTGCCTGAGCCGCCTTCTGTCAAGCCGCCAAAACCGCGCCAAAACAGCGCCGCTTGCATCGCGCATAGCAACGGGGCGCGGGCCTGAGCAAACGGATCCAGCGTATCTCATTGAAAAGCCGCCAGAGTCTTGGGCTGCTGCCGGGCACTGCGAAATAGTTGAGAGGCCGCTTGAGGAGCGTGTTCGGTCAATCTCCGGTTACGGAGCCAATCCATGGACAGCCCTGCCCGCATTGCGCCACGCTTTGGCCTGGGAAAAACAGTCCCATGCCAAGTTGAGAATTGCCGATGACGCTCGCCTTGAAGATGTGTTTAAGCTGGTGAAGGTCCAGAATGCGCACTAAAGGTCATGAGATCGTTGTAAGCGGCCTGCCCGTGGAATTGTGGCTCGTGTATTCCGTTCAGCGCAAATTTGCTGCCATTTCCTGCCACCGCTTCGTCCCACATGCGCCGGATTTGTACTCATACGGTCCGTGCGCGCGCGTTTGGCGGCACGGAGGCTTGGCTTGAATGCTGCATCGATGAAGCGGCGACGGAGCGCCGCACCCGCGGTGGTCTGCATGGCCGCCACGGCGGCACCAAGCGCGCCTGGGCTTGAGCGCGGCGATAAAGCTATCGAAAGCGGCGGCAAGCCGCTTGCGAGTTCTGCCTTGGTCAGGGTGCGTGGCTTGCACGAGGGGTAGCCGGGCTGACCGCTTAGGCAATGTAAACTTGGGGCGTGGGATGTGGGTTGGTATCGTTTTGGGGATATTGATTGGGGCGGCCTCCGGTTCGCTTCCGGCCGTGGCGATCATGGCGATCGTTGGCGGCGCGGTTGGCCGGGCGGTGTCTCGGTCGCTCGCAAAGGAAGCTGCCGGCGATAGTGCAAAGCCAGAGGAATCGAAGCGCGAGCTGGAAGCTTTGAGGGAGCAGGTGCGTCAGGCGAACCGGCGCATCGATCAGCTTGAGATGCGGCTGCATGAGGCGGGAATTCCCGAGGCTGCCGCCTGGTGGCAAGCAACACCGGAGGCAGTGACGCCGCCACAAGCTGCCGCCCAAGAGCCGCGCGAGGTGCTTCCAGCCGAAGATGACGAACTGTCCGGGCATACTCTGGCCACCGCCGGGGAGACAGGTTCCAGTCCGCCTGCCGGAGCCATAGTGCTCGGAGCGACAGGCATCCCGATTGTATATTCGGCACCGGAGGAGGTTGCGGCAAGCGGCGAAACCGCCAGCGAGACGGCTTCCGAACCCCCCCCCAGCCAGCAGCCTGCCTGGGACCGCTTCGATGATCGAAACGCCGAACCGCCAGCCCCGGCAATACCGGCGTGGCTCTCCGAATTCACCGCCCGCTGGATCACCGGCGGCAATCCGCTCGTCAAGATCGGTGTGCTGATCCTCTTCCTCGGCCTGGCCTTCCTGCTGCGCTATGTCGCCGAGCACACCACCGTGCGGATCGAATTCCGCTACGCGGGCGTGGCGGCTGCCGGCATCGCCTTGCTGCTGGCCGGCTGGCGCTGGCGCCACAGGGAGGACAGCTACGGCCTGACCCTGCAAGGGGCGGGCATCGGCGTCCTTTATCTGACGACGCTGGCCGGCATGAAATTGCATCCGCTGATCCCTCCGGAGGCCGGTTTTGCGATGCTGACCGGCGTCGCGGTCTTCGCAGCCCTGCTCGCCATCCTGCAAGATGCGCTGACGCTGGCACTCGCCGCTTCGCTGGGCGGTTTCGCCGCGCCGGTTCTGGCATCCAGCGGCAGCGAGCACCATCTAGGGTTCTTCGCCTATTTGACGGTCCTGAACCTCGGCATCGCGGTTATAGCTTGGTTCAAGGCGTGGCGGCTGCTGAACCTCACCGGCTTCTTCTGTACCGCTTTCCTGGTGGCCTCCTGGGGAGCGAAATATTATGAGCCGGCGTTGTTCAGCCTCGCCGAGCCCTTCCTGCTTTCGCTGTTTGTGCTCTACGTGCTGATCGCCTTTCTCTTCGCGCGGCGCACGCTGGCGGATGCACCGGCGGATTCCGGCGCTTCCTTCGAGGAGCACGTCCAGCAGGCGGCACCTCAGGTCAGCTCTGTCGATGCCTCGCTGGTGTTCGGCGTGCCGATGTCGGTCTTCGGCATGCAGTACCAGATGGTGCGCGGCTTCGAGAATGGCCCGGCTTTCAGCGCACTCGGTTTTGGGCTGGCCTACATCTTCCTGGCCTACGTGCTGTTCCGCCGCACCGGCATGCGCTATGCGCTCTTGAGCGAGACAATGATTGCGCTTGCTGTCATTTTCGGCAGCCTGTCCATCCCGCTCGGACTGGAAGGCACGTGGACCTCCGCGGGCTGGGCAATCGAAGCGGCGGGCGTGTTTTGGGTCGGGATGCGCCAGCAAAAGGTCCACGCGCGGCTGTTCGGCCTGCTTTTGCTGATCGGGTCGGCAGTGTTCTTTGTCCGGGAGCTAACCCCGGGCGGCGATGCCACCGTGCTTGGCGGCTCCTGGTTCGGCTGTCTGATGCTCGCCTTGTCGGCATGGTGGTGTTATCGCCTGCTACGCGGGGCGCCTGCCGGGCACCTGCACGGCTTCGAGCAATATCTGCGCCCCTGGCTGTTGGCTGCCGGCTGCCTTTTCGCCGCGCTGATGCCGTTCCTGCTGCTTCAGATGAATTGGGCCAGCACGGCGCTGGCCCTCCTCGGCGCACTGGCTGTCGTTGCGGCCCGGCCTATCGCTGAGCGCCACCTGATCGGCTGGGGATGCGTTTACCAGTTGCTGGCGGGCGGGCTCTATCTGCGCACGTTGCAAAGTGCGGATGGCGGGACAGCCCTGGCCAACGGCTGGATGGGCCTCTTCACCGCCGGCCTGATAGGTGTTGCCCTTCTGGTTGCTGCTTGGACGGTGTTGCGCCAGCAAGACCGGGAGGACGGCGGGGCAAACGCTCTTGGCGGGCTGACCGCCCTGGTTCTGCTGGGCGGCTTGGCATTTATCAACCTGGCGCCGCTTTTCGTCCTTCCCTGGCGCTTCGGGGCGATGGTCTGGCCCGTGACCGGCGTTGCCACGCTTTGGTGGGCGATCCGCAGCCGGCAAAGGGCGGCGCTTGCCTTTGCGCTCGGGTTGCAGCTCGTAGCCGGCGCTGTCAGCCTGGGCAGCCACCTGACCTTGCTCGGAGGCATGCGCACTCCGATCGACGCAACGCCCTTTATGCACAGCGGCTTCTTGAGTCCGCTGCTGATCGGCGTGGCCGCCTTCATTGCCGCCCGGCTGCTGCATCGCCGGGAGGACGAACCGTTGTCCACCGCACTTGGCTGGGGCGCAATGTCCTGGTCGGCCGTCTGGTGGGCCTTTGCCTGGGAAGCCGAGTTGAACCGGCTACTGCCCCAGGAAGCGCTTGCGCCGTGCCTCATTGGGCTCACCGCGACTACCGCCGGATTGTGGGGGATGCTGGCCAGGTTTGGAAACTGGAGGCAAGTGGGGCAGGCAACCATCGCCTATCTGCCGGTGCTGGCGCTGCTGCTTGCCTACCAGCTAGAGGCGGATGCCTGGCACCCGCTGGAAGGCTGGGGTGCCTTGTTCTGGCCAGCAGCCCTCTTCATGCACGGACTTCTGCTGCGCGGTCAGAAGAGCTGGCTGCCGGCCGGACTGCAAGGGGCGGTGCACGCCGCCGGCGTCTGGCTGTTCGTCGTGATCGCGGCGCTGGAGTTGCACTGGCAACTGGCGCACATGGGCGGCGCCGATAGCACCTGGGCGATGCTCGGCTGGCTGCTTGCGCCGCTCGCCTACCTGTGGGCCATGAGCAGCGGGACACTGCGCCGGATTTGGCCGCTTCGCGATTTCCGGGATGCCTATGCGGTGGCCGGAGCCTTGCCGGTGACGGTTTTCCTCCTCGGCTGGACCGGGGCGAGCGCACTTATAGGCGAAGGCGCGGCGCCCCTGCCCTATATTCCGTTGCTCAACCCGCTGGAAACCGGCCAGATCGCGGTTCTGCTCGGGATTGCGCTCTGGTGGCGTTCGCTGCACGATCGCCGGGTGTTCCGGGAAAACGGCGCGATCCTGGCTGCCGTTCTGGGGGCTACAGCCCTTATGGCCATCAGCAGCGCGGTGGCGCGTACCTGTCACCTGTGGGGCGGCGTTCCTTGGGAATTGCCTGCCTTGCAGAACTCGATGCTGGTGCAGACCTCATTGTCCATCGTCTGGGGCACCATCGCCATCGGTTCGATGCTAACCGGCCATCGCGCCGGCGTGCGCGGGGTCTGGATTGCGGGAGCGGCCCTGATTGCGGCGGTAATAGGCAAGCTGTTCCTTGTCGAACTGGCGGCGCATGGCAGTGTCGAGCGCATCGTATCCTTTATCGGGGTCGGTTTGCTGTTGCTGCTGGTTGGCTATTTCGCTCCTCTGCCACCCCGGCATGGCGCGGAAGAGGGCGAAGCGCTGGAACGGCAAACCTCCAGTGAGGCACCATGAAAACAGCGATTGCTTTGATCCTTTCCGCGTTCGTTGCCACTTCCGCCGCGGCGCAGACGCCGCCGCGGCCGGAGGACTTTGCCTATCGGGGCGCTATCGAAATCGGCGGCACTGGACCGTTCCATCAGTTGACCCTGCCGCTGGCTGTGTATCAGGGTGCGGCCAGCGCGGGCCTTGCCGATTTGCGGGTGTTCAACGGGCAGGGCGAACTGGTGCCATACGCTTTGCTGCTCAATGAAGCGCAAAGCGTCACGAACCAGACCGAGAGTGCCGCGCCGTTTTTCCCGCTGCCCGTGCCTGGCAAGGATTCTCAAGGAGCGGGCGGCATATCGGTGACCGTACGCCAGTCCGCCGATGGGAGCCTTGTTTCCGTCCGGCAGCAGGCGGCGGCCAAGGCGGAGCCGGGCGGCATGGCCGGAGGTGCTGTCATCGACGCCAACGCGCTAAAGGGCCGCAGCATCCGCTCGCTTCGCCTGGTTACCGGGGCCAGTGCCGTGCCTTTCCATTCCTTCAAGCTTGAAAGCAGCCAGGATCTGCAGCACTGGCAAATGCTTAAGCACGACGGCCAACTGGTGCATCTGGAACATTCCGGCCATCGTGTCGACAGCGACCGCGTTGAATGGGACAGCGGCGCCAGCCGGTATTTGCGGCTGCTCTGGGACGATCCCAAGCAGGCGCCTGAAATCAAGTCGGTGTTCCTTGGCACCGTGGAAAGCAGCGTCAATCAGCCGGTTCGCATCTGGTCGGAGGAGATGGCGCCGCTACCCGCCCAGCCCGGCATATTCGAATACGCATGGGCCGGGCAAATGCCGCTGGAGAAGGTCCGGATCAACCTGCCGCAGATCAATACGCTGGCCCCTTTGGACATTCAATATCTCCCCCTACAACAGCGCCACGCGCCGCAGCTTGGCTGGCATCGCCGCCGTGAGGAGGCGCGCTGGGTGAACCTGACGCAAACAGTGGTCTACCGGCTGCAAGCACCGCAGGGCGAAGTGAAGTCCGCCGATATCGAGTTGTACGGCACGGTGGCAAATCGCTTACGCTTGGTGACGAATGCCCGCAGCGGAGGTATGGGCACCACGCCGCCAGCCTTGCAAATCGGTTTCGTACCGCATGTGCTGGTTTTCCTGGCGCGGGGAAATGGCCCCTTCACGCTTGCTTGGGGTGCCAGCCGAATCGAACCGGCCAACCTGCCGCTGTCAACCTTGGTGCCTGGCTACGACGCAAAGGCCCCTCTGAACGCAGGTCCAGCCAGCCTGCCTCCATCCGGTATCGTTCAAGTCAAGCCAACCCCACTGGCTGGCAATGCCGCGCCGGAAACGTCATCCCCGCCCACCAAATGTATTTTGTGGGCTGTGCTGTTGGGCGGCTTGCTCGTGCTCGCCGGTATGGCGCGGTCGCTGATCCAGCAACTGCGCCAACCCCCGAAAGCGAAGCCCTGAGTCCAAAGGCCTGGAGGGGAAGCAGGCCTTTATGCGTCTCCAGAGACTTTCACGTCTTTGGCCGCCATGGGGGGGCCTCCGGCTTTTCGACAGGCAGACGCTCCCGCAAAGCAGGTTCTATAAGCAAATCTTGAGGGTATCGCTGAAGGCGAGTCCCGGGGAGTATAGTATCAGAAAGTCTTTTTCTTACCGCCCGCATTCGGGGTCGAGTTTGTCTTTGTCAGATTTGGTGCGAAAGACGCAGCCACCGATTCTTTGGGCTTCACCGCTTTAGGCTTTTTGGCTTCGCGGTTGCTTCGCTTTTGGCCTTTTGACATGGCGTTTCCTGGTTGGTGAGATTGGTTCGAATTTCGGAGTGCGGGTAACAACGCGCCGGGTCAGTGGCGCCCGCGAAGTCCGCAGTCTATTGCTGGGGCGTCAAATCGCTTTCGGTAACGACACGCTCGTGCCGTTCCTCAGCATTTTTTATGCGGTAACGCGGCTCAACTTGAAAACCGGACGCCGGCATAAGGTGACGAACCTCGCAATTTCCCGAAATTGCATTTTGTATACTGCTTGGAGCGAAATGGACTATTTGACCGACGGCGAATTTGTGAGACAAATCTGCCTCCTCCAGGCTGGAGTTAAACGAGATGTTCCGCGATAGAAGCTTTGGTACCGCGAAACCGGCTGATGTCTGTCCGGGACGAAAAACAGGCGGCAATCGTACCGCCATCCGCAAACTCCTTTCTTGAGACTGGAATAAATATGTTTCAAGAAATGAATAGTTCTTGCTGGAATTTGACATATTTCAATTTGCTCATCGAACGTATATCGGGAGAGCGTCTCGATAGGGCAAGCGTCGATTAGAAAAATATTTTCAAGCCAATTCAGGTGCTAAAGCACAAAAAAGTACCATCGGGAGCTACCTAATGCCAAGAGCCGCAGGTGGAACCTGTCCATGGGTGGAAACGCCCGGCAAACCAGATAACCAAGAGAACGCAATATTTTCCGGCGCGCCCGCGCCGTTTCAACACGCAGGGCCATTATCGCGGGGTGACGGCACCTTCACGATATATTACTGACATTGCGTTTCCATGCAATGAATAAAGTTGCAAATAGTGCTTGTATTTTATCGGCGCCGGGCCACATTAACCGAACCACGTATAGAAATAATCGACGATACGCAAACAATATTATCTTTTGCAATCGAGATTGCGCCCTCGCACAGCTTAGCTGCGCAAGTAAAAACTCGCGCTTGCAGGGATTTTGTACGGCGTGAACAGCTAGCCCGTGTGTCCTACAAATTTGGCGGCTTTTGCCTGGAGCGGCCTGTGTCACCGGAACGGTGAAATCAGGTTATCTGCCCGGGCGCCTCAGGCCGCAAGCTCGCCCATAACGGCCGGGTCTTCGATCTCAGGCTATTGGGGAAGGAGCGCTCGCAAACCAGGAGAAAAACGTGACGATCGAACATGCCCGCATGCAGGTCGTACACAAACCCTGGGGAAGCACCGATCTCCAGCCTTGGAGCGAGCTTGAGGGCGACGGCATCCCGATAGGCGAACTGTGGTTTCAACGTGCCGATCCGGCCGCGCCATCCCCCGCATTGCTGCTCAAGCTGCTGTTCACGAACGAGACGCTCTCCATCCAGGTTCACCCGGACGACGCTTTCGCGCAGTCAATCGGCATGGCGCACGGCAAGACCGAGGCTTGGTATATTCTTTCCGCGACGCCCGGCGCCGAAGTTGCCGTCGGACTGAAGGGGCAGCTTAGCGCCGCGCAATTGCGAGCGTCCATCGAGGACGGGTCGATTGCAGATCTGGTTCAATGGCACTTGGTCCAGCAGGACGATGCCGTTTTTGTCCCCGCCGGCACAATTCACGCCATCGGCCCCGGACTGGTGATTGCCGAGATCCAGCAGCGAAGCGACGCTACCTTCCGTCTTTTCGATTATGGCCGCCAGCGCGAGGTTCACGCCGGTAACGCTGTGGCGGCCGCACATGCAGGGCCGGCAGAATGCCAATCCATTCAAAGACGCCTCACCGATGCCAGAACCCTGCTGGTCGCCAGCCCGCATTTCGTACTTGAGCGGATCGACCTCTTATCGAAATCGAACTGGGAGCTTCACGCCCGGCACGAGACGTGGCTCCTTGTCCTTGAAGGCCACGCCAGGATCGGGCTGATGAATACATTCGCCGGCGAAGCGATGTTCCTGGAAGCGGAGGACACCAGCATCGAGGTTGGTGCCGAAGGCCTGAAGGGACTGTTGGCCTATTTGGCCACCGAGCCCAGTACCAGCCTTTTGCAAGGCTGGGAAAGACATCAAGGGAGTTCTCCGGCACACCGTTTTTCGCAGCCTCCCCTTCTTCACCGGACAATAGCGGCTCCGCCGGTCCGCTCAACGGAGGCCCGGCCATGACCCAGCTCAGCCGCATAGCATTCATCGGGAATTCACTGCCGCGCCACTGCGGGATCGCCACCTTCACGACCGATCTGCAACAGGCGATTGCGGCGTCCAGCGCGGACGTGGAAACCTGCATAGTGGCGATGACCGACAACGGTAACGCCTACGACTACCCTTCCGCCGTCCACCATCAGATCAGGGACGAAAAGATCGAGGATTACGTGCGCGCGGCCGGTTTCCTGAACGCGGGCCGGTTCGACGCCGTTTCCCTCCAGCACGAATTTGGGATTTTCGGCGGTGAGGCAGGCAGCCACATCATGGCGCTGCTTTCGCGGCTGACCATGCCGGTCATCACGACGCTGCATACGGTTCTCGCCGAGCCGGCACCGGCATACCGCGATGTTCTGGACCGGGTTGTGGATGCGTCGTCGCGAATCGTCGTGATGGCGGAGAAAGGCCGCAAGCTGCTACGCGCCGTATACCAAGTACCGGCGGAGAAGATTGAGGTCATACCGCACGGTATTCCCGGCTTTGCGTTCATCGAGCCTGACCAGGCGAAGGCCAGATTCGGCTTCAGCGGCAAGCCGGTCATCCTGACGTTCGGCCTTCTTTCTCCCAGCAAGGGCATTGAAGTCATGATCGACGCGATGCCCTCGATCCTGAAGAGCAGCCCCGATGCGGTGTATATCGTTCTGGGGGCGACGCACCCCCATCTCGTCCGGGATCAGGGCGAGGTCTACCGCGAGAGCCTCGTTGCGCGTGTTCGCGAACTCGGTATCGAGAACCACGTCGTATTCCTCGATCAATTCGTCGATAAACCGACGCTGCTCGCCTACATCTCGATGTGCGACGTCTACGTCACGCCATATCTCAACGAGGCGCAGATGACGTCGGGCACATTGGCCTACAGCTTCGGGCTGGGAAAGGCGGTCGTCTCGACGCCCTATTGGCACGCGCGGGAATTGCTGGCCGGCGGACATGGCATACTGGTTCCATTCGGCGACGCCGCCGCCATCGGTAGCGAGATCGCGGCATTGCTAACCAGCGATACCCGGCGGCAGGCCATGCGCGAACGCGCCTATGCGAGCAGCCGCTCGATGACATGGGAGCGAAACGCAGAGCGCCACCTTGCCGCGTTCGAAAGCGGGCGGCGGGCGCACCGGCCGCGGGCGATCTTGCGGACCGGCCAAAGCGTGCCCCCTCGCGGCGGCCACGCTGCGCCAGAGATGCGCATCGGCCATTTTCTGTCCATGTGCGACGGCACCGGGCTCTTCCAGCACGCGGTCCATTGCGTGCCTGACCGTTCCCACGGCTATTGCGTCGATGACAATGCCCGGGCGCTGCTATTGGCTTGCGCGCTTAACAATCCAAGTGAGGAACGCCTGCCGGAAGCATTGACGGCCCGGCTGGCGGGGTTCGTCCAGCATGCCTGGAATCCAGACACGAGGCGGTTTCGCAACTTCATGAGCTTCGACCGGCGTTGGCTCGAAGACCGCGGCTCGGAGGACAGCCACGGGCGAACTCTTTGGGCCTTGGGCGAGTGCGCACGCAGCGACGCCAGTGCATCGCGAAGGCGCTGGTCCGCCTCCCTGTTCGCCGAAGCACTGCCGGCTGTGGAGGCATTTCGCTCACCACGCGCTTGGGCTTTTACTTTGCTCGGGTTGGATGCCTATTGCGAAGCCGTTCCAAGCGACTCCCTTGCCGGACGCATCCGTCATCTTCTGGCTGACAGGTTGATTTCCATGATGCGGGTGGTGGAGACGAGGGACTGGGTATGGTTCGAGGATGGACTTGCCTACGACAACGCCCGTTTGCCCCAGTCCCTGATCGTTACGGGGATTTCCACAGGGGTACCCGATTACGTCGATGCCGGATTGCGATCCTTGCGCTGGCTCATGACGATACAAAGAGCGCCATCGGGCTGTTTCAGACCTGTCGGCTCGGATAGCTTCGGCCACAAGCGGAAGCAGCCAAAGCCGTTCGATCAGCAGCCTTTGGAGGCCACGGCGACAATCTCAGCCTGCCTTGCGGCTTGGCGTGCGGACGGCAATCCCGAATGGAAGGCAGGTGCCGCGCGCGCATTCGCATGGTTCCTCGGCAACAACGATCTCTCGATGTCTCTAGCCGATCTGGAGACGGGGAGCTGCCGGGATGGGCTGCATTGCGACCGGCCGAACGAGAACAGAGGCGGCGAATCCACCGTGTCCTATCTACTCAGCCTCGCGGAGATCCGCCAGCTTGCGCGCGCCAGTGGGGATCGTGCGAACCTCGTACCATTTCCGGAGTTGCGCGTGCAAATTTCCTAAGTGCCCATTCAAACCGGCCGTCCCGAAGCGCCAGGACGGCTAAAATCGAGGGTATTGTGCCAAAAGCCACTTTCCTGAACCGTCAGGCTCTCTATCTGCGCCCCGATCCGGCCAGGGTCGTCGTGCGCCCGTTCAAGCCGGCGACCGAACCGCGGGATCTCAACCCCGCCGACAAGAGGCGGGCGAACCATATCGTCGACCGCGTTCTAGGGCTTGATCCCGAGACGGCGCGCAGTCAACTTGCTGAAATTCTAGAGAATTTTCAAGGCCGGCACCGCCACCTGCTAAGAACGTTCGAGGCGCGTGCCGGCGAAATGGAAGACGCCTTTGCCACGCATGCCGATTTCACCAAGATACAGCGTCAACTGGTCGGTGCTTATTTCGTGCATGAATATTCCTTTGAAGCATCGGCATTATTCAATCCGAGCATTGTCGCGCATCCCGATCAGTCCGGCGCGCCGGAAGGCGGGCTCCGCTTCATCCTAAGCCTTCGCGCTGTGGGTGAAGGGCATATTTCATCGCTGACGTTTCGATCCGGGTCCATTGCGGCCGACGGCAGCGTAAGCGTCGATCCGAGCGCCCGTCTTGCCTCAATTCCCAAAGTGCGAAGCCGGGTCTCGCGTCCGGATGGGGAAGATGTCGAGGTGGTCTTCGAGCCGGACGAGGATATCAGCGAGCGAGTGATCTTTCCGGTTACCGCATCCCAGTCGAACGGGATTGAGGATGCCCGCTTCGTGGAATTCAACGATAACGGGCGGAAAATATTCTATGCAACATACACCGCCTACACCGGCTTGGCGATACGATCCGAGTTGATCGAAACCACCGACTTCATTTCTTTCAAGATGTCGCCTTTGAAGGGGTCTGCCGCGCGGAACAAGGGCATGGCCTTGTTCCCCCGTAAGATTAACGGCAAATATGCCATGATCGCCCGCCAGGACAACGAGAACCTTTACCTTATCTATTCGGACGATATGGAAACCTGGGACGGCGGCCAAGCCATTTTGAAGCCGGAGTTCCCGTGGGAATTCGTGCAGATCGGCAATTGCGGTGCGCCGATCGAACTAGACGAAGGCTGGCTGCTGCTCACCCATGGCGTCGGTCCGGTCCGGAAATATTCGATCGGAGCGGCTCTCCTCGACAAGCGCGATCCATCCAAGGTTCTCGCGCGATCCGCTGAGCCGCTGGTGCGGCCCGATCCATCCGAGCGCGAGGGATACGTCCCCAACGTCGTTTACACATGTGGAGCCATGCGGCACAATGGCCAGATCGTCCTGCCATACGCGGTCTCCGACACCTTCTCGAATTTCGCGACAATCAAGATCGCCGCACTGCTGCAGAACATGGCAAAAAGCTAAGACTTCCGAAGCAGCCTCTCAGCCGGTTTGCTGAGGGGGCTTAGACCAGCTCGATCCTGGCGCCGCCTTGGGTGCCTCGGAATATTGCAGGCTGCAAGCCACCGCAACCCGCGCGCTTCTGCTCGAAGGGCTGGAGCTGAGCGTAAGCGAGCATTAGCGCCGCCCGCCAGAGTTCAACCCGCCGCCATCGACCGCCAGCCGGGCGGGGTTGCGAGAAGCGCGCGGGATGACACGCTGCCCGGAAACAGCGTTCGATTTATCGGCAAATTGGAACTAACCATTCCGGCTTGCGTTGAAAATGGCTAAAGCACCTTCGCCTTATTACGTATGCCTCGGTCAACCGGATTGTTATTGAAGCCCCTGCTGCACTGCGGTAAGAAACGTTAAATCCAACTGCATGCAGTGTTAAGAGGGATTGAATAATGGCGAACGCGAAGCAGAACGCGGCGGGGCCAGGTTCCCGGCCCATGGCGCGGCCTCTCTCTCCCCACCTGTCGATTTTCCGGCCCTACGCGAACATGACGATGTCGATCCTGCATCGCATGACCGGCGCGGCCAACTACTTCGGCAGCGTGCTCCTGGCGGCATGGCTCCTCGCGGCAGCCACCAGCGATGCCTGGTTCAATACGGTGAACGGACTTCTGGCCACGCCCATCGGGCTGATCGTGCTATTCGGTTTTAGCTGGTCTGTCATGCACCATCTCTTGGGCGGCGTCCGGCACTTCATCTGGGACACGATCCACGGTTTCGGCAAAGGCAGCGTGAAGCTGCTTTCCTGGCTGAGCATTATCCTTTCTCTGGCGATTACCGCCGCGATCTGGATGATTGCCGTCTCATACTGGGGGAAACTCATATGACAGCTTTGCGCACTCCCCTTAAAATGGTCCGCGGCCTGGGCTCGGCCAAAAGCGGGACGGACCACTTCGTTTTACAGCGCGTCACGGGCGCCGCGAACATGGTGCTGACCGCGTTCCTGGTCTACGCGGCGCTGCACCTCGTTGGCGCCTCCCGCGCCGAGGTCAAGGAGTTCTTCTCCCAGCCATGGGCGGCCATCCTGGGTATCCTGTTTGCGCTCTCCGCCAGCATCCACATGCGGACCGGAATGCAGGTGATCATCGAGGACTATGTCCATGGCGGCGGCAAGGTGCTGATCCTGCTCTTGCTCAACACGTTCTTCTCCCTCTCCGTTGGCGCGGCCATTTTCCTCGCCGTGATCAAGCTTTTTATCGGGGTTTAGCTGATGCCTGACCGTGCAAAACCGCGCCACACAAGCGCCGGGGTGCTTCCCGTTTTCAACGCCGGCGGCAGGGCCTACCCCTTCATCGACCACATCTTCGACGTGGTTGTGGTGGGAGCTGGCGGCGCGGGCCTGCGCGCCACGCTCGGCTGTGCCGAGGCAGGCCTCAAGACAGCCTGCATCACCAAGGTGTTCCCGACCCGCTCGCATACGGTCGCGGCGCAGGGCGGCATCGCCGCCGCACTCGGCAATATGGGCCGCGACGATTGGCGCTGGCATATGTACGACACCGTGAAGGGCTCGGACTGGCTCGGCGACCAGGACGCCATCGA
>PMBZ01000198.1:0-2670 GCA_003153975.1 Hyphomicrobiales bacterium
CCGGAGACGAAATCCGGAAGGCGGTAGAGTGCCACAAGCACGAGGATCGGCACGATCGCCGTCCCCTTGCGGCGCAACAGGTCCGCGATGGGCTCGGCATAGAGTTTAAGGAAGGACTCGCGGGGGCCACCGGGTCCGCTCTCCGCCGGATGCGGAGCGAGCAGGCTTGCCACGATGCCAACCGCCATGAGGGCGGCCATGGCGGTATAGGCCGCCAGCCAGCCGCTGAAATCGGCGATATAGAGCGCGCCCGCCCCCGCGGACAGAAGCGCTATCCGGTAGCCGAGCTGATAGCTCGCCGACATCATGCCCTGCCGCTCCGTGGGGGCCGCGTCGATGCGCCAGCCATCGATCACCACGTCCTGCGTCGCCGAGGAAAAGGCCACGAAGAACGCGCAACCCACGGTCCACAGCACGGATTGCGATGGGTCGCCCGAAGCGATGCCGATGAGGCCAAGGATTATGCCCGCCTGCGAGAGCAGCATCCAGCCCCGGCGCCGGCCGGTGAAGCGCGACAAGAGCGGCACGTCGCGGCGGTCGATAATCGGCGCCCACAAGAATTTCAAGCTATAGGCCAGCGCCACATAGCTTAGGAAACCGATCTCCGTGCGTGCGATGCCGGCCTCGCGCAGCCAGGCCGAGAGCGTCGAGAACACGAGCAGAAAGGGCAGGCCCGCGCTGAAGCCCAGCGCCAGCATCAGCGCCAGGCGCGGATCGGCCAGGATTTCGGCGGCGAGCCGGCCCAGCCCAGTTTTCCGGTTATTTCCCGTTGTCATGCTCTCTTATAGCCCGAAGCGCCCGCTTGTCATGCGCACACTTAGGCGTCCCGGCCGGCGTCCCGGCGCTTTCCCTCTCCGCGCATTGACGCTGCCGGCGAAGCTTACTCCCCATGAAAGCGCTTCGGTGCAGCCCCGGCCGCTGGAAGTCCCTACCCGTCATGTGTGGATGGCTCCCCTGTTGCAAGGTTTTTTCGATCGTGCGAGCGTTGCCGTCATCGATGTCCCGGTCGATCCCTCGCGGCTGGAGGACCTATAACCCTTGCGCGAAAATCGGAATGCTTCGCATCGGCGAAGGGTTTGCGCCTTGGACGTGGGAGGAAATTGAGAAGTTTCGGGCAGAGGCACGTACCGATCTCTGGTGGGCGGCGGCTGCTGCCGTTTTGAAGTGGCAGGCGGCGGGTGAGTCGGGACAAACGATGAACGAAAACGAGCCTGGATTGTAAAACATGGCAAACGTTCTACATCGTTCTCACGCTAAATCATTGAAAATATTGGCGCACCCGACAGGACTTGAACCTGTGACCCCAAGATTCGGAATCTTGTACTCTATCCAGCTGAGCTACGGGTGCCTGCGGAAGACCATAGCGGAAGCAGCGCCCCGCCGCAACCGCTAGCCGCCGCTCTTATTGGAAAACCGCGGCGGCCGGGAAAACGGCCCTCGCGGGCATCGCGGCGGCGACAGCGTGGGTTGCATTTTGCATCGCGGCTCGGGCCAGCTATATGATGGCCGACGGCCTTTCCAGAGTTCATCCTTTCCGGTGGAACCATGCCAATCGTGCGGGACAAGAAAATTGAGGTACTGTTCCCGGCTGAGGCGATTGCCCTCCGGAATCGGGAGCTTGCAGGTGAAATCGCGGGCCGCTATTTCGAGGGCCTGCTGGTCGTGTCGGTGCTCAAAGGCTCCTTCATATTCGCGGCCGACCTGATCCGGGCCATGCACGGCGCGGGGCTCGCGCCAGAAATCGAGTTCATCCTCGTTTCGAGCTACGGCGCGGGCACCACAAGCGGCGAGGTGAAGGTTCTCCGCGACATCGATGCCCCCGTGGCCGGCCGCGACGTGCTCCTGATCGACGACATTCTCGAATCGGGCAAGACGCTGAAATTCACCCGCGAACTGCTGCTTAACCGGGGCGCGCGGAGCGTGGCGATCGCTGTGCTCCTCGACAAGCGCGGCCGCCGCCAGACCGAGCTTGAGGCCGATTTCGTGGGATTCGATTGCCCGGACCGCTTCGTCGTGGGCTATGGCATGGACGCCGGCCACTTCTTCCGTGAGTTGCCCTTCGTTGGGGTTATCGAGGGGGACGCACCATAGGGGGAGCTTGCCTGCTTGCGCGGCAGACGCCGGCGAGGGCCTTCTTTGGGAAGAAGTGCGGGGCGAAAGCACCTCGCCGGCTAGGCAGCGCCGGGTTGGCCGAGTATCGAGCAGCCAGCCGGCGCGGTTTTATTTCCTGCATGTACTCCGGGCGGCGAGATCGAGCTGGGACGGAAGGTAGCGCGTGACCTCAAAGCCCGCTTCGACGGCGGATGCCGCTGGTTTCGTCCATGTTTTCACTTTATTTCCTCCTGAGATTTGCGAGGCTTAGGCACGGCCTTTTTGCCTCTCCTGGGATTCTAGCCAAATAGCCGGCGAAAACTATTCAGCAATTCTAATGCGGGGCGCGGTAAAATCTAATCGAACACCGCGCCCCTGTAACCCATTGCCCGCTGCATTAGCCTGCGAGGCGCGGCTGCACTCTGGATGGCCTCGAAGCCCTTTCCGCAACGATCAGGCGAGATCGAACCGATCAAGGTCCATCACTTTGGTCCACGCCGCCACGAAGTCTTTCACAAACTTCTCCTTCGAGTCAGTGCACGCATAGACTTCCGCGATGGCCCGGAGCTGGGAGTTCGA
>PMBZ01000198.1:2680-2931 GCA_003153975.1 Hyphomicrobiales bacterium
AGCAGGTTGACGAAGAAGTCGTTCGTCAGCATCTCTGGCCGTTTGGTGAAGACGCCGTGCGTGGACTTCCCGGCATTAGCGCCGAGGACCCGCAGGCCACCGAGAAGAACCGTCATCTCAGGCGCTGTCAGCGTCAGCAGTTGAGCCCGGTCCGCCAGCATCTCCTCAGCCGGCAAGCGCTGCTTGCCGCGGGAGTAGTTGCGGAACCCGTCGGCCACCGGCTCAAGCGGCGCGAACGAGGCCGCGTCGGT
>PMBZ01000249.1:0-3178 GCA_003153975.1 Hyphomicrobiales bacterium
TCGGGCAAGCTCGCGGCCGAGGCGGCTTTCGAGGCGATCGAGGCGGGCCGCGCCGGCGACGAGCTGACCGCTTACGAAGAAGCCGTCCGCACCGGCCCAATCGCGCACGATCTCAAGCGCGTGCGCAACGCGAAGCCGATTCTCTCCCGGTTCGGCACCGCGCTTGGAACCGCGCTATCGGGCATGGATATGTGGCTCAACACCATCTCCACCAAGCTTTCGCCCACGCTCAAGCATGGCAAGCCGGACTACGCGGCGCTGAAACCGGCAAGCGGCTTCAAGCCCATCGACTATCCCAAACCCGACGGAAAGCTCACCTTCGACATTCCGTCCTCGCTCTTCCTCTCCGGCACGAATCATGAGGAGGATCAGCCGGTTCATCTCGTGCTGGCCAACCCGGCCGTGCCGCTGCGCGACAACTTGGCCGTCTATGCCGAACCCGCCCAGCGCTATTGCCCGGCGATGGTTTACGAGGTGATCGAGGAGGGCGGCGCTCCGCGCTTCCAGATCAACGCGCAAAACTGCCTGCACTGCAAGACCTGCGACATCAAGGACCCGGCCCAGAATATCAACTGGACGGTGCCGGAGGGCGGCGGCGGCCCGAACTATTCGGGCATGTAGCCGGTTTTTCCGGGGGCTGCTTTTGGGCGGCCCACCCAAAAAAATTGCTCGCGGCGGGACCGGCGCTTGCATAAACGCCGCACTTTGCTTGTTCGCTATTGAAAACCGGCCATTAAAGTAGGTAAATCGGACTGGGAGGCCAATCGTGCCCTCCTACCGCGATCCTAATTTCATGTTGCGGCTTTTCAGGACAGTCCGCAGCGCGTATTGTTGCGGTGGCTGCGTTCCCGGGAAGCCGCGCGCCGAAGGCCAGTGAGATTATGAACGATCATTCAGCAGGGTACGCGGAGCTGCCGCGTACCGCCTATTTGGATCATACATTGCGCCGCGCCTGGAACACAGCCCAGCAGCGCTCCCATCGCTACGTTACGCTGGAGCATCTGCTCCTGGCCCTGCTCGACGATCCCGACGCCATCGAGCTTCTGCAGGCCGTGGATGCCGACATTCACATCATCCAGAGTTCGATCGCCACCGCGATAAACAACAACACAGCCTTGCTGTCGCCCACGGCCACGGCCCCAGCCTTCAGCTACAAGTTCGACAACCTTTTCGCCGGCGCCTTCGAGGACGCGGTCCGGACCGGGCGGAAGGAGATCGACGGCGCTTTCGTGCTTGTCGGCGTGGCGAAGCACCCCGATAGCGACGCCTCGGCGATACTGGCCGCGAATGGCTTTAACGCGCAAACGGCGCAGCGGACGCTTGAAGCCGTGCTTGGCCCTTCGCAGCAAGGCGCTGGCCCATCCAACAGTCAGGCTCCGCGCCCCGCGAAGGGCGGCAAGGCGGCCAAGGGCAAGCCGGACGTTCAACCCGGCCCGGCGGCGAAACGCTCCCCAAGTGCCGCCGATTCGAAATTGGTGGCGGCCCCGTCTCCTCCCAGCTCAGGCACCGGGGACAGGTTCATGGAGGATATGCTGGCGAGCGTCCGCAGCATCCTGGACTCGGAGAACCGCAAGGAATGGGCCGTGGCGCCGCTGCTCAATCCGGCCGCGATTCAGCCGGTCGCCGCTCGCTTAAGGCCCCAGTCAGGCCCGGAACAGCAGCCCCGGATGGAACAGCACCCCCGCGCGGAGCCGCAGCTCCGCGCCGAGGCTCCCATGAACGGCCAGCGCGCCCCGTTGCCACCGCAAGCGCAAGCGCCCCTTCACATGCTGGAGCGTCCCAACTCAGGCCCCCGGCCGGAGCAGCAGCCGCGCCCGCCCATGGTTTCGCCGGCCCTGCGGCAGCAGCCCCCCGCTCCGCCTCCGCCGCCGCTGCCCGCTCCGCCCCCTCTGGCATCGGGATTCGCGGAACCCAAGGCGCCGGTCTTCGACCTGGAACTGGCTTCCGCGCTGCCGCCCCTGGAAACGCTCCGGGAAAGGCCTCTCGCGGAAAAGCCTTTGGAGCCGGCCCAGGAGAAGCCGCGCAAAGGTGCCGGCGCCAAGCCTTCACGCACCACCCAAAGGGAGCCTGGCGGCGCGCTCGCCAAGGCGCTTGAAAGTTTTCCCCGCAAAGTCCGTTTAGCGCGCGGCGAGGTCGTCCAGATCCAGCTTGGCAAGGAAGAGGCCGGCCAGCTTTTTCCGCGCAACGGGCAGAATTCGCAGCAAGCCCAGACTGCGGCGCGCGCCGTCAGCATCAGGCTATCCGCGCCCGAAGGCGGCTTTTTCATCGAAACCATGACACCGGAGACGCAGTGGCTTTCGAACCGCCCCGGCGAGGAGGAATTCGGAACCTGGTCGTGGGCCGTGGTCGCCAACGAGACCGGCTGGCGCCTCCTGTCCGTATCGGTTTCCGTCCGGGACATAGAGGCAAACGGCGCCTTGACCGGCTCTCAATCGGCCGAGCAGACGGTCAAGGTCCGCGTGCGCACGAATTTCGGCCGCCTGTTCGCGGGTGCGTTCCGCACCTTGTTCCTGCTGGCGGCGGGCGGAGCGCTTGCCGCCGGCGGCTGGTACGTCCTGAAGGCCACGGGCAAGCTGTCCTATTTCGCATCCTGGCTGTAGAATCGCCAACCGCACGCAGGTCAACTCGAAAGACAGAGCGGCATCGCCCGATTTTGTGTGTTAATGTCTCACGTCCCGCGACAACCTGCGAGCGCGCAGGCGCCAAGGCTGCCGGCAAATGCGGGAGACACACGAGCGGGGGAGAACATGCGGCGTTTACCGATACTCGGTCTTGCGACACTCCTGGCGGCCGGCGCGCCTGCCCTGGCCGGCGACGTGCCCTTCGCCGCCCCGCCGGCACCCATGCCCGGCGAGCCCAGCGCCTATCTGGCGCCCCTTGCCGAGATCATGGGCAAAATTCAGCTCCGCCATATGAAGCTCTGGGAAGCGATCAAGCACCGGAACTGGGGCCTCGTCGACTACGAGCTGGACCGCACCGGGGACAGCTTCGCCAACGCCGTGATACTCTATCGCAATATTCCGGTGGAGTTCATCGCCTCGGCCGGTAAACCGCTCAGCGACATGCAAAAGGCCGCCAAGGGCAGGGATGGCGCGCAGTTGGAACGCGGCTACGCGGAGCTTACGGCGGCCTGCAACAACTGCCATCAGGCGGCTGGCGTTGGTTTCATTAGCATAAA
>PMBZ01000249.1:3197-25869 GCA_003153975.1 Hyphomicrobiales bacterium
CCACTTGCGCCTTAATCCGGACATTTCGCGGAAGCACTTCTGGCGCGGGAACTAGAGACCGCTCTCGCCAGAAGCGGCGGAGGAAGGGGGGATTACTTGCGTTTCCCATGTAGCGCAGTTTTTTGCGGAGCGGTTTTGCTTGTGTCCTTACTGCCTGTTGGAGTTGCCCTTGGCGAGGACAAAGGAAATATGCTGAGAGGGCTGGCGGCCGAGGTTGGCCGCGTGCTCGGGGCGGCATCGGCCTGCCCATCCATTGCCCGCCCACGTATCGGGGCCATAACGAACCGGATTACCGCGATCATTCAATCGTCTGGAGGCGAACCGGATGAAACCGCGGCCATTTTCGAGCTTTTGAACAACAGCCAGAGCGATGGCAGCCGCTCCGTATCGGCCAGGCAAATCGACTGTGCCGCCATCGAGCGCCAGCTCGCCGATCTTGAGAATATTTCCGCCCCCGGCGCTCCGGCCGCGGCACCGGCAGCGGGGCCGGCACGGCCGATTGCGTTCGCAGGCCAAGCTGCGGCGGGCGCCATTCGCGGTGTTACCGCCAACGAGATCGTGCTCGGCATCTCCGCACCCCTTTCGGGTTCCGCCAAGGACCTCGGGCTGCAAATGCAGAAGGGCATCGAGACGGCATTCAACAGCGTCAACGAGGATGGCGGCGTGAACGGCCGCACGTTGCGCCTCGCCGCGGCCGACGACGGCTATGAGCCCACGCGCACGGCCGAAACGGTCAAGGACCTTTACGAAAGGGAGCGCATCTTCGGCTTCATCGGCAACGTCGGCACGCCGACCGCCGTGGTTTCCGCTCCCTTCGCGCTTGAGCACCGCATGCTTTTCTTCGGAGCCTTCACCGGCGCCGATGTCCTGCGCCGCGACCCGCCCGACCGCTACGTGTTCAACTATCGTGCCAGCTATGCGGAAGAGACGGCCGCCGCGGTCAACTATCTCGTCAAGGTCCGCAAGATCAAGACGGACCAGATCGCCGTGTTCGCCCAGCAGGACTCTTATGGCGACGCCGGCTTCAACGGAGTCATGGGCGCGATGCGCACCCTGCGCGGTGGAGACGGCGGCTACGTTCTCAGGGTTGGCTATGCGCGCAACAGCATGGACGTGGACAACGCCGTAGCCCAGCTGAAAGCCTATAAGCTGCCGATCAGGGCTATCGTCATGGTTTCAACCTACCGGGCGGCGGCGAAATTCATCGAAAAAACGAAAGATCAGTATCCAGGGCTCGTCTACACGAACGTCTCGTTCACCGGCAGCACCGCGCTCAAGGACGAGTTGATGCTGCTCGGCCCCCAATACGCGGCCGGCGTGATCGTGACCCAGGTCGTACCCGCGCTCGACGGCTACTCCTCGCTGGTGCTCCAGTACAAATCCGCATTGGAGCGATACTACCCCGGCGAGGCCGCCAATTACGTCTCCTTCGAAGGCTATGTATCCGCCCAAATCATGATAGAGGCCATCAAGCGCGCCGGCCCCAATCTCAACACGGAGAAGGTGGTGGATGCTCTGGAAAACATGCAGGGCTTCGACCTTGGCCTCGGCGCACTTATCAACTACGGAAGAAGCGAGCATCAGGGATCGCACAAGGTTTGGGGCACACAGCTCTCCGAATCTGGCAAATACGAGCCGATAGACCTGCAGTAGGATCGTTTAAGAAGAAGAAGCGGCAATCCTGGAGAATCGCTTGAACCGCCGGTACATCCTTATGTTTGGGGCGTTGGCCTCATTGCTTGCGCCCTGGACCGCAGCCCCAGCGATTGCTCAGGGCAGGCCAGCCGCCGTTCAGGGCCAGCTTGGCGCCGCAACCGTTCGCGGCGTCGCCAGCGACGAAATCCGCTTCGGCATAGCCGCGGCGCTATCCGGCCCCGCCAAGGATCTGGGCCAGCAAATGAAGCTTGGCATCGAGGCGGCTTTCAAGGCGGAAAACGACGATGGCGGCGTTAACGGCCGCATGCTGCGCCTGTTCGCGGCCGACGACGGCTACGAGCCCTCGCGAACCGCCGAAGCTATGAAGCAGCTTTACGACCGCGACCAGGTTTTCGGCTTCATCGGCAATGTGGGAACGCCCACCGCCGTGGTGGGAGCCCCCTTCGCCCTTGAGCGGCGCACGCTGTTTTTCGGCGCCTTTACCGGGGCCGGCCTGCTCAGGCGCGATCCTCCCGACCGCTACGTCTTCAACTACCGCCCAAGCTACGCCGAAGAGACCTATGCGGCCGTCCGCTATCTCGTCAAGGTGCGCAAGCTCAAGCCGGAGCAAATCGCGGTATTCGCCCAGCAGGATTCGTACGGGGATTCAGGCTATTCCGGCGTCGAGAAAGCGATGCGGGCCTTGCGGGGCGGAGATGCCGGTTTCATCCTTCGCGTCGGCTACCAGCGCAACACCATCGATGTCGATAACGCAATCGCGCAAATCCGGGCCAACAGGACGCCGATCAAGGCTATCGTGATGGTTCCGACTTACCGGGCCGCCGCCAAATTCATCGAAAAGATGCGGCCAGCTTATCCCGGCATGATTTTCAGCAGCGTCTCCTTCGTCGGCAGCACCTCGCTCAGGGACGAGCTTATGCTGCTTGGGCCGAAATACGCCCAGGGCGTAATCATCACGCAGACGGTCCCGCCGCTCGATGCAAAAGCACCCTTGGTGCTTCAATACCGGGCAGCACTTTCCAGGTACTTCCGGGGCGAGGCGCCCGACTACGTGTCGCTGGAGGGCTTCGTGGCCGCCGAGGTTCTCATCGAGGCCTTGAGACGCGCCGGCCCGAACCTCGACACCGAAAAAGTGGTCGCGGCCCTTGAGAACATGCACAACATCGAGCTGGGGCTCGGAACTGCCATCGGCTACAGCAAGAGCGAGCATCAGGGCTGTCACAAGGTCTGGGCCACGCAGCTCACCGACACAGGCAAGTTCGAGCCGATCAACCTGCAATAGTCCGAAAGGGCGCCAGTATCTTTTAAGTTGGCGCCGCCGCCGAGAACGCGCATACCTGGGGGCCGTTCAGGAGGCGGAAGGCATTAGAATGCATGCTGCCTGAGGACAGCGTTACCGCGAATCGTTTCTGGCCGCGCTTGCCCACCCAGCGTATCCGCCAAAATGTTTTTTTCGCCTTCGGCGAACCCGTTCAGGCCGCAACCACGACTCCCGGCGTGCCCTATCCATGGAGTTGTAAGGGAGCAGGACCTAAAAGGTCCTCGCCAGGCGAACGCCCCTGTACCTGATACGGTCGTCAGGGCCGAGCCTGCCGCGCATGGCCGCACGCAGAAACCACGGGTTGAGGGCCCAGGAACCGCCGCGGACAACGCGCTTGCCACCATCTCCGGTTGTCCATGCTGAACCGTCTTGTGGCGCGCCTTTGTAATTATCGTGCCAGCAATCCTCGCACCATTCCCAGACATTGCCGTGCATGTCGTGCAAGCCCCATTCATTGGGAAGCTTCTCGCCAACAGGATGGGTTTCGCCGCCGCAGTTCGCACTGTACCAAGCGTAGCGGTCCAAATCGCTTTCGCTGTCGCCAAAGGAATATCGCGTCTCCGTGCCCGCCCGGCAGCAATATTCCCACTCCGCCTCGCTGAGCAGCCGGTAGGGCCGGCCCGTCTTGGAGGATAGCCACTTTATGTAAGGCTGCGCATCCTCCCAATTTACGTCGATGACAGGCCGCCGTCCCCGTCCCCAACCTCTATCCGATGGCTTGTGGTTCACGCCGCCGGCAGCCACGGCGGCATCCCATTCTTCGAAGGTCAGGGCGTACCGGCCCACCGCGAAGGCCTTCGGGATCGTCACCTTATGGCGCGGGCCCTCATGCACATCGCCCTCGCAATCCTTCGAACCCATCCAGAACTCGCCGGCCGGCACAACAACCATCTCCGGCGCGAAATCCGCGTCCTTGAAGCCCTCCGCCTTGCCAGCGCCCGGCAGCAGCCATTCGAGCCCGGCGGGCCGCGCGATGGCCGCCGCCACCTGCATGCGCCCCTCGGCCCTGCAGCGCGCCTCCAACTCTTGCCGTTGTGCCTTGGCGCGCTTCGCCAGCAGTTCGTTTACAACTGCCAGCCGCTTCTTTGCCTTCACTGCCCAAAGCGGCTCGCCAGCCCCGTACTGCTTAATGTACGCTTCGATCTCCTCCACATCCTCGCTTTCCGCGATGGCGAAGCGCAACCAATCGCGCTCGGCCGGAGTGAGCGCGTGCGCCACGGCAGGCGCTGGCGGAACCGGGCGCGGCTCTTCGCCGGCCTTCACCGGCGCTTCCAGCGCGAACGTGCGCGGCGACAGCGTGCCATACCGCCGCCAGTCCTCCTCGAACTCGCGCATGGCCTTGAAATCGAGCTGCGGCGGGCGGCCCACCCTATGTGCGATGCCGTCGAGCAGGGGATAGAGCTTGTGGTCGAGCGGCGCGCCGTTCCAATCGGAAAGGTCGGTATAATCGTCGCTGTCGAAATCCACGCGCAGTTCGCACGGCTCGATCTTGGCCGGCACCAGTTTTTTGAGCTTCGCTCCCAGCGCCGCCTCGCGCCGCACCCACACCGATTGCACCGAAAGCTTGCACCACAGCACGACCAGCGCCTTGGCCTCGCGGATGCGCCGGTCGATCTCGTCGGCGAAATCGTCGCCCTTCACGAGGTGGTAGTCGAACCAGACCGGGTAGCCGTAGCGTTCCAGGATTTTCGCGAGGTGTGCCGCCGCCTTGCGCCGCTCGCTCTTGTAGGAAATGAAAATCTCGGCCATGCCCGCTCCGCCTGCTCCGCGTAATTCGGATAAAATACATAGCAGCATCGGGGGCGGTGCAAAAGCGGTCGCACCACGGCATACCCTTCCGCCATCCGCATCCACTCCCGGATTCCCCTCTCCCCTCGCGGGAGAGGGGCTAGGGGTGAGGGGGGCCAAAAGCTCCGCCAAGTTAAGCGAAGGTAAAGACCCGTAGGCGGCGGGCCATGGTTAATTTCAGTATAGTAAACGCAAAATCGTCATGCGATTTTTACGCGAATTTCCGCGAATTTTTCCGCTTTTTTGCGCGATTTTCGCGTTTGCAAAATACCCTTAAATATATTCGCAACTTTAATATTAACCGCAAAACCGTGCATACGGCACCGCGCAGGCCGGAGCACTATCGACAATTCACGTGTACATTCATCATGTTGCCAGCCTTTACGCTTTGGAAAGGCGCATTCGCATACAATTGCACATTAAAGAATAAGGCAGGAGCAACGCAGAAAATGCGGCCGGATGCGAAGAATAGAGTTAAGGCGCGGTTAAGTCTTGCCTCATCCTGTCCTCTCTCTCCCCGAAGAGAGAGACGGAGTGAGCGCGGGCTTCGCCACAACGCGAAGTCTCTATCCGGCCGCGCCGGCCATGCGCGCGGCGGCTTCCTTTTTGGCCGCGATGCGGTCGGTCAAATCCCTGAGGTGATCCCGCAGCGAGGGCGTCTTGCCCGGCCGGTAGGTCTCGTCCTCGATCTCGCAGGCGTTTCGCTGCGTATAGCGGTACTCGTACGCCTGCTCCGGCATCAGGTCGACGTCGCGGAAGACGGCGTGCAGCCGCTCGCCATTGGCCAGTGCGATCTCGAAGAAGTCGTTGTCGTCCACCGCGACGATCCCGCTGACGGCCTTCTGCTTCAGGGCGCCCCACAGGCCGCAATCCTGCATCTCCGCGATATTCTCCGGCTTCAGCCCGGAGAGCTTGAACTCCTTGGTCGTCCGGTGATGGGAAACGCCGATGATGTCGCCATAGGCGATCTCGCGCACGGAATCGTAGATGACGTTGCCGATGGTGATGTCTACGGCGCCTTGGAAGACGTGGCAGTGCCGCTCCTCGAAAGTGAACGCCGTCAGCGTCACCGGCGTGCAGCGCAGCTTGCCGTCCTCGCAGCAAAGCGCGTCCTGCAACACGTCGGGCTCGGGCGAGACGCCCTGCCGGTGCTCGCCGAACACGCCCCAGATGCCCCATATGGGGAAGTTGTCCTTGCCGAGCGCGCTCAGGCGCAAGCCGTCGCAGGCCTTCCGGATAAGCTGTTCCTTGCCGTGCGCGAGCAGCTTATCGTAGCATTCGCGGAACTTCGCGTAGCTGGGCTGCGGCGAGGATGGAAAGAAGTAAAGGATTTGCAGGGCCGCCGCCGGCAGCAGCGGCACGAGCAGAAGCCAGGGGTGAGGGTCCACGATGTCCTTGAACACGGCCACGCCAACGAGCAGCACGGAGACCGCGAGCCAGAGAACGGTCAGCATCCGCCGCAGCTTCTGCATCTCCGCATGGCGGATCTTGTATTTAAGTATCTCGTTATAGACGCGCCGCTCGAAGAAGGTCCGTACAAGCACCCTCATCTGCTTGAGTTCGCCCGCGGAGACGCCCGCCTGCCCTGCCTGCATGTGTTCCCCCTTAAGATACAAATGCTTACAATGAGGATGCCATAAGAACCGGGCACGCCGGGGTGTCAAGGAGAAAGAGGCGTCCGCTTTTTGAGTTGCCGAAAGCGGCAACTGGCCCCACATTCGCCAGCAGCATCGAAACCGGCCGCTACCGTCCCGCGGCCTGACCGATGCCGGCGCCCGCTTTCCCCCTTGACCCCACACCTTACAGATGCACCCGATCATCTCCGTCTCGAACGTCACCAAGAAATACGCTTCCGGGCTCGTGGCGCTTAATGGCGTCAGCCTGGATATCGAGCGCGGCGAGATCTTCGCCCTGCTCGGCCCCAACGGCGCCGGCAAGACAACGCTCATCGGCATCATTTGCGGGATCGTGAACGCAAGCGGCGGCACGGTCGCGGTCGATGGGCACGGTATCGGCAAGGATTACCGCGCGGCACGCTCGCTGATCGGGCTGGTGCCGCAGGAACTGGCGACGGACACGTTCGAGACCGTCTGGAACACCGTCTCGTTCAGCCGCGGGCTGTTCGGCCTCCCGCCCAGCCCCGCGCACATCGCGAAGGTGCTCAAGGACCTGTCGCTGCTCGACCGGCGGAACAGCAAAATCCTAACCCTCTCGGGCGGCATGAAGCGGCGCGTCATGATCGCCAAGGCGCTCGCCCACGAGCCGCAAATCCTGTTCCTGGACGAGCCGACCGCGGGCGTCGACGTCGAGTTGCGCAAAAGCATGTGGGATCTGATCCGCCAGTTGAACGCGAGCGGCGTCACCATCATCCTCACCACTCATTATATCGAGGAAGCCGAGGAGATGGCCGGCCGCATCGGCGTCATCAACAAGGGCGAGATCGTGGTCGTGGAGGAGAAGGCGGAACTGATCCGCAAGCTCGGGCGCAAGCAGCTGACGCTCGACCTGCAAAAACGGCTGGACGCGATCCCGGAAGGGCTCGACGGCCATCCGCTGGCGCTCGCCGCCGATGGCCGGCAGCTCATCTATACCTACGACAGCAAGAGCGAACGCACCGGCATCGCCTCGCTGTTGAAAGACCTCAGCGAGGCAGGCATCCGCTTCAAGGACTTAAGCACGCAGCAAAGCTCGCTCGAAGACATCTTCGTCGGTTTGGTGAGTCAGAAATGAAGTGCTTAAGGCGCGGCAAGACCGCGGCATTGCCATTCTCAACGGGCGCAACCCCTCACCCCAGCCCTCTCCCCATGGGAGAGGGAGTCCGGGCGTGCCCGTTGAAAAGGCGTCCCCTCTCCCATAGGGAGAGGGACAGGGTGAGGGGTTACGGCCTTCATATTGCGCAAACCCTGGGAAACCGAGCATGAATTGGCGGGGCGTATTGGCGATCTACGGGTTCGAGATGGCGCGGTGGCGGCGCACGCTCATGCAGAGCGTGGTTTCGCCAGTGATCTCGACCTCGCTCTATTTCGTGGTGTTCGGCTCGGCCATCGGCTCGCGGATCGACAGCATCGATGGCGTGAACTACGGCGCTTTCATCGTGCCGGGCCTCATCATGCTGACGCTGCTCACCAACAGCATCGCCAACGCCTCCTTCGGCATCTACTTCCCGCGCTTCATCGGCACGGTCTACGAGATCCTGTCCGCGCCGGTCTCCCCGTTTGAAATCGTGCTGGGCTATGTCGGCGCCGCGGCCACCAAATCGGTGATCCTGGGCCTCATCATCCTGGCGACAGCGGGCTTCTTCGTGCCGCTTCAGATCGCTCACCCGTTCTGGATGCTCCTGTTCCTGGTACTGACGGCGGTGACGTTCAGCTTGTTCGGGTTCCTGATCGGCATCTGGGCCGACAACTTCGAAAAGCTGCAAGCGATCCCGCTGCTCGTCATCACGCCGCTGACCTTCCTCGGCGGCAGCTTCTATTCCATCGGCGTGCTGCCGCCCTTCTGGCGGAAGGTCACGCTGTTCAATCCCGTCGTCTACCTCATCAGCGGCTTCCGCTGGAGCTTCTACAACATCGCCGATGTGAGCGTCGCGTTGAGCCTCGGCATGACGGCGGTATTCCTGGCCATCTGCGCCTTCCTGGTCTGGCGCGTCTTCAAGACCGGCTACCGGCTCAAAACCTGAGCGGCCTGCCAACTTACTTGCCTCGGATAAGCTGTAATAGAATCAATAACTTGCTAGTACACCTCATCCACGGAAAGTCCTGGAGATGCTCGCCGCAAACGAGGCAGGATTTCCCGCGGGGCATACTCGCATGCCGGCCAAGGACACCTTCCGGACAAAATGGTTAACACGAGAACTGAATGTCTACTAGCCGCCAGTTGAACCGGCGCACATTTTTTTTCCAAATCAGAGAATTCTTTTTTCAAAAATGACAAATTGATCGCAAAATGACACGATGTTTGCAAAAATCTGCGCTACCCAGCACATGTAGTTCATGTTAATTACTGCGTACAATCGGAGGGTGAGTATGAAGCTGTACGTTCCGCAACTAGAATCCGCGAAGGACACGCTTGTCGAAAGACTGACATCTCACAGCTTTCTGCGCCGTTGCCGCGACGGACTGGTAACGCTTGAGGAAATGAAGATATTCCTTGTCCAACAAGGGCTATATGCTACGAATTTTACGAAATATCTTTGCGCGGTAATGTCTAACTTGCCGGGCAATGAAGAAATAAGGCCTCTGGCGCGGAATCTTTTCGACGAATGCGGCTTCAGCGGCACGAAACCGCATGCGGTGGTCTATGATGAAATGCTGGCAGGGTTCGGCCTCTCGCTCCAGGGCGCCACGCCTTTGAGCGGAACGGTAAAGCTGATCAATACGATGTTCCGGCACTGCCGCAGCGAGAACCCGGCGTTCGGAACCGGAGCGATTAACCTCGGCGCGGAGGCTCTGGTACCCGACCTATATACCGACATCGTCAAGGGCTTCG
Organism: Hyphomicrobiales bacterium; assembly: GCA_003153975.1. Lineage (GTDB taxonomy): Bacteria > Pseudomonadota > Alphaproteobacteria > Rhizobiales > Rhodomicrobiaceae > Rhodomicrobium. The sequence goes on from PMBZ01000249.1 coordinate 12,451, forward strand.
TGAACTGCGGTGTAAGCGAGGACCGGCTTGGGTTTTTCACGCTCCATATCGTGGTCGACGACGATCACGCCACGACGCTGGGCGAGATCATGGACGCGATTGCGACTGCCAGACCAGAGGAAGTCCGCAACATGGTGGCGGCGGGCAACGATCTCGTGGACGCGCGGCTCGAATTCTTCACCTCCGTCGAGCAAGCGGCGAAGCCCCTTGCCGCAGCCAGCTAAACGTATCCGCTCAAACCGAGGCGCAACAAACCTGACGCCTGTATCCTTGGGACGGCGCGGCAGCTTCTCGCGTTGTCCTCTTATCCCATTCCATTCCAGCTTTTTCGCGGAGGACCCCGTGAGCGAAATGCTAAACCCGACGGCGGCGCTAACAAAGCCCGAGCTTATCGATATCGCCAAGAAAAGAATTTCGCAGCACCTTTCGATGCCCCCATGGTCTGTGCGCCAGAAGCTTGCCCTCACCTGCCGCATCCTGCACGCCAAGGGCCACGAATCCGGCCTGACCGGGCAGATTTCGGCACGCGGCGAGACGCCTGGAACCCTTATTACGCAACAGCTCGGCCTCGGCTTCGACGAGATCACAGCCTCGAACCTCTTGAAGGCCGACTACGACCTCAACGTCCTCGAAGGCGACGGCATGGCGAACCCCGCCAACCGCTTCCACACCTGGGTCTATAACGCCCGGCCGGACATCAACTGCATCATCCATACGCACGCGACGCACACGGTGGCGCTGGCCATGCTGGAGCGGCCGCTGAAGATCGCCTATATGGACGTTTGCGTGCTTTACGGCGATGTCGCGTTCCTGCCGGTATGGACCGGCGTTCCCGTCGGCAACGAGGAGGGCAAGGTCATCGCCGAAACGCTTGGCGACAAGCGCGCGGTGCTGCTCTCGCACCACGGGCTGATCGTCACCGGCCGCACGGTCGAGGAAGCTTGCGCCGTGGCCGTGATGTTCGAGCGCGCCGCCGAGTTGCAGCTCCTGGCCGAGAGCGTTGGCGAGATCAAGCCTATCGAGCCGGCACTCGGCAGGCAGGCGCACGACTGGATCTTGCAGGAGCGGCGCTCGCAGGCGACGTTCCATTACTACGCGCGCCAGCTCCTGCGCTCACTGCACCATGGCGACCAGCACCCGCTGAGCTAACCCACCCTTTACAAAGCGGCACCGCGCTCGCCCCTTGCCGCGCGGCGCTGCCGGCACTTGGCCCTTTCTCTGAATTGGTTGCGTAAGGCCGGGAGCTTACTTGCGGGCTGCCGGCGATACCGTCTCTTGCCGGGAGTTTAGCGCCCCTCATAAATTGGCTTTTCAAGCAGCCTGCATCGCCCGCATTTACCCTTTGCCGCCATGGAGCAGGCTGGCCCCGGCAATCATCCATCGGCGATGGATTTTCTATCTCCAGTGCCCAATACCGTTCGCTATTGCAATGCCGAATATAGCAGCAAGTTGCGCATTAACCCGCAACGTTGGAAATTGCCGCCGCCTAGCACAGATAATACCTGCGCAATATCGGTGCGTTACAGCACCACTTCCCACTTCCCGCCTGACGCTTCCTTAAGGCGAAAGCGCTATATTGGTTCAACATCGCAAGTTTGCGTCAAAAGTGCCAAAAGTGGCAAATTCAGCGTTAACAGCCCGTTACCGGGGTGGCGTCGGCTCAGAAGTCGAGCCCGATATCGAGCGCCTTCACCGAGTGGGTGAGCGCGCCCACGGAGATCATGTCCACGCCCGTCTCCGCGATGGCGCGCACCGTCTCCAGACGCACGCCGCCCGAGGCCTCGCACAGGATGCCCGGCCGCGCGGGCTTCGCGAGCGCCACCGCCGCCTTGAGTTCGGCCACGGCCATGTTGTCGAGCAGCACGGCGTCGATAGGCTGCCGCAGCGCCTCTTCGAGCTGGGCCAGCGTGTCCACCTCGACCTCGATCTTGACCATGTGGCCCACGGCGGCGCGCGCCCGCTCTATTGCCCCCGAAACGCTGCCCGCCGCCGCGATGTGGTTGTCCTTGATGAGCACGGCGTCGAACAGGCCGAAGCGGTGGTTGGCGCCGCCGCCGGCGAGCACGGCGTATTTCTCGAAGGCGCGCAGGCCCGGCGTGGTCTTCCGGGTGCAAACGATTTTCGCAGCCGTGCCCGCAACCGCCTCGACATAGCGGCGCGTGGCCGTCGCGACCCCGCTCAGGTGCTGGACCAAGTTCAGCGCCACACGCTCCGCCGAGAGGATCGCGCGCGTGCTTCCGGAGAGCCGCACGATCGCCGTGCCAGCGCCGGCAAACGCGCCTTCCCGCACCTGCGCCGCAACCTCCATGCTGGGATCGAGCGCCCGGAACGCCGCCACCGCCAACGGCAGGCCCGCGATGCAGCCATCCTCCCGCAGCGCCATCACCGCCTGGGACACTGCATCCCCCGGGATCAGCGCGTTGGTGGTGACATCGCCCGCGAGGCCCAGATCCTCGGCCAACGCGGCGTGCACGGCATCCGCGACGAGATGACGGGGAAATTGCGGGTTTGTTTCGAGAAGGGTCATTTCGTCTCCGGTTTGCCGAGTCAAATCGGGGGATTACCTCTCATCCGGTCCTTCTCCCACAGGGAGAAGGACCGCTGCACAACGGTAGCGGCATCGTCCCCTCTCCCATTGGGACAGAATGTGGGGTAATGCGCTCCGCTATTGTGCACCACGCCCGAACCTACACCGCCGCGCGCAGTTCCTGCACACCGGCGCCCTGCTCCTGCGGCCCGCCGCCGGTTGCGGCCGCCACGATCCTGCGTGCCTCTCCGAGCGTCAAATACCCATGGCGCGCGGGCTCGCTCAGCTCCGGACAATCCAGCCTGCGATGCGCGCCGCGGCTTTCCTTCCTGGCGTAGGCGCCGGCCGCTATCAGCAGCGCCGCCTCGATCATGCCGCGAAGCTCGATGGACTGGGCATCCGCCTCAAGCTCCTTGAGCGCCGAAAATGCCTCCTGGAGCGACGCAGCCGTCCGCTCCACGCCCACGCAGCGGGCCATGACCTCCCGCAGGCGCCGCACGGCGCTCGCGGTCTTCGCCGCGTCCACCTCCGGCAGCTCGATGCTGGGCTTCACCGGCAAAACCTCTTCGGCGAGCGCGCGCCAATGCTGCTCCCCGGCCGCTACGTCGGCTGCCACGCGGGCCGCGAAGACAACCGCTTCCAAAAGCGAGTTCGAGGCAAGGCGGTTGGCGCCGTGCACGCCGGTGGAGGCCGCCTCGCCGCAGGCCCAAAGCCCGGAGAGCGAGGTGCGGCCATGCGCATCGGTGAGCACGCCTCCCATGTGGTAATGCGCGGCCGGCGCAATTGGGATAAGCTCACGCGCCGGGTCGATGCCAACCTCGCGGCAGACCTCGTAGGCCGTTGGAAACGCCGTCTCCATCGGTAGCGCGCGGCAATCGAGAAAGGCGCCGCGTCCCTCGGCAATCTCGCGGTGCACCGCGCGGGCCACGACATCGCGCGGCGCCAGCTCCGCGCGCGGATGCACCGCCAGCATGAAGCGCTCGCCAGCACCGTTGACCAGCAGCCCGCCATCGCCCCGGATCGCCTCGGACAGCAGCGGCGCCGGATCGCGCCCTATATCGAAAGCGGTCGGATGGAACTGCACGAACTCGGGATCGGCGATAATGGCGCCCGCGCGCGCGGCCATGGCAAGGCCGCCGCCATTGGCCTCCTTCGGAACGGTCGTAACCCTGTAAAGCTGGCCGATGCCACCGCTTGCCAGGACAACCGAGCAGCCCCGCAGGAAGGAAGCCCGCCCCGGTTCCCCCGTCCGCCGCACATAAACGCCCCGCACGCGCCCATTGCTATAAGCGAGTTCGACCGCTTCGGTGTTTTCGAGGACCGATATGGACGGCGTCTCCGCGACTGCGGCGATCAGCGCTGTCATGACAGCCTTGCCCGCCCGGTCGCCGCCCACGCGCACGATCCGGCGCGCGCTGTGGGCCGCCTCCTGCGAGAGGCGCGGCTTGCCCAAGGCGTCGCGGTCGAAGGGCACGCCGTAGCTCAACAACTCCTTTATGCGCTGCCCGGCCTCGCTCGTGAGAATGCGGGCCATCTCTGGATCGGTAAGCCCGGCGCCCGCGGCAATCGTATCGGCGGCGTGAACCTCCGGCGAATCGCCCTCGCCTATCGCGGCTGCAATGCCGCCTTGCGCCCACGTGGAGGAAGCCCCTTCGCCCAGCGGCTTGGGGCTCAGCACCGTCACGGGCAGCGGCGCAAGCTTGAGCGCCGTGAACAGGCCCGCGAGGCCGCCGCCAATCACCAGCACACCGTGCGGCCCAGGGCGGCGCTGGAACATCAATGGCTGTGCAATAGCAAGTCCACCCATGGTTTTCTCCCCGCTCGAAACACCCTTGCCGGCACGCCCCGTTTCCCGCCATCGTCGTCCCGTGCGCGCCGCGGCGCGAAGCGATGCGGCGCGGACACAGGATCTTCACAGACGCCGGCATCCGTTAAGATTCCGGATAACGCCTGCGGCGTTTCCGGGATGACGATCCGGTTAAACCGGCAGGTTCACCATCCGTTCGACAGCAAGCCGCGCCCGCGCCGCAATCTTGGGATCGACCGTCACCTCTTCCTTCATGGTGACGAGGCTGTCCAGGATTTTCGGCAGCGAAATCCGCTTCATATGCGGGCACAAGTTGCAAGGCCGCGTGAAATTCGTGTCCGGCGCCTCGGCCGCGACATTGGCGGCCATCGAGCATTCCGTGACCAGCACGACGCGGGCGGGCTTCTCATCCTTCACCCATTTGATCATGCCGGCGGTCGAGCCGGTGTAATCGGCCTCCGCGATTACGTCCGGCGGGCATTCGGGATGCGCCAGGATCTTGATGCCGGGCTCCGCCTCGCGGTAGCCGCGCAGTTCCTCGCCCGTGAAACGCTCGTGCACCTCACACGCACCCTTCCAGGAAACGATCTCGACTTTGGTCTGCGAGGCCACATAGCGCGCCAGATACTGGTCGGGGATAAGCAGAACGCGCGGACTCCCGAGGCTCTCCACCACCTTCACCGCATTGGCCGAGGTGCAGCAGATATCGCATTCCGCCTTCACCGCGGCGCTGGTATTCACATAGGTCACGATAGGCACGCCCGGATAGGCGGCCCTGAGCGCCCGTACATCCTCAGGCGTGACCGAGGAGGCGAGCGAGCAGCCCGCATGCGGATCGGGGATCAGCACCGTCTTGTTTGGATTGAGCAGCTTCGCGGTCTCGGCCATGAAGTGCACGCCGCACTGGACGATCACATCCGCGTCCGTCTTCGCCGCCTCCTTGGCGAGCTGCAGGCTGTCGCCCAGGATGTCGCCGACGCCGTGGAAAATCTCCGGCGTCATGTAGTTATGCGCCAGGATCGCGGCATTCTTCTCCCGCTTCAGGTCGCGGATCGCCTTGATATACGGCGCATGCCCGGCCCATTCGAGCGGCGGAATCACGCGCTCCAGCCGCGCATAAAGCGGCTTCAGCTCGCGGATTGCCTCGCGCGCATAGGCAGCGTCGAAACCTGGATGTGCGGGCGCCCGCTCGCGCGGCTCCCATTTCACAGCGCCAGGCATTGGATGCCGGACCGGCTCGATTCCGCTGTCGACGAATGCCATGGCGTTTGCGCTCCTTTTTGGGTTCCGCCCTATTATGCTCTCTTTGAGCATAACCACCGCCGGCAAATAGCCCCTACCCGTTCCTACCCGGGGTCGAAGACCGGCACTTATGCTCAGAACGACTATAAGATAGGCCCTGCGCGCCCGCTTGCCAAACGTTTTTTTTCGCACGCAGGCTGCGCGCCTGGACCGCGCCGTGGCGGGCGGCAAGGGGCTCGCTCAACCGCCCGCAAAACTGCTATACATTTTATTGCCCCACGAAAAGTGGGCACAATACGTGGCCCGGCTCCGGGCGAAAAACCGGCCGGTCTTGGCGGCCTTCTATATCCCACCGCGGGAATGCGGCTCAGGCGCCAAAGAACGCAAGCAAGGATCGGAAGAAACCATGCTAGTTGTAAAGACCATTCTCGCACCGAGCGCCATCGAAGGCTTGGGGCTTTTCGCGGCACAGCATATCCCCAAGGGAACTATAGTGTGGCGGTTCGTTCCGGGCGTGGATGCATTATTCGGCGCGGAGGAGGTCGAAAAGCTTCCCGAAATAACCCAGGATATTTGTAAGCGGTACGGTTATTATGACCACAACAATAATAAGTATGTTTTGTGCGGCGACGATGCGAGGTTCGAGAACCACTCCGACGACCCGAACACCGCCGGGGTCTATCCCGTTGGCGATCCCTTCGGAATGGACATCGCAACGCGGGATATTCAGGAGGGCGAGGAAATCACCTGCGACTACCGCAGCTTCGATGCTGAATTCGCATACAAGTTCACGAGTTCGCCGAAAAACTACCTCGCCGGCGAGGACGGCCAAAGCCGATAGGCCGCGCGGCGGCCTTGCCCCTCGCTCTTTTTGCAGCCCAAAAACAAGAGCACCTTCCGCGGTGAACGGAAGGCTGCCCTGACTGCTTAAGGATGCTAGCCCGCGGCGGCGACCGATGCCGCTGCATCCTTGCCGGAAGAGAAGTTCCCCCGGAAATTGATATCGAAGTCGAAGTAATTGCAGGTCAGTTCCTCGCCGGGCTCGATATCCCGCGTGGCGTATCCCGCATGAAATTCCTCGAAATTCGTGTTCGGCACGGCGGAATGGTTCATGAACCGGCCATTATCCAGCTCAAGAACCCAGGTGTTTGAAAGTTCCCTGTGGGGATAGCAGTAACGGTCCAGAAAATCGTCCATATGGGCCGGCCAGCCCTCGATCTCCTGATCGGTAAGAAGCACGTCGAAGCCCGGTTCGAGTCGCCAGACAACATCGCCAGCCTTGATCGGCTCGGCAGCGAAGACACCTATTCCCTCGATCGTGCTGTTCGAGAGATAAGTGCGGACAAGCATCATGATCGCTAGATCCCAGTGAATGTGAGGTTGATTTTGTTCTTGAAGCTTGGCGGCTTTGCGCCGGAAATGTGCTCACGGCCTTCTGTGCGGCCCCGGCCGCGAAGGAGGCAGTCCTCTCTCACATGGTTTTTTTCAACATCCTTCGGTTGGGAAAACGAGCTTGAGCCGGTTGCCCCATGCAACACAGGAGTGGGATGATTGCACAAAACCGATCTTTTGCAACATAGATATTGAGCCTCTGTATATGGCTGGGGAATTAGTTGTGAAAATCAGACTTGACCGCCTCCTGGTGCAGCGTGGACTTGTCAGTATACGGTCGAAAGCGCAGGACTTGATTAGGCGCGGCGCGGTCCGCGCGGGCGGCGCCGCGGCGCTGAAGGCCGGGCAGGAGGTGGCTGCCGACACCGTGCTGGAAGTGCTTGAAACCGAACGCTATGTTGCACGCAGCGCATGGAAGCTGAAGGCCGCGCTCGACGCTTTCGGCTTCGAGCCCAGAGGCCTCACCTGCCTGGATGTGGGCGCCTCCACCGGCGGCTTTACCGAGGTTCTTCTGGAACGCGGTGCAGCCCGCATTCTGGCTGTCGATGTTGGCCGCGATCAGCTCCACGCAACGCTTCGCGCCAATCCCAAAGTGGTTTCGCTGGAATCGACCGACGCGAGGTCGCTCACCGCTGCCATGCTTCCCTCGCCTGCCGGGGCCATCGTTTGCGATGTGAGCTTCATCTCGCTGCTCAAGGTGCTGCCGGCGGTTCTGCCTCTGGCGCACGCGGAGGCTTGGCTGGCGGCCCTTGTCAAACCGCAGTTCGAGGTGGGCCGCGCCGCTGTTGGAAAGGGCGGGATCGTGAGGGACGAGGCGGCGAAAGAGAAAGCAATCCAGAGCGTCGTGGCGTACATAGAACAGGCAGGCTGGACTGTCCGTGGGACGGTTCGCTCTCCAATACTTGGCCAGGACGGAAATGAAGAAACGCTCGTTGGTGCAATCCGCAATGCCTGACCATCCTGCCGCCGGGCCAGCTCCCGAGCTGGCAGCAATTGAGTCTGTGGGAGCCCAGGGGCATGGGATCGCGCATATCGGCGGCGCAAAGCATTTCATCCCATTCACCCTGCCGGGCGAACGCGTCCGCGTTGAGTTTCATGGGCAAAAGCCCGTTGCTGCCGCCATCGAGGCGCCGTCGGCGGAGCGGATCGAACCGCCCTGCAAGCACTTTGGAGCGTGCGGCGGATGCGTTCTGCAGCATTGGGCGGACGCACCCTATATGGCGTGGAAACAAGGGCTTGTAACGTCTGCGCTGGCGCGGGCTGGAATCGAGGCGCCCATCGAACCGCTGCGCGGCTATCCCGTATCGAGCCGCCGCCGCGCCACCTTCACCGCCCGCAATGCCGGCGGCAGGATCGAACTCGGCTACAACGCCGCGCGCAGCCACGATGTCATCGATCTTGAAGAATGCCCCGTCCTGCTGCCGCGGATCGTGCAGGCCTTGCCTTATGTGCGGGACGCGCTGCGCGCCGCCATGCCTGCCAAGAGCGAGGCGAAGATTTCCGTCACGGCGGCCGATAACGGCCTCGATTGCACGATTGACGGCCCGGTTCTGCGCGCTTCCGCCCATGCGAAGGTCATCGGCGCTCTTGGATCTGCGGGTTTCATCCGCGCGATCTGGAACGGCGATCTCGTGCTGCTCGCGGCGCCGCCGCTCGTTTCTTTCGCCGGCGCGAACGTAACGCTACCGCCTAACGCCTTCCTGCAGGCTGCCGAGGCCTGCGAGCGCGATATGGCGGACTGGGTTCTGCACGCCCTCGGACAGGTGAAACTGGCTGGCCCGGTTTGCGATCTCTTCGCAGGGCTGGGCGCCTTCACCTTTCCGGCGGCGACGCTCGCACCCGTCACAGCCTATGAGGAAAACCAAAGCGCGGTTGCCGCTCTGATCGCGGCGGCAAAGCGGACCAAGGGCTTGAAAGCGGTATCCGTGGTCCGGCGCGACCTCTACCGCAATCCGCTGGGGGTTCTGGAACTGAACAAGTTCGCAGGCGTCATCATGGACCCGCCCCGCGAAGGCGCCGAGGCGCAGGCCCGCGCGCTGGCGTCATCGAAGATTGGCGCGGTTGCGATGTTTTCATGCAATCCGGCAAGCTTTGCCCGCGACGCGGCCATTCTGACCGGCGGCGGCTTCAAGCTCGCAAAGCTCGCTGCCTTCGATCAATTCCGCTACTCGGCGCATGTGGAGATCGCGGCGCTATTCCTGCGGGCGGCCAGCCGGAAGGGCGGACTTTCGTCCGCCCTCCGCCGCTGAAGCGTTGGGGCTGTCAGGCGTGAACTTCGCGGCTCTCACCCTCGATCACGCGCGGGGTGGAGGGGGTCCCCTTGGCGATCTTGATGGTGCGCGGTTTCATCGCCTCGGGCAGCTCGCGCTTCAGGTCGATATGCAGGAGGCCGTGCTCAAGCGAGGCGCCCGAAACCTCGACATATTCGGCGAGGCGGAAGCGGCGCTCGAAATTGCGCGCGGCGATTCCCTGGTGAATGTACTGGCGGGCCTTGTCCTCGCCCTTCTTTTCGCCCCGGATGGTGAGCGTGCCTTCCTTCACTTCGAGTGTCAGGTCGTTGTCTCCGAAGCCGGCAACCGCCATCGAAATCCGGTAGCTGTTCTCGCCAAGCCGCTCGATGTTATAAGGGGGGAAGCCGTTATCCGAATCGAGGTTCGAGAGCTGGTCGAGAATAGAGGCAAGGTGATCGAAGCCGATCGTGGTTTTATACAGTGGGGTAAGGTCTGGACGTCTCATGGTGGTTCTCCTTCGAAAAGCAAGAATTTGGCGCCTGCCTTAAAGGCCAGGCATCTAAGCTTTGCAGCCGCGACGGGCCTGCACAGCTTGATTTATTCCGCGGCCGGCCGGTTTCAAGGGGTGCTTGAGCGGGAACGCGGCGGGGGTTAGAAGTTTTTTTGAGGGTGCGCTTTAATATCCCGGATACGGCACGCGTTACCGTTCCGGGACGGCGATGGCAGGAGCAAGCATGGCTGCACAGACGGTGTTGATCGGGATCGCGCGCAACCCAGTGCCAAGCGGCGCCGGGACCGGCACTTTCACCGCCCGCGACGGCCTTTCCATCCGCTATGCGCGCTGGGACACCACCGCCGCCAGGCGCCTGGGCACGGTCTGTCTGTTCCAGGGCCGCACCGAGTACATCGAGAAATATTTCGAGACCGTCACCGATTTGCGCCGCCGCGGTTTCGCGGTTGCCACCATGGACTGGCGGGGCCAGGGCGGTTCTCAGCGGATGCTCAAGAACTCGCTCAAGGGGCACGTGGACTCGTTCGCGCATTACGACGCCGACATCGTCACTTTCATGTCGGAGATCGTGCTGCCCGATTGCCCGCCGCCTTTCTACTGCCTCGCTCATTCCATGGGCGGGCATATCGTGCTCAGGCTTGCTCAATCCAAAGCCTGCTGGTGGGACCGCATCGTCTTGAGCGCCCCCATGATCGCCTTTGCCGGCAGCAGCGCCAAGAACGCGGCCGTGTCCATAATGGCTGAGGCCGCCACCCTTCTCGGTCTTGGCGACTCCTTCATTCCGGGCTCGAAAGCCTATGCGCCGGAAGCCCAGCTTTTCGACGGCAACGAACTCACCTCCGACCGGCTGCGCTTCGAGCGCGCAAGGGAAATCACCCTGGCGGCCCCCCGCCTTGCCGTGGGCGCGCCAACCTTGGCCTGGCTCACCGCCGCATCGAGTTCCATCGCGGCGATCAATTCCATCGCCTTCATGGAAAGCGTCAAGGTGCCGGTTATGATCGTCGCGGCAGGCAACGACCAGATCGTATCGACGCCCGCCATCGAGCGTTTCGCAAGCCGCGTCAAGAACTGCACGCATATCGTGCTGGCGGGTGCGAGGCATGAGATCCTGCAGGAGCGCGACCAGTTGCGCGAGCAGTTCTGGGCGGCTTTCGACGCCTACGTTCCGGGCTCCACGCGCACGCTGCGCGGCTTCGACGCCACTGCGGCCGGCGGATAGCTCCCAAGCGGCGGCCCGCGCGCCATTCTCCCCGGGCGCGTCTGGACGAGGGCGCCATTTGCTTTGCCGGGCGGCGGTCGCACATGGTAGGGACAACAGCCATATTATGCAGGCCGCCCTTCCCGGCGGCTCTTCGACGAATAGTGGACGGACGGTTTGAGCGGTGCTGACTTTCCATTTCCATCCCAAGGAGGAGCAAGGTTCTCCGAACAGCCGCAGGCCGTGCTTTTCGCCTGCAATATGAATGCGATCCGCTCGCCGATGGCCGCCGCGATCCTGCACTTCCTCGCCGGAACGCGGATTTACGTGCAATCCGCGGGCGTCCGGGCGGGCGAGCTTGATCCGTTCGCGGCCGCCGCGATGGACGAAATCGGCATCGACATTTCCAGGCACCGCCCCGTTTCCATCGAGGAGCTGGAGGACACCTCCTTCGACCTGATCGTGACGCTGGCGCCGGAAGCTCACCACAAGGCGCTTGAGCTGACCCGTACCATGGCCGCCGATGTCGAGTACTGGCCCACCATCGACCCGTCGGCAGTTGCCGGCAACCGCGAGCAGATCATGGAGGCCTACCGCGCCGTGCGCGACCAGCTATTCGAGCGGATCAAGGCGCGGTTCGCTTTCGCCAGCGCGCCGCAGGCGTGATTCCACATCCGGCCGGTCACTTCGGTGCGGATTCGATTTAACCCGTATTTCTCGCAGGATCGCACGATGATCGCGCAGAGATTTGTTTCAGCAGGGCTTTTGAGACCGCAGCCGATACAGGACGTATCGGCGAGGATCGAAAATGACCTGATGGAACAAAGATCAAGCCAGGGCGTGCGCAGACTGTGAGAAATACGGGTTAGGGCCATGTTAACTCCAAACTGGTGCGCCGGGTGGTTTGCGGAGGCCGGAACAAGGCACTTTCGAATTTGAAGTAATGTAGCACGAATGTTTTGATTAAATGTTAAGCGCACAAACTATTGCAATATATACAGAATCATGCGGCTATGACGGTGCTGAACGGCGGCGCCTGGCTCCGGCATCCGTTAACGCACAATATTCGACTATATTTAACGGGGTTTTTCAACCGTAGAATTACAGTAAAAAAATGCAAAAAACGCGCGAAAATGCGGTAAAAGAAGAGAGCGGCGCGCGTGTTAACCGTCCCCCAATTAACCATGATAAGCCATTACGCGAAATATACTGTTTCTTAAGATGGCGGCGCGAAGGCGTAATGCCAAATTCGCTCGAACAGGTTCCGGCCCCGGCGTGGTGAACCCTGAGGCTTTCCGGGATGACGATCCGGGGACTGCTCAGGCGGATGCCATACGATGCCGGAGAAAGGACACTCAGGCTAAGCAAATAGTCTTGGGGTTGCCAACGAATGCCTCTGTGTTTTGTAGTCCCTTCCGGCGAACACGCATGCGCCCTTCGGATCGAAAGCGGTAACACTCGCTTGGAGAAAATGTAGACAGCTACCTTTCTAAGAACAGACATAAAGCTGCGGGATCTATCGTGAGATAGGACAATGACGATTCCCCAGAAAGCTAGAGGAAAAATGCCTATCCGTTCGTAATGAAATATTAGGCACTCTACCTTTTAATGAAACCTGCAAGACCGGCGTGCCTTCGCAATGTGCTTCCTACCGCGTCGGAGATGCTCGAAGGGCGAGTATTCTCTGGCGCAAACGCCTTCAATTCTACTATTACCTCAGACCTTGGGCCAGCATCTAGCTCAACAAGCACATCTGCTCGCACACTGGAGTGTGGGCTTTGAATTTTTTTCTCGTAATATGACTTAAGACCAAGCTGGGTAAGTGCCTTAGCAATACTTTTACCGATACTGGTTGGATCTTGTGTTACGCCCTCATACCAATTGCGCGCTTCTTCTGCACGTTTCGAGTCTCGCTCTCGCAGGGGAGCATAAGTCTCCGGATTCCATTTGCGGGCAACTAATGAAAAAAAGTGTGTTTTGCTGAACCGCTCCAGGGCATGCTTGGGAATCGTGTCATCATCTTGAGGTCTGTATATCCCCTGCAAGTCAGCTGCCGCAATGGGAACCAGTCTCATGTCAAAGTACAATCGCGATCTATTTAGCTCTCTTAAATAGATCGACTTTTGTTCCTCTTGGTTTAGACTCTGATACCACGCCGACCAGTTAAGTTTGTACCCTTGCCGTGCATCCGTAAACTGATGTATACGTGAAATGCGCGTCGCGTCGGTGACCGGCCAAAGCATCATCACCTGGTATCTAGATATGTCTTGCAATTCCGGAGTGAAGGCGCTTAGGCGTCGGCCAACATCTTCGATGGCCTCACCGATGGTAGCCGCCCGTTTGCTTACAGTCTCGAGATCGTTTTCAAGCAGCTGATAATCTGCCAGCACCGCGCCGTTATTGTGGAATGAAAAGGTATACCCTGACTCATTGAAAACCCGGCAGAAAGTGCTTGTAAACTTAGGCGAACGGGATCTCAATGCTCCCTATGATTCGCCGGGGATTTCTGAG
>PMBZ01000002.1 GCA_003153975.1 Hyphomicrobiales bacterium
GGCGATTGCCAAAAGGCCGGAACGGAGTAAGGTCATGGCATGTTCCCTCAAACACAGCCCAGGGGGCAGTAGTGCCGCGCAAAACGCTTGCGCCGGAAGCTCCCTCTGTTATCGCGGCAAGCGGCGCAGCTGCCAAGCCGCGATACGGCTCCACTCACAGCCGCGTTGTAGCCCGCGCGTCAGCCGCAACCTTAACGCGAAATTTTCCAAGGNNTTGAAGTCGCCTTTTCCGGCCATTAATAATCCAGCAGCGAACCAGGACTTGGGATAGCCGTGATTAAAAAAACCGCTCTGCTCTGCGTTTCTCTTTTCGCATCGTGTGTTGCGATGCCAGGGCTATCGCATGCCCAGTTTGTGTTTCCGACACCTGTGCAATCCATGCAGGATCAGGACGCGCCGGCTGCGATGCCGGACGATATCCACATAATTCTTATGATCCGCAGCGCGGTCATCGCGCTCAATCAGGCGAATATCACCGGCAACTACACCGTGCTGCGGGAGATGGGCACCGCTAACTTCCAGATGGCGAACACCCCCGCGCGCCTCGCGGAGATTTTCGCGACCTTGCGTTCGCGCAAGATCGACATGGCGCCGGTCATGGTCTTCAACCCGAAGCTGACGACCACGCCCGCCCTGGACGCTCAGGTTCTGAAGGTCGCGGGCTATTTCCCCACTTCGCCCGAGCAGGTTCAGTTCGACCTCGCCTATCAGCACGCGGGCGACCAATGGCTTCTGGCAGGCATTGCGGTCAGCATCGCGCCCCCCTCCGATGGCGCGCAAGCCTCGGCGGCACCGATTGGCCAGCTATTGCAAGCTTCGGCGGAGCCTGTTCCTCCGAAGCCGGGCGAGGCCAAGACAATACGCATCGATTTGAATTTGCCGGCCGGCGGCCAGCCGGCCGCTGGCGCACCGAAAAAGCCCGCCGTCCAACCGGTCAAGAAACCGAAACCGCCAGCCCCACCGGCGCAGAAGACCGCCGCCACCCAGGCGCCGGCTGAGGCGCCCGCGCCAACGCCAGCTCCCGCACCGGCCGAGCAGCCCGCCCCGGCGGAAGCTCCCAGTTCCGGCCCAGCTTGGAACCCCTTTGGCCGCTAGCGTGAAATACCGTCTTCTCGCCCTGGCCGTCCTAGTGGCGTGCCTCGGCATGGCCTCTACGCGGAGCATTGCGCAGGGGGCGGCTCCCGCCGCCGATACGCGCGAGGCCAAGAAGGCATTCGGCGCGATCAAGCAGCCGTCCGGCGAACAGCCGCCCCGGGCCATCGGTCAATATGACCATGGCTGTGTCGCGGGTGCCGTGAAATTTCCCGCGAACGGGCCTGGCTGGCAGGTCATGCGCCTTTCGCGCAACCGGGTCTGGGGGCATCCGGTGCTCCTCGCTTATCTCGGCAAACTCGCCGGCGACTACCAGCGCCTCGACCGCGAACCGGGCATTCTCGTTGGCGACATGGGCCAGCCCATCGGCGGACCGCTACTGGGCGGCCACGCCAGCCATCAAATCGGCCTGGATGCCGATCTCTGGTACTTGCCCATGCCGTCCCGCGAGCTTTCGATTGAGGATCGCGAGAACGCATCCGCGCCCAACGTGGTGAACGCGGCAACCCTGACGGCCGATAAAGCCCAATGGAAGCTAGCGCAAGCCAAGCTCTTGCGCCGCGCGGCGTCCTATCCAGAGGTTGCCCGCATTTTCGTGCACCCCGCCGTCAAGAAGGCGCTCTGCGACACCGCCGGCACGAATAGAACCTGGCTGCGGAAGATCCGGCCATGGTTCAAGCACGACGACCACTTCCACATCCGCCTGAACTGCCCGGAAGGAAGCGCCTCCTGCGCGGCTCAAGCCCCGGTTCCGGCTGACGGCGACGGCTGCGGCAAGGAACTTGACGATTGGTTCCAAAAGCTGCGCGCCAAACCGAAGCCCGCCCCCCAACTCCCGCCCGCGAAGCCGATGCTGGTATCCGACATGCCCGCCGAGTGCCAAGCCCTCCTGGCCGCAACCGAGCAGGCGGAACGGATCAAAGCGGCGGCCTCGGATCGCTAGTGCGACGGCCCAGCCGGAAGCTTCGGGCGGAACGCCGCGCCGGCCGTGTGCACCCAACCGGCGCAGTCATTCACCGCAGCGCGGACTGCCCCTCTCGCAACCCGCGAAAGCGGCCATCGCCAACGCCGCGCCCGGACTGGTATAGTTTGGCACAATTTTTCCCTGCATGGTTGCGATTTTCCGGTTGAACAACACCACGCCCGCACGCTAAGCGCAGAGGTATCGTTTAACCTGTGAGACCATTATGAAATTTGTCCTTTACGCACCGCTTGCCGTTGCGCTCCTGCTTTTGCCCCAACTCGCTTCCGCGGATGTCCCCAACCCGTGCAAGGACGACCGCGAAAAATTATGCAAGGACATGAAGTCCGCCGAACTGCACAACTGCATGAAACAGCATGAGGCGGAACTCTCCCAGGCGTGCACCGCCCACCGGCTGCAACGCGAAGAGGTCCGCAAAATCGTCATCCAAGCCTGCAAGGACGACATCCAGAAATTCTGCCCGGACGGCGGCGTAGCGCAGGGCGGCCCGCTCAAATGCCTCGCCCCCCATTCGGCCGAGGCCCAGCCGGCTTGCCAGGAAGCCATCAAGCAGATGCCACCCAAATCTAGCGAGGAACGCTCGCGAAATACCGGCCCCGGCAACGGTTAGCCCTGCCACGCTCTCCTGGCGAAAGCCTTCCATTTCGACGTTTCGGCTGTCTCCCGCTCTCGCGGGCCGCATGTTCGCGCCCGCGGTTTTGCCCTCGCACGCAAATCCCGGGAGTGCGTGGAAAGGCTGAAACAACCGCTAGCCAAGCGCAAGAACCGCATGTATATCTGCGCGCACGACAATCCTGCATAGGCCGTGCATCTTCGGGGCGAGGTTCCGAAGCGCGCGAGCTTCTGCATTTCATCTGGAGTTTGGCTCAAATGGCAGTCCCCAAGAGAAAAGTGTCGCGCATGAAGCGCGGCTTCCGCCGTTCCGCCGAT
>PMBZ01000237.1 GCA_003153975.1 Hyphomicrobiales bacterium
CCCTCCAGGACCGCATGGAGATCATCACGCTTGCGGGCTACACGGGCCTGGAGAAGCTTGAGATCGCGCGGCGCTATCTCGTGGCGCGCCAGCTTGAGGCGAACGGCCTGACGGCGGAGCGGGCGAGTATCGGCGACGAGGCGCTGAACGCGATCATCTACAGCTACACCCGCGAGGCGGGCGTGNNGCCGGCGTGCGCTCGCTCGAACGCGAGATCGGCAAGGTGTTCCGGCATGTCGCGGTGCGCGTCGCGGAACAGCCCGAAACCACCGTGCATATCGATGCCGCAGGCCTCGCCGAAATCCTGGGCCAGCCCAAATACGAGAACGAAGTGGCCATGCGCACGAGCGTGCCGGGCGTCGCCACCGGCCTCGCCTGGACGCCCGTGGGCGGCGACATCCTGTTCATCGAGGCGGCCAAGGCGCCCGGCAAGGGCAGCCTGATCCTCACCGGCCAGCTCGGCGACGTGATGCGGGAAAGCGCGCAGGCCGCGCTGAGCCTGATAAAAAACCGGGCGGCGGGGCTTGGCATCGACACGGGCGTGTTCGAGAGGAGCGACATCCACATCCATGTGCCCGCAGGCGCCACGCCCAAGGACGGGCCGAGCGCGGGCGTCGCCATGTTCACCGCGCTTTATTCGCTACTCAGCGGCCGCACCGTGCGCGGCGACACCGCCATGACGGGCGAGATCAGCCTGCGCGGCCTGGCACTGCCCGTGGGCGGCATCAAGGAGAAGGTGACTGCCGCGGCGCGGGCGGGGCTCAAGCGCGTGCTCCTGCCCGCACGCAACCGGCGCGATTACGACGAGATCCCGGAGGATACGCGCAACAGCCTGGAGTTCGTGTGGCTTGAGGACGTGGACGGCGCCATCTCCGCCGCCTTCGATCCGCAAAACCAAGCCCAGCCAGCACTGGAGCCTGTGAACTGAAGGCGGCGCGGGCCGCCGCAGGGTTCCTGCGCGCCCCGTCAGGCAGCGAGCCGTCGAAAAGGAGAGCTATGGCGTTAGAACAGATGCCGCATCATCATTTTCGACGGCGACTTGGTGCGCCCTCCATCGCCTCCGGCCATTTAGCACCAGACTTCATTGGCGGAGTACTCTTGCTACTCGCAGACTTTTTTGAACGTGGCGCGGTAGCTGGTTTGGGGTGCGGGGCTTCTTGCGAAGAGGCTAGGTTATAAAGACGAAACCGAAGCGTCACGGCATCGGTCTCAGCAACCTTCGGGTAATACTTATCTACCTTTTTTACTATGGTTCGAATTTCATTTACAGCCAAGCCGTCGAAAATCAAGAGCAACACGTCTTCGGTTATTGTCGACCTAAAATTGCGCAAGCTAGCAAGATCAAACCCC
Source organism: Hyphomicrobiales bacterium (assembly GCA_003153975.1). Taxonomy (GTDB): domain Bacteria; phylum Pseudomonadota; class Alphaproteobacteria; order Rhizobiales; family Rhodomicrobiaceae; genus Rhodomicrobium. Next base: position 1,351 of record PMBZ01000237.1, read on the forward strand.
TTGTATTTTAAGTATTTCTTAGCCAGAGCAAGAGCGCTCTTGTTGACATCTGTTTCTATCCCCTTAAACAACTTCACATTTTCGCCGATATTCTTGAGTAGCTGGAATCCATCAATTGCTGTACTCATTTGATTCCTCGTATCTCCTTTGCCAGTCCCGAGAAGATATTGCCAATTGGATCGGCGTATTTCTGTGTGTAGGTCGGGTGAGCATCATTTACCGATCTCAATGCCTGCGGAATTATCGCTGATTCTGGTATTACCGTATCAAAAATTCCGAAGACAGAATCCGGCCCACCCGCCCTTCCCTTTATGAGGTCATGGTGCTCCTTATGATGCTTCGTTTTATTCTTTCTTGTAATCAAAACATAAGCCGCGGAATTACTCCTATTGTGCCGTCGTTCCTTAAGTATACTTCTAGCAAACGCCGCAAGACCGAGTGTTGATAAAAAATCTGGGATCGTTGGTATAATTATAATATCAGAGACGGATATCGCTGCAGTCGTAAATGCTGAAATACCAGGCGCGCAGTCAAATATGACGTAGGTGTATTGCTGTCTAAACAGCTCTATTGCGGGAGCTAGTATACCAATAGTTTTCCCCTCGATCGCCTCCATGCTTAGATTTCTTTTTGTTAAATAAAAAATAATCTCCCTTTCTGTAACACGAAGGTCTGGCGACGAGGCCAAGAGAGAGATATCAAGATGGCGATTTTGGTGGGAAAGGTGGCTTACATGCTTTCGTATAAACCGCTCTATCTCGCAATTATCGCCGTCTACCAACCTCCTGTGCAAGAATGCATCTATTGTTCTTTCGTCCCTGACAAGCTCTTTAAATATTTCTTCCCCAGCTAGGCAATATGAGGCATTTGCCTGCGTATCAACATCGACGACAAGTACAGAATCTGAGGGATTGGTCGCCAAAGTTTCACCTAAACCGATCACGGTCGATGTTTTTCCGACACCGCCCTTCATATTCACGACGCTGATTACTTTACAAGCCAAGGTTACTCTCCAAACACTGCTTTCTTAAGCTGCCCCGTTTGATGCCCGGAAAGGCGGGAGAGCAAGAATGCATCCACAGTTGCAGCCGATGTATCCTTATAGGCGGGATCTAGTTTGATTTCCCAGGTCCCTGGCTGATCGGGGTCCCGGATAAGGATCAATCCAATCCCATGCGTTTCACATTGCGCGGTTACATCCGCAAGCCGGACTTCATCCTTCGATCCACAGGGCAAATGCCAAACCAGATGGCCGAAATGAGTGAAGCGGGTTTGCGCCAAAGCCTCATGCACCGCTTGAACCGACCCTCCTGTCTCAGTCTTGAGTTCGAATGAGTGAACCTGTACGTTCCGGCCAGGAAGTAGTTGGAACCTCATGACACTAACGGCAATGAAATCAGGCCGGGACCACTGGCCCGATTTAGGCCCGGCTGAAGACGCATTCGCTATCATCCACGTGGAGCCTGAAGGCAAATCTAATGTTTTTACGAAATGTTCTTTTAAGTAGCGTTCAAGCGGTTCCATTAGCTTGGCTTCCGGCCAGCTATCTTTTATTTTCGATGCGGGAGTTTCTCCGGACACCTCTTGGGCAAGAAATACCCCCCCGCCCTGCCCACGGGAGCGTCCTATTCTCTTTTTTAAAGCTAAGTAATCTAAGGCTGCAAAATACAGCTCTGGCGATACGGCCACTTCTAAGGTGCGGGCGACCATAGTTCGCATCACACGGTTTATAACGGGAGAACCGTCCTCAGGTAGCAACTCAACGATGCGGTGAGCTACTTTTTCTACTGATACTTGCACACCCGGCACCATTGCCCTTTAGGCCGACATCCCCTTATCAAGCGCAACCGGGGCGTTTATGTCCAGCATGTCTGAATACGATAGCCCGCCCCTTATTCAGTATGTCAATCTCCTGTGTCGCGCAGGGCACTTCTGGCTAGCCTCCGTTGGTAAAAAGACGGAGTTAACGGCGTAGGCGGGCGTGCGCTCGCTCGAACACGAGATCGGCAAAGTGTTCCGGCATGTCGCGGTGCGCGTCGCGGAACAGCCGGATACCACCGTGCATATCGATGCCGCAGGCCTCGCCGAAATCCTGGGCCAGCCCGCACTGGAGCCCGTGGGCTGAAGGCGGCGCTGGCCGCCTTCACGCACTCCTCCGCGAGCCGGCCCGTTGAGGGCATGGCTCTTGCAAGAGGGTTGCCGCCGCTCCGGCCACGCGGCCGAAGACCGGACATTGCGAACGCCGTAACGGCTGACGGAGTCCGGTGGACCTTCTCGCGTTACCTGTTTGACGGGTGCCGCCGCCTCACACCGCAGTGGCACGGCCGCCACCTGCCGGCTGCGATCCTAACGCCCATTGACCGCCTGCCTGCCTCGCCTCTATCGATAGCTCCGCGAATTATTTTTTGCGCAGGGGCTTCACCATGGGCGGCGAACGGAGCGGCGATAAGCCGGGCATTTCAGTCGCGCGCGAGATACGTGGCCAGATTTTCGTTTGGGTCGGCATCGTTGGCGGTGCGCTTACCATCGTCAATCATTGGAGTGCTTTCGCAACA
>PMBZ01000243.1:0-16104 GCA_003153975.1 Hyphomicrobiales bacterium
CCCGGCAACGACGACGCCGGCCGCGCCATCACGCTCTATTGCGACCTGATCGCCAGGGCAGCCATCTCCGGCATCGAGCGCGCCCAGGGTGTTGCGGGCATCGACATCGGCGAAGCCGTGGAAGTCGCGGAATCCGCGCTTGACGAGGTTGCCGCCGAGGCGCCGGCCACGAATGGCAAGGCAGGAGAGCCCACGCCCGCGCCCGAGAAGAAGGAAAAGAAGGCCGCCAAGGGCAAGGCCAAGCCGGAAGCTAAGGCTTCAGAAGCTAAGGCTCCGGAAGCCAAGGCTAAGGAAGAAGAGCCTGCGGCGGGGGAGGCCACCACGCTTGAAGGGCTTGCCGAGCCTCAGGGTGAGAAGGACGACCTCAATAAGATCCGCGGCATCACCAAGGCCCACGAGAAGAAGCTCAACGAGAAGGGTATCTTCCACTTCTGGCAGGTCGCGGCTTTCAGCCAGGACAACCTCGACGAAATCGACCGCCTGCTGCATGGCAACGGCCAGATTGCAAAGGGCGATTGGGTCGACCAGGCGCGCGAGCTGACGCAGTAGCATTCGAAATTAGGCCGCGCGCGATCGCGCGGCCACCGCACTAACTTAAGAGGTAGCACATGGCTGCGATTACGGCCGGTATGGTCAAGGACCTCCGCGAAAAAACCGGCGCCGGCATGATGGATTGCAAGACGGCGCTGACCGAGTCCAACGGCGATATGGAGGCCGCAATCGATTGGCTCCGCGCGAAGGGGCTTTCCAAGGCCGCGAAAAAGGCGGACCGGGTTGCCGCGCAAGGTTTGGTCGGCATCGCGTCGGCCGCCAAGGCGGGCGCGGTCGTCGAGGTCAACTGCGAGACGGACTTCGTCGCCCGCAACACCGACTTCCAGGATACCGTGGGCGAGATCGCCAAGCTCGCGCTGAAGGCCGGCGGCGATGTCGAGAAGCTTGCCGCAACGGCCTACCCGAAAAAGAAGATTTCGGTGAGCGACCACCTGAAAGAGCTGGTCGGGACCATCGGCGAGAACATGTCGCTGCGCCGGACGGCGGCTCTGAAGGTCAAGGACGGCGTGGTGGCCACCTACATCCACAATCAGGCCGCACCCGGCATGGGCAAGATCGGCGTTCTCGTCGCGCTCGAGTCGACGGGCGACAAGGACAAGCTGAACGAGGTTGGCCGCGATGTCGCGATGCACATCGCGGCGTTCAATCCGCTGGCGCTCAAGGACGAGGATGTCGATCCGGCGGCCGTCGAGCGCGAGCGCGCCATCTTCGCCGAGCAGGCTAGGCAGAGCGGCAAGCCCGAGAAGGTCGTCTTGCAGATGATCGAGGGCCGCATCAAGAAGTTCTATCAAGAGGTCGTGCTCTTGAAGCAGGCTTTCGTGAAAAATCCCGACCTGACCGTCGAGAAGGCCTTGAAAGAGGCCGAGAAGGACGTTGGCGCGGCCATCGCGCTCAAGGCGTTCGTCCGCTATGAGCTTGGCGAAGGCATCAAGGTCGACAAGGGCGACTTCGCGGCTGAAGTCGCCGCGGCGGCCGGCACGCAGTAGCCGCCACCGCCTGCGCTCGCCGTGGCCGTCATTGCGAGCGCAGCAATCCAGGAGACACGGACGCCGGCCAAGCGTAAGTTTCCCCTGGATCGCCACGGCGGCTTAAGCCGCCTCGCGATGACGGTACCCTTAGCCGGGCGCACTGTGCCTTAGCCTTCTGCCGCGGAGGAAACATGCCGCCACTGCCCTACAAGCGTCCGCTGATTAAAATCTCGGGCGAGGCACTCATGGGAAGCGGGCGCTACGGCATCGACATGGCTACGCTGGATGCCATCGCCGCCGATATCGCCGAGGTCTGCCGGCAAGGCATCCGCCCCGCCGTGGTCGTTGGCGGCGGCAACATCTACCGGGGGCTCACGGGTGCCGCGGGCGGCATGGACCGCGTCAAGGGCGATTTCATGGGCATGCTGGCAACGGTCATGAACGGCCTTGCCATGGAGCAGACGCTCAAGCGCCTGGGCCAGCCCGCCCAGGTCTATTCCGGCCTGCCGGTGCCCACGGTGTGCAAGACCTTCTCGCGCGACGAAGCCGTGAAAGACATGGAAGCGGGCCGCGTGGTGGTACTTGCCGGCGGCACGGGCAATCCGTTCTTCACGACCGATACGACCGCGGCTCTCAGGGCCGCCGAGCTGGGTTGCGACGCGATCCTCAAGGCAACGCAAGTCGACGGCATCTATTCGGAGGACCCGAAGGTCAACCCCGCCGCCCTGCGCTTCGACCGGCTCTCCTTCTCCGAAGTTTTGAGCCGCGATCTCAAAGTCATGGACGCGGCGGCCATCGCGCTTGCGCGGGATAATGCAATCCCGGTTGTGGTGTTCTCTTTACATCAAACTGGAGCTATCGCAAAAGTAATGCGCGGCGAGGCAGTTTGTAGCGTTGCCGGAAGCGACGCCGCGGCTTAAATTTTGTCCAGGCTCGATCCAACACAGCAATAAAAGGGGACGGAGATGGCAGCCGGCAACTTCGATATCCACGAGATAGAAAAGCGCATGAAGGGCGCCGTGACCTCCTTGAAGGGGGAGTTCGGGGGCTTGCGCACCGGACGGGCGAGCACGAGCCTTCTCGATCCGATCATGGTCAATACGTCCTACGGGGCGAAAATGCCGATCAACCAGGTGGCGGCGGTTAACACGCCCGAGCCCAGGCTGATTACGGTGCAGGTTTGGGACAAGAGCAACCTGCATGCGGTCGAAAAGGCGATCCGCGAGTCCGATCTGGGCCTCAACCCAGTTGTCGATGGCCTCACCCTGCGCTTGCCGATCCCCGAGCTGAACCAGGAACGGCGGCAAGAGCTTGTGAAGATCGCCAGGAAATACACCGAGCAGGCCCGCGTCGCGGCGCGCAACGTCCGCAAGGACGGCATGGACCTTATCAAGAAGCTGGAAAAAGACAGCAAGATCGGCGAGGACGAGAGCGGCAAGCTTCATACCAAAGTCCAGGATCTTACGGACAAGACCATCAAAGAGATCGACGCGCTCCTGGTTTCCAAGGAGCAGGAAATCATGCAGGTTTAGGTCTGGTTGCGGCCGGCGGTTTCGCTCGGCGGAATCATCTGGGACTGCCTTGCGCGGAGGGCATTACCCCTCACCCTGTCCCTCTCCCCATGGAAGAGGGGACGATGTTACGCACTTCGAGAATCCTGCTGCGGCGGAAACAACCGCTGGGACGATGAAGGCGGAAGCGACCCGCGCAGGCAACCCATGAAAATCGGCTTGCTTCCATCGGCGGGCTTGACCTCCGCGTCGCGGAAGTAGAAACCTATCTCCGTGGGTGCGCTCGCTTTCCGCGAGCCGCCCTGGGGTGGCGGCGGCCGGGCAGCGGCGAAGAGGCATAGGTGGCTGAACTGTGAGAGTGCAAGAACATGCCGAGGCGCCCGGCGAGGAGCGTTCGGGCCTGAGGCACATTGCCATTATCATGGATGGCAATGGCCGCTGGGCCGCGCAACGGGGCCTGCCCCGGACGGAGGGCCATCGCCGGGGCGTGGAGAGCACAAAGGAGTGCGTGCGCGCGGCGGCGGATGCCGGCATCTCCTACCTCACCCTGTTCAGCTTCTCCTCGGAAAACTGGAAGCGCCCGCCCACCGAGGTGAGCTTCCTCATGGGGCTCTTGAAGCGCTTCATCCAGCGCGATCTGGCCGAGCTTCATGAGAACAACGTAAGGCTCCGGGTCATCGGCTCGGAGAACAATGTGCCGCCCGAGATCGTGAAGATGCTTCGCGAGGCGGTGGTGCTGACCGCCGCGAACGCTGGCCTCCAGCTCATAATCGCCTTCAATTATGGCGCCCGTGACGAGATCGTGCGTGCCGCAAGGCGCATGGCGGAGCAGGTGAAGGCTGGAGAGATCGCGGTGGAGGACATTACCGAGGAAAGCCTCGCGGCCGAGTTCGACACCGCTGGCATTCCCGATCCGGACCTTATCATTCGCACGAGCGGCGAGCACCGCATCAGCAACTTTCTGCTGTGGCAATGTGCCTACTCCGAATTTTTATTCGTTGATAATTTTTGGCCTGACTTTACAAGACAAACTCTTGAAAGTGCGATAGCAACCTACCGGCAGCGCGAACGCCGTTTCGGCGGCCTTGCGGGTTAGCGCGTGCACTCGGCACCGGCTTATCGGGCAAGGAAAAAATGGTTAAGCCTATAAGTTCAGAGCTGATCCTTAGAATCAAATCCGGTTTTGTCCTCGCGGTGATCAGCGTTACCGCCACCTATGCGGGGCCGCAGACATTCGGCCTTTTCATTATTTGCGCCTCGATTCTGATGAGCTGGGAGTGGTGCCGTGTCGTGCGCGGCCGCAACTTCGATGCGATTTTCCTTTTGCAAATGGCGACTGTCATCGGTGCGGGCTTTCTCACGCTATATGGCTGGCCGGCCACGGCAATCGGCGTGATCGTCGCCATGACCTGGATGTCCTTCTGGGTGCACGATTGGCTGGGGCTCAAGACCGATACCTGGTGGTCGGCCGCGGGTTTCTACTATGCGGGGCTGCCCACGGTTGCGCTGATTGCGATCCGCCAGGATCCGGATTACGGCTTCTATGCGATCCTCTACCTGTTTTTCGTGGTCTGGTCGGCCGATACCGGCGCGTTTTTCGCCGGACGGGCCATCGGCGGACCGAAGCTGGCGCCCATAATTTCCCCGAACAAGACCTGGGCAGGCCTCTTCGGCGGAGCGATTACCGCTGGCGTCGCGGGCACGCTCTTCGCGCTCTGGCTCGGCCGCACCTCGGTGCCCATGCTGGCCTTTATCAGCGTGATACTTGCTATTGTCTCCCAGGTTGGCGATCTAGGGGAATCGTTCCTGAAGCGCGCTTTTGGAATGAAGAACTCCAGCGGTTTGATTCCGGGGCATGGGGGCGTGCTGGACCGGCTCGACGGCTTGGTCTTCGCGGCCATGGGGGCTGGGCTTATCGCGGTCCTGTACGATCGCCTGGCTCCTGGCCGGGCGCTGCTGATTTGGTGACTTTCTGGCGCTATCGCGCTCTGCGCTACTTGAGCGCAAGTTAATGCCCCGGCTGTGGGGTGTGTGGAGTGATAATGCACAAAAACGGGCATGCCGCCGCCAGCGCGGAGCGACAGGGAATGAAAAAGCGCGTCAGCGTGCTTGGGGCTACCGGCACAATCGGGCTGAACACGGCCGAGCTTCTGGCGCTCAATCCGGATCGCTTTCAAACCGTTGCGCTGGCAGCCAACCGCAATGCCGCCAAGCTTGCAGAACTTGCGATCATGCTCAAGGCGGAATATGCGGCGCTTGCCGACGAGCGCCAGGAGGGGGAGCTTCGGCGCCTGCTCGACGGCACCGGCATAGAGTGTGGCGCGGGGCCGGAAGCGCTCATGGAGGCGGCACGGCGCTCTGCGGACATCGTCATGGCCGCGATTGTCGGAGCGGCGGGCCTGGCGCCAACCTTGACGGCGCTGCGGCAGGGAAATGTGATCGCGCTCGCAAACAAGGAATGCCTCGTATCGGCGGGCTCGCTGTTCATGAGCGAGGCGGCGCGGCATAAGGCGACGCTCATTCCTGTCGATTCGGAGCACTCGGCCGTATTTCAATCACTGGACGAAGTCGGCTCCAAGCATGTCGAGCGGATCGTGCTCACTGCTTCGGGCGGGCCGTTCCGTACCTGGACGCGCGAGCAGATCGCGGCAGCCCGGCCCGAGGACGCGCTCAAGCACCCCAACTGGACGATGGGGCAGAAGATCACCATCGACAGCGCGACGCTCATGAACAAGGGCCTGGAACTGATTGAAGCACATCATCTTTTTGGCGTGCCCGGTGAACAGCTTTCGGCCATCGTCCATCCGCAATCCATCATCCATGCGCTTGTTTATTATTGCGACGGCTCGGTCATCGCCCAGGCAAGCCTGCCGGACATGCGCACCCCGATTGCTTACAGCCTTGGCTACCCTGCCCGGCTGCCTGCCGATGTCATCAAGCGGCTCGATCTGGCCAGCGCCGCAACCTTGACGTTCGAGCAGCCCGATGAGGTGCGTTTCCCTGCCTTGAGGCTCGCCAAGGAGGTCATGAAGGCCGGTGGAAGGGCGTCAACCGTGCTCAACGCCGCCAACGAGATTGCCGTGGAGGCATTCCTCGGCCGTGCCATCTCCTTCCCCGCGATTACCGCCACTGTCGAGGAGACCTTGAGCAGGGCTGAATCCGAGCTTGCAGGCATCGTCCCCGACAGCCTCGAATCGGTGATGCACCTGGACGGCCGGGCGCGGCAAATCGCCCGCTCCGTCATCGGCTAACCGTGACATTTGCCCCTTGGCCCTGCAAGTATCGGTTTCAGCTCCTAAATATACAGCATGGCGTCTTGAGCGCAGGCAATCGCGCCTGCGCAAGCGGCGCGTTTACCAAAAGTGGCGGCACGGATGGCTGATGCAAGATTGGGTTGAATGCTTCCGCAACCGTCATCGCGAGGCGGCAATGCCGCCGTGGCGATCCAGAAGCAGCATTCGCAGCTTAATCCTGGATTGCTTCGCTTGGCTCGCGATGACGCTGCGGAAGCGGTTCACCGGATTGGGTATGATCCTCGAAGCCTCGCCGCGCGAGAAGGTTTTTTGAAATGATGCCGCAACTTCTATCCTCTGCGATCGGACAGGTTTTCTGGTGGACCGTTCCAGCCCTGGTCGTGCTCGGCGTAGTGGTCATCGTCCACGAGCTTGGGCATTTTCTCGCCGCGCGCGCGCTCGGCATAACCGTCGAGACGTTCTCGGTGGGCTTCGGCCCGGAGATCGCGGGTTTCCTCGACAAGAGCGGCACGCGCTGGCGGCTCGCCTGGATTCCGCTCGGCGGCTACGTGAAATTCAAGGGCGACGAAAGCATCGCGAGTCTTCCCTCCGCGGAGGATATCGACAAGCTCAGCCCAGCTGAGCGCCAGGGCAATTTCCACACGGCGCCGTTGTGGCGGCGAACCATCGTCGTGCTGGCGGGGCCGCTTGCGAATTTCCTGCTAAGTCTTGTCATTTTCACAGGAATGGTGCTCTGGACCGGCATTGTTTATCAGCAAGCGGAAATCGTTTGCGTCGAGCCAGGGACGCCGGCCGCGCAAGCGGGACTCAAAGCGGGGGACAAGGTACTCTCGGTAGGGGGGCAGGCGGTCAGGAGTTTCGAGGATTTCAGCTCCTACGTGGTGCTCAATGCGCGCTCTCCGATCGATATAACGGTTGAGCGGGACGGAAAATCCGTGGCCTTGCGGGCGGTGCCCGAACTTAGCGAAGGCGAATGCGTGGGTAGAATCGGCGTCATGGGCACAACCAGCGCCGCGAACGCAAGGGTCGAAAGCGCCGGATTATTCACAGCAACGGCCGACGGTTTGCGGCGCACTTGGCGCATCGTCGAGGGGCCGTTTATGTTCCTGGCGCAGCTTTCCCGCGGCAACGCCTGCGCGAGTTCTCTCGGCGGCCCAGTAAAAATCGCCGAAGTTTCAAAGACGTTTGCAACCCAAGGTTTTATTAACCTGATTCCGCTTATAGCGTTCATCTCGGTGAGTGTTGGGCTCTTCAATCTATTTCCTATTCCTGTGCTGGATGGTGGCCACCTTTTGTTCTATGGCGCAGAAGCCATACTTGGCCGGCCATTAAGCCAAAGGGCCCAGGAAACGGGTTTTCAGTTTGGATTCGCTCTGCTTCTCATGCTAATGGTTTTTGTGACGTGGAATAACGTTGCGGAGCTTTGGAGTGGCAAGCCTCAACCGGCTAAAGTCACAAGTGTCTGCCGTAAGTAGCAAGTTTTTGGGTACCTTAGTGGCTGCGTGATGCCGGGGGGCAACAGGCGGACTGCGAAGTTGGGTATGGGGTGGGTATAGCCACCTTGGCGTCACAAAGTGCTAGCACTAGCATTTTGGCGTGCTGAGTTGGCGAACCGGCGTTAGAGGGGCAATTAGATCTATGCTGCGCAAGAGCATTATTAGAAGGGTTCAAGCGGCCCTCACAATCCTTGCGGCTGTGCTAACGGTAACGGTCACAGCCGCAACGGTAGAGCCGATGAAGGCGTTCGCTCAGAACGGTACCGTCATCCGCGATATCCAGGTGACCGGCAACAGCCGCATAGAACCTGAAACTGTCCGGACCTATTTGAAATTCAAGGTGGGTGAGAAATACGACGGCTACAAAGCCGACGAAAGCTTGCGCACCCTGTTTGGGACCGGCCTTTTCCAGGACGTGCACCTGAACCTCAAGGGCGCCGTGGTGGTCGTGTCGGTTGTCGAAAACCCGATCATCAACCGCGTGGCTTTCGAGGGTAACACCGAGGTCAAGACCGACACGCTGAGCCAGGAAGTGCAGCTCAAGTCCCGCGCACTCTATTCCCGTGCCCGCGTGCAGGCCGATGTCCAGCGCATCCTCGACGTTTACCGGCGCCAAGGCCATTACGCGACTCAGGTCGATGCCCAGATCATCCAGCTCGACCACAATAGAATCGACTTGGTGTTCGAGATTCGCGAAGGACCCGAGACCAAGGTTGCCGGCATCAACTTCATCGGCAACCGCTCGTTCTCCGATACCGAACTTCGTGGCATCATCACCACGACCGAGTCGAGCTTCATGGACTTTCTGAAGCCGACCTCCATCTACGATCCGGACCGTTTCAACCTCGACCGTGAGCTGCTGCGCCGCTACTACGTCAAGAATGGCTATGCGGACATGCGGGTTATCTCCGCGGTGGCGGATGTGGATCGCGAGGGCAAGGGCTTCTTCCTGACCTTTACCCTCGACGAGGGCGACCGCTACAACTTCGGCGGAATCAACGTCGAAACCACGCTGCCCGACTTCAATACCGGCAATGCTCGCGGCAAGGTTCTGTCCAATTCCGGCGACATCTACAACGCCGAGCTGGTTGATAAGAGCGTTGAGGCGCTGACCGTTGCCGTCGCGCAGCAGGGCTACGCCTTCGGCCAAGTGCGGACGAGGGTCAATCGCGATCCTGTGTCGCACATGATCGGCGTGACCTACGTCGTCGAGCAAGGTCCGCGCGTCTACATTGAGCGCATCAACGTCGTAGGCAATTTCCGGACCGAGGATTACGTCATCCGCCGCGAGTTCCGGGTTGCTGAAGGCGATGCCTTTAACAAGGTCATGGTCGATCAAGCCCGGCAGCGCCTGATGGCTCTGGGCTTTTTCAAGGACGTGAAGGTCAACAAGGAGCCGGGCACGGCTGGCGACCGCGTCGTCCTCAACATCGACGTTCAAGAGCAGTCGACCGGCGAGCTGTCCTTCTCCGCGGGCTACTCCACGGCTGAAGGCGTGATCGGCGACATCAGCTATAGCGAGCGCAACTTCATGGGCACCGGCCAGTTCGTACAGGTCAAACTGTCGGGCAGCCAAGTGAGCTACGGCCTCGACACAAGCTGGACCGAGCCGCGCTTCCTCGACCGGAACCTGTCGCTGGGTGTCGACGCCTTCGTCCGGAATGCCGACTATCGCGCAAGCACCGGCTACACGGCGGCGGGCTACCAGGACTTCAATACCGGCGGCAGCCTGCGCTTCGGCTTCGGCCTGCTCGACAATGTGTGGCTGAACACCAACTACACCCTCAAGTACGAGGATATCTACAACCTCGACTACAACGCGCCACTTGCGGTGCAGGAGGTTGCGGGCTCGGCCATTACCTCGTCGGTTGGCTACTCGGTCATCTTCGATACGCGCAACAATCGTAAGAACCCGTCTCGCGGCGTCTATGTCCAAATCGGCCAGGATTTCGCTGGTGTGGGCGGCGATGTGGACTACGTTCGCTCCATTGGTGAAATCAGGGGCTACTATCCTCTGACGCGGGACTTCACCCTCGTTGGGCGTGCCTTGGCCGGTAACATCTTCAACTGGCAGAGCGGCGGGCTGATCCGCACCGTGGACGACTTCTACAAGGGTGGCGAGTGCGTCCGTGGCTTCGCAGCGGCCGGTATCGGACCGCGCGATCCTTCGACGAGCGACGCGCTGGGCGGCAAGAACTTCTACTGCGCCACGGCCGAGGTACGCTTCCCGCTGCCCCTCATTCCCGAGGACATGGGCTTTGGCGGCGCGGTTTTTGCCGACGCTGGCTCGCTCTGGGGTACGGACGCAAATGCACTGGCGGCAGCATATGTCGCCAAGAACGGTGGCTCGTTCGTGCCTGCGACAGACTCCGCCGGTATCCGTGCATCGGTCGGCGGCAGCTTGATCTGGAACTCGCCGATTGGACCGCTGCGTGCCGACTTCGGTTACGCTCTCTTGAAAGAGCAGACCGACCAGACGCAGGTCTTCCGCTTCGGCGCGGCGACCAGGTTCTAAGCTGAGGCAGCCTCCGGTTGCCAGGCAAACGGAAACTCTAAAAGGAATGCTAAGCGGGCTGGCGCTCGCTTAGCATTTTCAGTGTTACACCCATGGATCATCCAGGATTTTGGGCCCCAGCCGGGCCATTCGTTCTTTCAGAACTTGCAAATTTCGCTGGCGCCGAAATTCCCGAGCGCTTCTCATCCGAGGCTGGCAGGCCGGTCAGTGCCGTGAAGGCGCTCGACGAAGCCGGTAGCCAGGACATTTCCTTCTTCGAGAACCGGAAGTACCTGACGGCGCTGAAGGAAACCCTGGCCGCCGCCGTGTTCGTCGCGCCAAGCTGGGCGGAGCGCGTGCCGGAGCACGCGGTCCCGCTGATTTCCAAAGACCCCTACCGCTCCTTCGCCAAATCGCTTGAGCTTTTCTTTCCGGATGCCGGGTTTCCGAAGGTTGCAGGCACCAAAGGCTCCATCGACCCAAGCGCCAGGATCGAGGACGGCGCGGTCATCGAGGCGGGCGCGATCGTCGGCCCCGAGGCGCATATCGGCCGCGGCACGCGGATCGCGGCGGGTGCGGTGGTGGGCTACCGCGTCGCCATAGGCCGCGATTGCTTCGTCGGCCCCTGCGCGTCGATCACCCATGCGCTGATCGGCAACCGTGTTATCATTCACGCGGGCGCGCGCATCGGCCAGGACGGCTTCGGCTTCGCCATGGGTCCCGGCGGACATTACAAGGTCCGGCAGATCGGCCGCGTCATCATCCAGGACAATGTCGAGATCGGTGCGAACACCTCGATAGACCGTGGCGCGCTCAAGGACACCGTCATCGGCGAGGGCGCGAAGATAGATAATCTCGTGCAAATCGCGCACAACGTGGTAATTGGAAGGCACTGCGTCATCGCCGCGCAAACCGGCATCTCCGGCAGCACTGTCCTGGAAGACTACGTGGCCATGGGCGGGCAATGCGGGACGGTGGGGCACATCCGGATTGGCATGGGCGCCCAGATCGCCGCCCAGAGCGGAGTTCACAGCGATATTCCACGCGGCGAGGTGTGGGGCGGCTATCCGGCCAAGCCAATCATGTCCTGGAAACGTGAGGCGGCCATGCTCAAGCGGCTCACGCGGCGCAAAGGTTTGAGCGAGAACAAAGATGAAACAGCCGAATAAACTGGCGATGTGGGATTAGCCGTGACCGGGAATGAAAGTGAAACGACACCCCAGCAGAAGGAGCTGGGCGTCGCAGATATTGTGCGGATTATGAAACTCATGCCGCATCGCTATCCGTTTCTTCTTGTCGACAAGATTGTCGATATGGATGGCGATAATTCCGCGGTCGGCATCAAGAACGTGACCATCAACGAGCCGTTCTTCCAGGGCCATTTCCCGAACTTCCCCGTCATGCCGGGCGTTTTGCTCATCGAGGGCATGGCGCAGACGGCGGGCGCGCTTTGCGTGGCGAGCATGGACGAGAACTACGAGCCCCAGCTCGTATATTTCATGTCCATCGACCGGGCGCGGTTCCGTAGGCCCGTGTTGCCGGGCGATACCGTGCATTATCACATGACCAAGCGCCGCAACCGCGGGCGGGTCTGGCGTTTCGACGGCAAGGCGAAGGTGAACGGCCAACTCGTGGCCGAAGCCGAGATCAGTGCCATGATCGTGGACCCCTCCGGGCAAGCGGAGCAATCCGCCAACGGCGAGTAACCGGCATGGCAGAGGCAGCGGTGCATCCCCTGGCGGCAGTCGATGCGGGCGCCAAACTGGGCAGCGGCGTCGAAATCGGCCCCTTTGCGGTCATCGGCCCGAAGGTCACGCTTGGCGATCGCGTCAAAATCCACTCGCACGCCATCGTCACGGGCTTGACCGAGGCCGGCGAGGCTTGCGAAATCCATCCTTTCGCCGTAGTTGGCGGGCCGCCGCAGGACATGAAATACCACGGCGAGGTGAGCCGACTGACCGTTGGGCCGCACACCACGATCCGCGAGCACGTCACCATAAATGGCGGCACCGAGGGCGGCGGCGGCGTCACGCGCGTGGGCAGCCATTGCCTGCTGCTCACAGGCGCGCATGTGGCGCACGATTGCCAGATCGGCAACCATGTGCTGCTCGTCAACAATGCCACGCTTGCGGGCCACGTCACCGTGGAGGACTACGCCATTCTCGGCGGGCTTTCGGCGGTGCATCAATGGGTGCGCATCGGCGCGCACGCCTTTGCCGGCGGCCTGTCCGGCGTCGAGAGCGACGTCATCCCCTTCGGCATGGTGCTCGGCAACCGGGCGGAGCTTGCGGGGCTCAACATCGTCGGCCTCAAGCGCTGCGGCTTCGAGCGCGAGCAGATCCACGCGCTGCGGCAGGCCTACCGGCTTTTGTTCTCCAAGGAAGGCACGTTGCAGGAGCGGCTCGACGGCGTGGACAAGATGTTCCCCGATAATTCTCACGTTCAGCGGATTGTCGAATTCATGCGGGCCAAGACGGATCGGTCCTTCTGCGTGCCCAGAAGCCAGGCCTGATGAGCGCGGCCGTGTCCCGATCCAAAAAAGCGCCGGCCGGCGCCGTGAGCAATCCCGGCCGCATCGGGATTGTCGCGGGCGCGGGCTCGCTTCCCGCCGCGGTGGCGGAGGACGCAAAGGCCGCAGGGGGCGATCCGTTCATCTTGGGGCTCGCGGGCAATGCGGCCCCCAGCATCGAGCGCTTCCCGCACGCCTATGTGCATATCGGCCAGGCCGGCCGCTTCTTGCGTATCCTGCGGAGCGAGGGCTGCACACGCCTCGTCCTCGTCGGGAGCTTGCGGCGGCCGAACCTGTTTCGCATCCGCATCGATGCGGGCTTCTTCTGGCATTTGCCTCAGCTCCTGCGGTTGCTCAAAGGCGGTGGCGACGACGCCGTGCTTAGGAGGGTCGCGCGCTTTTTCGAGGCGCAGGGATTCGAAATGCTCGCCGCGCATGAGGTCGCGCCGCGCCTTCTGGCGCCGGAGGGCGCGTTCTCCAGGCTTCTGCCCCGCGTGCAGGATTTGGAAGACATGAAGCTGGGCTTCAGGGTGGCGCAAGGGCTAGGCGCCTTCGACATCGGCCAGGCGGCGGTGGTCGCGCGCGGCTATGTGCTCGCCGTGGAGGCAGCGGAAGGGACCGACGCCATGTTGCGCCGCTGCGGCGATCTGAACGGCGGGGGATACGGGACACGGCAGGGCGTGCTGGTCAAGCGGCCGAAGCCTGGGCAGGACCGGCGGTTCGATCTGCCGGGCATCGGCCCGCAAACCGTCGAGCTTGCCGCAGAAGCTGGGCTTGCTGGGATTGCGGTGGAGGCGGGCGCCGTTCTTCTGGCCGATGTGGACGAGTTGGTGCGCAAGGCCAACGCCGCCGGCCTGTTTCTCTATGGCGTTCCCGCCGCAGATGCAGAGGGCCGTTAGGTTATGACCGGATTTGCAGGAAGCGGAGGCGTTCCGGGGGTTGTCTGCCCCGATGGTTCCGCCGGCGAATGGGAAGGCCTCCTCACCCCTGCCCCTCTCCCGCGAGGGGAGAGGGGTATGTGCCTTATCCCAGGCGCAGAGGATTGTTCGGACGTACCCTCTCCCCTTGCGGGAGAGGGTGGCCAGCGAAGCTGGCTGGGTGAGGGGTAAGCCGCGCAGGCTATTGGTCGTTATAGGGGCAAGCTCATGTCGCAACCGAAGCGGATTTTTGTGGTGGCGGGCGAGCACTCGGGCGACGTGCTCGGCGGAGCGCTGCTTGAGGCGCTGAAGGCGAAGGCCGGCGCGGACGCGTTCGTGTTCGCGGGCGTGGGCGGCGAGCACATGGAGGCCGCGGGGCTGCGCTCGATCTTCCCGCTGTCCGACGTGGTGGTGATGGGGCCTTTCGCGATCCTCGCGCGCCTGCCGAAGCTGATACGGCGAGGTCTTGAGGCGGTGGACGCCGCGCTTGCCTTCAATCCGGATCTGCTCATCATTATCGATAGCCCGGAACTCAGCCACCGCATCGCAAAGCGGGTGCGCAAGCGCCGTCCAGACATCCCCATCGTGGATTATGTGAGCCCGACCGTGTGGGCAATGCGGCCGGGCCGCGCACGCGCAATGCGGCCCTATGTCGATCATCTGCTGGCGCTTCTGCCCTTCGAGCCGGAGGTTCATGCGCGGCTGGGCGGTCCGGCCTGCACCTATGTGGGCCATCCGCTGATCGAGAAGGCCGCCTGGATCGACGCGCGCGACACGGAAGGCTTGCGTGCGCGCCTCGGCCTCACGCCGGGCGTGCCTGTGCTGGCGGTCTTGCCGGGCAGCCGTTCGAGCGAGGTTTCGCAGCTGATGCGGCCCTTCGGCGAGGCCATCGCGCTGTTGCAGCAGAAGGCCGGTCCGGTGGAACTGATAGTGCCGGCCGTTCCCTCGGTGCGTCCGCTGATCGAGCAGGGCCTCGCCGCGTGGCCCAAGCGTCCGCATCTGGTCGAGGGCGGCGAGGATAAGTTCGCTGCGTTCAAGCTGGCGGACGCAGCCCTTGCCGCGTCGGGCACGGTGACGCTTGAGCTGGCGGTGGCGGGCACGCCGATGGTGGTGGGCTATCGCGTGGATTGGGTCACGGCGGCTGTGCTGCGCTCCATCTTGAAAATACAATCGGTTGCGCTCGCCAACCTGGTCCTGGGCGAGAAGGCCTTTCCCGAATTTCTCCAGGAGGACTGCACGCCAGGGAAACTCGCCGCCGGGCTTCAGCCGCTTCTGACGGATAGCCCCGAGCGTGCCGCGCAGCTTTCCGCGCTCGGCAAGATCCGCGAGAAGATGTTCCTGCCGCAAGGCACGCCAAGCGCGAAGGCGGCGGACGTTGTTCTGGGGGTGCTGGCCGCCGCCGGAGCGGGAATCCGCGCCAAACCGGCCTGAGCAGGAACCGGGGCGGACATTGTGCAGGTGCCGCTGTCCATGAATTTCGCGAGGCTCTTGCGCGTTCCGGCCAATCTCATGAGCGGGCTCGTTTCCAGCATCGCCGCCTTCGCGCCCTGCATCGGGGACGGCTGCGGCAGGCATCGCGAATGGGAGCGTACGATTCATAAGAGTAAATGACGCTTGTACGGGCTGGGCGGTAAGATGCC
Source organism: Hyphomicrobiales bacterium (assembly GCA_003153975.1). Lineage (GTDB taxonomy): Bacteria > Pseudomonadota > Alphaproteobacteria > Rhizobiales > Rhodomicrobiaceae > Rhodomicrobium. Next base: position 15,342 of record PMBZ01000243.1, read on the forward strand.
GTTAACCTGAGTTCGCGGGTTTCTTGCCGGAAATCCCGCAATCCGTCCGGTTTTCTTTACGGCGCAATTATAGCTGCGGCACCTTTCTAAGCTGTTAAGTGTTAGCAAAGCCATTGATATTGAACGATAAAAAGCGGCACTTGGGGACATTCTGCCCGCCAGAATGCACCCACTCATGGTTAATTTCAAATCCGCGCGTATATTTAACGGACTTTTTGAAACGCAGAAAACGACCCAAAGCGAGGAAAAATTCGCAAAAATGCGGCTTTGGGAGCGGTAACGAGTTGGCGTTTACCATGCCGTTATTAACTATGACGGCCTGCCACGGCGTATTGATTGTCCGTTAAGACTTGGAATGTGCGGCGAGCGCTTTCCGCTATTCCTGTGCACCAAGTTTGCTGCCGTCGAAGGTGCTGCAATTCGCGAAGCGCAGATGGGGAACGGCAATTGCCCTCAGGCGGGCCAGTAGCCCCGCGCCAACCTCCTCGACGCCTAAGGGAAATTCTGGAACGATAATCCGGGCATACGGTCCAGCCCAATGAACCCAATCGTACACATATACGCCCCGGTTGCCCAGCAAGCGCCAGTCGTTGCAAGTTCCTGGACCGTGAGCTTCGCACAGGTGCCCGCCTGTTTCCGGCAAGCTTTGAATTAGCGCCTGGCTCAGATCCGTGCTGCCGATGCCGGCGTCCGGATTGGCGCTTGCCGCTTCCAAGATGGAAGAGGGTATCTCTCCCCAGCCAGCGGATGCGCACAGTGCGAG
>PMBZ01000243.1:16148-23614 GCA_003153975.1 Hyphomicrobiales bacterium
ATGCCCTCGGCGTCCTTGCGGGCGGTCTCCTCGCTCACGCCGAGCGAAAGCAGGAACGTCACCACCGCGTGGTGCCGCTCGCGGATCTCGGCGGCCAGCGCCTGCCCCTTGGCCGTCAGCACCACGCCCCTGTTGTGCTGCTGCTCCACCAAGCCCTCCTCGGCAAGCCGCTTCAGCATCTTGGCGACGGTGGGCTGGGCGACGCCGAGGCGCGCGGCGATATCGATCTGTCTGGCGTGCCCCTGGGCCGCGATGAGGTCGCCGATCAGCTCGGCGTAATCCTCCATAAGTTCCTGGCGGTGGGCTTGCCGCGTCTGGCGGTGGCTCTCCGACTGGAGGCCCAGCGCGATAAGGGCGCCTGCCGCGCTTTTCTTCTCTGACATCATCGCCGCGAACGTTTCGATTTTATGTTCCCCAGCGAAGCAGCCTAGCAGATTGCCCGGCGCGTCTCAGCAAAATCGAACCGCAGTCACGCCTCAGCGCCGGCCCCGCGCCGGCGGGGACTTATATAAGAGCTTGTTCCCGCGGGAGAAATGGATTCCCGCTTTCGCGGCAATGACGGCCGCGGAGGCAATCTGCCCGTGCGTAACGAGGTGACAATCAATTTACCGATGGGGTCTTGATCGGAGCCCGGAAAAAATATAGCATGAGCTATATAGCAGAAGCTATATTGGTTCCAGGAGAAACAGTTAATGACATCCGGCGCGGCAGTTCACGTTCAGGCGGCACCCATGACGGCAGGCGGCACCCCCGCCGCCCTGCGCGAAGCGCTTGCCGGCCGCCGCGGCCGGCTCGCAACAGGCTGGCTTTTCACCGGCCCCGCCGTCGTCGCCTCGATTGCCTATGCCGATCCGGGTAATTTCGCCGCCAACATCCAGGCCGGTGCCAAATACGGCTACGCCCTTTTGTGGGTGGTGGTTGTTTCGAACGTGATTGCGATGCTGTACCAGGCGCTGTCTGCCAAGCTCGGCATCGTCACCGGCCAAAACCTTGCGGAGCTGTCGCGCGACCGCTTCCCGCAGCCCGTGCCCCTTCTCATGTGGATCGCAAGCGAGGTCGCGGCCATGGCCACGGAGTTGGCCGAGTTTCTTGGCGGCGCCCTTGCTTTGTCGCTGCTGACGGGCACCTCGCTCTTTGCGGGCATGGTGGCCATGGCCATCGTCACCTATGCGATCCTGGTATTCGGAGGCGCGAATTTCCGGCGGATCGAGCTGTTCATCGGCGCCTTTGTGGCCGTGATCGGCATCTGCTATCTGGTGGAGCTGCTCATCGCGCCAGTGAATTGGGGCGCCGCCGTGCACGGCATGCTGACCCCGCGAATCCCGGACCGCGAGGCTCTGATGCTCGTGGCGGGCATTGTCGGCGCCACCGTCATGCCACACGCCATTTACATTCATTCCTCGCTCACCCAGTCGCGCACGGTGCTGCTTTCCGACGCGCAAAGAGCCAAGGTGCTGCGCTTCTCCAACCGGGAGGTCATCGGCGCGCTGAGCGTGGCCGGCGCCATCAATCTGGCGATGGTCATGATGGCTGCGGCGGCGTTCAATGCCGGCTACCCCGATGTGGGTGAAATCGAGACCGCCTACCACACGCTGACGCCCCTGCTGGGCGCGGGTGCCGCGGCCGCCTTCCTGATCTCGCTGATGGCGTCTGGGATTTCGAGTTCGGTGGTGGGCACGATGGCCGGTCAGGTGATTATGCAGGGCTTCTTCCGGCGCAAGCTCCCCATGTGGTTCAGGCGGCTCGCGACCATGATCCCCGCGCTTATCGTCGCAGGAATGGGCATGAGTGCGACAAAAGCTCTCGTTTTGAGCCAGGTGATGCTGAGTTTTGCGCTGCCCGTGCCCATGATCGCGGTTCTGGTTCTGTCGAGCGACCGGCGGATCATGCGGCAGTTCGCCAATAGCCCCACGACGATCGCCCTGGGCGTGGTCTCGGCCGCCGCTGTGCTGATTTTGAACGGCGTGCTTCTCTACGAGACCCTTGCAACGCTTTAGCCCCAATGGCGCCTGGCACGGCGCCCAAGCCTGGAAAAGCAGCAATTATGCCTTGACGAAGCCCCCCGGCTTCGTTGTCTATAGGGGCTCATGCGCGTGTAGCTCAGCGGTAGAGCATCCGGTTTACACCCGGACGGTCGGGAGTTCGATCCTCTCCGCGCGCACCAAGTCCGCCAGGGCGCGATGGCGAGCGCCCTGCGTGCACGGTAAAGTTGTACGATAGATCGTTTTTTCAGGCGCAGGTTGTATTTTTGCTGTTTATATAAAGCTGAATTGAGAAAAGTGCTTTGCAAATACGGCTCTATTGCGACTTGTTTTCGGCGGTTTCACGAGAATATTTAACAAAGCATAGCCTATGCAGTGCAAGGCGCTTGTGGATGCCAGACATGTCGCGCTATGTTTGCGAGATGTGCACGTTAGTGCGGGATTGGGTTGTGCTCGCTTGCCAAAATGCGCAGCAGGTTACCGGATGGCGCGCCGGTGGCTCCCTTCGAGCGAGAAGGGAACGGTGAGTACACCCGGCCGGGGGCAACAACACAATGACACCTAGTCAAGCGCGGTTATTGGCTGAAAGTTTCGCGAGAATCGAAAGCCGCCTTCACGAGTTCGGCGCTCTGGTCCTCCAGAGGCTGTTCGAGACCTATCCTGAATCCCGGCGCCTCTTCAAAGGCAATATGGAAGAGCAAGCGCAGAAGATGGCGAGCGTTTTCGGCGAGTTCGCCCGCCGCCAGAGACGGTCGCAACACTTCATGCCCGTGACCGGAAAGGCCGGAGAAGTCATCATTCCCGGCGTCGGAGCGCTGGGCGGGCGCCATGAGATCAATTATGGCGTACGCTCCAAGCACTATACCCATATGCGCGATGCGCTGCTTTACGCCGTCTGGAGCATGCTTGGAAGAGATTACACCGACGAGATCGGCCAGGCCTGGGCGGAAGCCTTCGACATGCTGGCCAACTCCATGCAGAAGCACGCCGGCGATAACCGTGAGGCTGTGGCGTATTTGAGGCTGTCTCACCGGAGCGAGCAAGCCAGCGCCCCCCTTGTCGCATGGTCGGACCAACTCAGCGTGCACGTCGATCAAATCGACAACGAGCATAAGAGGCTGGTCAATCTTCTCAACGTACTGAACGGTGCTGTCCAAACGGGCGCAGGCCAAGCCGCGCTTAGCGGCGTCCTGAATGGGCTGGTCGACTACACGGTTTATCACTTCTCCCATGAGGAAGATCTGGCCCGGCGCTCGCGCTATCCCGGCTATGAAGGGCACCGCCGGCAGCATGAAGGCTTTACCGCCAAGGTTCTGCAAGTCAATGCGGACTTCCAGTCGGGGACGACGCGAGTGCTGCCCGGGGAGATCCTGGAGTTCCTGAAGGTCTGGCTCTCCCAGCACATCATGGGCTCGGACCGGGAGTTTGGCGCGTATCTCAACGCGCATCCCGCTGCGCTTAGGCCTGAATAGTGCCTTGCCGGCCGCAAAGCGGGGTCATCCTTCCGCCCGGCTGCGGAGTTCCGATTTGGCGAACGTTGCAAGTCTCCAGTTCGTGCGGCCAACTGGAGACAAGTTGCAATTGTGTTTGTCGATAATGCCTGCGCGCGTTTAGTCCAGCGGTAGAGCATCCAGTTTACACCAGGGCTGCCGGGTGCACGATCCTCTCCGCGCTCACCATCCTTAAGAGCCGGAGCGCTTCCCTTCCCAAGAGTAAAGCGCACCTTTAGGTTGCCGTGAAGTTTATCAGCAAATCTAGGTTGCGATATTCTTGTTCACGGGAAGTTGAATTGGCAAAAAGTCTATTAGAAATATGGTCCTGGTGTGGCTTGTTTTTGGCAGTCCTTCGGGGGATATCTGCAAAAGCAGAGCCTATGTAGCCCAAAAGGCACTTGTGGATAACCAGTGTGTGGCGCTATGTTGAAGCTGCTATGCAAGCGCAAGCGTGGGTTGGGGTGCGCTCGGCTATTAGATTGTGCGGGTAGTGACAAAAAGAGTATGTTGCTGGTTCCCTTACGCAACGGGAACAGTGAGTACGCAAGGTCGGACGGGGCAACGAAGCGATGACACCTGAACAAACACGGTTACTGGCCGAAAGCTTTTCGAAGCTTGAAAACCGGCTTTATGACCTTGGTTCTCTCGTTTACCAAAAGCTGTTCGAAATCGATCCTAATTCCCGGCGCTTGTTCAAGGGCGACATGGAGGAGCAGAAGCTCAAGCTCGCGCGCGTTTTCGCCGAGTTCGTCCGCGTTAAGACGCGCTCCCAGCACTTCCTGCCCGTCACCAAGAAGGGCGGCGAGGCGGTGATCCCTGGTGTTGGAGCGTTGGGCGAGCGCCATGAGGCGACCTATCAGATCGGCTGCAAGCACTACATCTATATGCGCGAGGCGCTGCTCTACGCTATTTCGACTATGCTCGGGCGCGAGTACAATGACGAGATCGGCCGGGCTTGGGCCGAGACCTTCGACATGCTTTCCGAGGCGATGCAGAAGCACGTGGGTGGCAATCCGGAGGCTGTGGCCTTCGCGAGGCTGTTCCACCGCAGGGGGGCGGATCAAGGCGCGCCGCAGCAGCAATCCTCGGCGGATAGTTATTTCGACGGTCCGTCCGGCAAGGACCAGCTCAGCAATTTCCTGAACAACCAACGCTATTAGGCCGGTTTCGTAGCCTTCGGCTTACTCAACGCGCATTACCCCTCACCCCCAACCCTCTCCCACAGGGAGAGGGAGTTCGCCTGTGCCCGTTGTTTGGGCGTCCCCTCTCCCATAGGGAGAGGGACAGGGTGAGGGGTTGTGCCCTGCATTATAGCAACATCAATTAGTAATACTTGGCGTCTGCCTCGACTGGCGCCGCTTCCGCGAAGTTCTCCACGCGCTCCCTCAACTCGCGAGAAATTGAAGCTCCGTCGAGCGTTATCCCGCGCAAATTCTTAGCCTGGATCGCTTAGATATGGGGTTCTATGCCAAAGGCCGGCTATCCAAGCCGCTTTGGGGTGTGTCATATTATCGCGGGTTTAGGGGCGGACCGGGATAATACTGTTTCAAAAATGGGTGCGCCCAAGAAATTAAATTAAAACTGGAGGAACGCAGAGATGCCGGAAATTTCCATGGTGGTGAACGGCAAGCCTGTTCGCGCGGATGTGCCCGCGAACATGCTGCTGGCCGAGTTCTTGCGGCAAAGGCTCGGGCTGACCGGCACGCATGTGGGCTGCGATACGTCGCAATGCGGTGCTTGCACCGTGCATATCGATGGCAACTCCGTAAAATCTTGCACCACGCTCGCGGTCCAGGCCGACGGCGCCCGGGTCACCACCATCGAAGGGCTGTCGCAGGGCACGGATCTGCATCCGGTGCAGGCGGCGTTCCGCGAGGCGCACGGCCTGCAATGCGGCTTCTGCACGCCGGGCATGATCATGTCCGCCACCGACCTCCTGCAAAAGAACCCCAACCCTTCCGAGCCCGAGATCCGCACTTGGCTCAAGGGCAATATCTGCCGCTGTACCGGCTACCATAACATCGTGAAGGCCGTGGAACTGGCCGCCGGGGCCATGAGCAGCCAGCGCAAGGCCGCGGAATAAGGGCGGGAGGACAAAATGACGGTACAAGGAATAGGCGCTTCCGTTAAGAGGCGCGAAGACTTCCGGTTCATCAAGGGCCTTGGGAAGTATGTGGACGATATCGTCCTTCCGGACCAGGTTCATTGCTACATCCTGCGTTCTTCCGTTGCTCATGCCCGCATCGTGTCCATCGACACGTCGGCGGCGAAAGCGGCGCCCGGCGTGGTGGCGGTCTACACGCACGAGGATCTCGACGCTACCGGCGCCGGCGGCGTGCCCTGCGGCTGGCTAATCACCGACCGCCACGGGCAGCCGATGAAGGAGCCCAAGCATCCGATCCTGGCCACAGGCAAGGTGCGGCATGTCGGCGACCCCATCGTCGCGATCATCGCCGAGACGCTTGAGCAGGCCAAGGAAGCCGCCGAGTTGGTGAAGCTCGACTTGGAGGAGTTGCCCGCGGTCGTGAACATGCCGCGCGCGATCCAGGGCGGCGGGACGCCAGTGCACGACGAGGCGCCGGACAACCTCTGCTACGACTGGGAGCTTGGCGATAAAGCTGCTACGGATGCGGCCTTCGCGCGTGCCGCCCACGTCACCAAGATCGATCTCATTAATAACAGGCTTGTGGCGAACGCCATGGAGCCTCGCGCGGCAATTGCCACGCACGATCTGGCCTCCGGCGAGTACTCGCTCTACACCACGAGCCAGAACCCGCATGTGATCCGCCTCCTGATGGGCGCGTTCGTGCTCAACATTCCGGAGCACAAGCTCAGGGTCTATGCGCCCGATGTCGGCGGCGGCTTCGNNTTCGGCTCGAAGATCTTCCACTACGCCGAGGAAGCGCTCGTAACCTGGGCCAGCGCTCGCGTCGGCCGGCCAATCAAGTGGGTCGCCGAGCGGGCCGAGTCCTTCATGTCCGACGCCCACGGCCGCGATCACGTCACCCACGCGGAGATGGCGTTCGACGCCAACGGCAAGGTGCTCGCCCTCAAGGCCGAGACGCTCGCCAATATGGGCGCCTATCTCTCGACCTTCGCGCCCTGCGTTCCGACCTGGCTGCATGGCACGCTGCTGGCCGGCCAGTACACGACGCCCGCGGTTTACTGCAATGTGAAGGCCGTGTTCACCAACACCGTGCCCGTCGATGCCTATCGCGGCGCCGGCCGGCCCGAGGCGACCTACATCCTCGAACGCATCATGAGCAAGGCCGCGCAGGAAATGGGCGTGGATCAGGCCGAGCTGCGCCGCAAGAACTTCATTCAGCCGAACCAGTTCCCCTACCAGACGCCGGTCGCGGTGGTCTACGACACGGGCGACTACGAGACGGCGCTGAACGAGGCGCTCAAGCTCTCGGACTACGCGGGCTTCCCGCAGCGCCGGGCGGCTTCCAAGGCGAAGGGCAAGCTCCGGGGCATCGGCGTTGCGAGCTATATCGAGGCTTGCGGCATCGCGCCTTCGAGCCTGGTGGGTGCGCTCGGCGCCCGCGCCGGCCTCTACGAGGCGGCGACGGTGCGCGTCAACCCGACCGGCAGCGTGACCGTGCTCACTGGCAGCCATAGCCACGGGCAGGGCCATGAAACGACCTTCGCGCAGGTGGTGGCCGACAANNCACCTACGGCTCGCGCTCGCTCGCGGTCGGCGGCTCGGCAATCGTGAAGGCGCTCGACAAGATCATCGAGAAGGGCCGCAAGATCGCCTCGCACCTGCTCGAAGCCTCCGAGGGCGACATCGAGTTCGAGAACGGCGCCTATAAGGTGAAGGGCACGGACAAGCAGAAGACCTTCGGCGAGATCGCGCTTACGGCCTACGTGCCGCACAAGTACCCCATCGAGACCCTGGAGCCGGGCCTCGAAGAAACGGCGTTCTACGACCCGAAGAACTTCACCTACCCCGCGGGCACCTACATCTGCGAGGTGGAGATCGATCCGG
>PMBZ01000243.1:23637-31462 GCA_003153975.1 Hyphomicrobiales bacterium
GTCGAGGGCCAGGTGCATGGCGGCCTCGCGCAGGGCATCGGGCAGGCATTGCTTGAGAACACGGTTTATGACGAGAACGGCCAGCTTCTGACCGGCTCCTTCATGGACTACTGCATGCCGCGCGCCGACGACCTGCCGAACTTCAAGGTGCACACGCTTAAAGGAACGCCCTGCACGCACAACCCGCTGGGCGTGAAGGGCTGCGGCGAGGCGGGGGCCATCGGCTCCCCGCCCGCCGTCATCAACGCGGTCGTCGACGCGCTCAAGGAGTTCGGCGTCGATCACATGGATATGCCGGCGACGCCCGAGAAAGTCTGGCGCGCGATCCACGGCGGAATGAAGAAAGCGGCCGAGTAAGGAGAAGGACCATGAACAACTTCGACTATGTGCGTCCCTCGTCTGTGGCCGCAGCCTCTCAGGCTCTCTTGGGGGCGAACGCGACGGCGCTCGCTGGCGGTCATACGCTGATCCCGACGATGAAGCAGCGGCTTGCCAAGCCGTCCACGCTCGTCGATCTCGGCGGCATCGCGGAGCTGAAGGGCATCCGCCGGGAAGGCGGCACGCTCGTCATCGGCGCCACCACCACCCATGCGGAGGTGGCGTCGAGCGGTGAGGTGCGCCAGGCCATCCCGGCGCTCGCCAAGCTTGCCGGCGGCATCGGCGATGCCCAGGTCCGCCATCGCGGCACCATCGGCGGTTCGGTCGCGAACAACGATCCCGCCGCGGACTATCCCGCCGCGGTGCTGGGCCTTGGCGCCACCATCGTCACCAACAAGCGTCAGATCGAGGCGGATAAGTACTTCACGGGCCTGTTCTCCACGGCGTTGCAGCCGGGCGAGATCATCGTCTCCATCCGCTTCCCGATCCCTGCCCAAGCGGGTTACGCGAAGTTCGAGCAGCGGGCCTCGCGCTATTGCCTGGTCAGCGTGTTCGTGGCGAAGGGCAAGGGCGGCATGTTCTCCTCGGGCGATGTGCGCGTGGCCGTCTCGGGCGCGGGCAGCAACGGCGTGTTCCGCGTGCCCGCGATGGAGCAGGCGCTGAAGGCCAACTTCGCCGCCGCGAGCCTTGCCGGCGTGAGCGTCCCGGCTTCGGGCCTCATGAGCGACATGCACGGCAGCGCCGAATACCGGGCGGCGCTCATCGATGCCATGGCTCAACAGGCAGTCTCCGCCGCATGACGCAACCCATGCCCAATAGCGTTGCGGAAACCGCCGCGCTGCTTGCCAAAGGTGGCTACCTGCCCAGCGACTCTTTGGCGGCATCCGTCTTCCTCGCCCTCAAGCTGCAGAGACCCCTCCTGCTTGAGGGCGAGGCGGGCGTCGGCAAGACCGAGGTGGCCAAGGTGCTGGCGGCGGTGCTTGGCCGGCCGCTGGTGCGCCTGCAATGCTATGAGGGGCTGGACCTTTCCAGCGCCGCCTATGAATGGAACTACAGCCGGCAACTCCTGCACATCCGTGCGTCGGAGGCCGCCGGTGACGTAAGCACCGCGAGCTTGGAACGCGATCTGTACAGCGAAAGCTACCTGCTCAAGCGCCCATTACTACAAGCGCTTGAGCTATCGGCGGAAGGCAAGGCGCCAATCCTGTTAATCGATGAGCTCGATCGTGCCGACGAGCCCTTCGAGGCGTTCTTGCTGGAGGTGCTCGCCGATTATCAGATCACTATCCCCGAGCTTGGCACGGTCCGCGCCGCTGAACCTCCCATCACCGTACTGACCTCCAACAGGACGCGGGAGGTTCACGACGCGGTCCGGCGCCGGTGTTTCTATTGCTGGATCGATTACCCCTCGGCCGCGCGCGAGGCGGACATCCTGCGGCTCAAGCTCCCCAACGCCCCGGCGGCGCTTACGGCGGAGATCGTGGGCTTCGTGCAGTCGATCCGCGCGATGGATCTCTACAAAAGTCCCGGCATCGCCGAGACCATCAACTGGGCGCAGGCACTGACCTCGCTCGACTGCGTGGCGCTCGACCTCGAATCCGTGAACTCGACGCTCGGCACGCTGCTGAAATACCAGGACGATATCGCCCGCATCCAGGGTAGCGAGGCCGCCCGGCTCCTGGAGCAGGTGAAATCGCGCGCGCGGGAGGCGGCGTTTGCGGCGGAGGCGTGATGCTTGAACCGGGGGCGCCATCCTGGGGGCGGCTGATGCGAGGTTCCGGCATGAACGGAGCGAATCTCCCCTCACCCTGTCCCTCTCCCACGCAATCTCGCCTTGGCGAGCTTGCTGCTCAAAGGTGTCCATATCCGCAAGCGGATATGGATGGGAGAGAGGACGCCCCAACAACGGGCACGGCCGGACTCCCTCTCCCACGGGGAGAGGGCTGGGGTGAGGGGAGATTCCCTTCGTTCATGCCACTACCTCTGGCTGGCAAGCAGGCGCCCAATGGCTAGGCCGCTCGACGCAAATATCGTAACAGCTCACGCGGATGGCGGGCGTCTTGCCGCCAACCTGCTTGGCTTCGCGCGCGTGCTGCGCTCGGCGGGTATGCCCGTCGGTCCGGCGAAGGTGCATGAGGCGACCGAAGCGGTGCTCGCGGCGGGCCTCTCCGATCCGAAGGTTTTCTACTGGACCCTGCACGCCGTCTTCGTAAGCCGCCCCTCCGAGCGCGACATCTTCAACCAGGCCTTCCACCTGATCTGGCGCGATCCCGGCTACATCCAGCAGCTACTTTCGGTGATGGTGCCGAATTTGCGCAATTCGGGCGCGCCGCGCGATGCCATGGCCCGGCGGCTGGCGGACAGCCTGTTCCTGCGCCAGGGGGCCGAACACGCGGTCGAGCGCGACCAGATGCAGCTCGACGCGAGCGGCTCGGCAAGCGAGCTTGAGGTGCTCGCCGAAAAAGACTTCGAGCAGATGACGGCGGAGGAGCTTCGGCTCGCGCGGGTGGCGATTGCGGATCTGGCCGCGCGCCTCGCCAAGCGCGCCACGCGCCGCTTCTCGCCCAAGGGCACGGGCGGCGGCAAGCGGCTGGATCTGCGGCGCATGCTGCGGCAGGCTGGTTCGCGAGGGGCCGAGGGCATCTTGCCGCTATTCAAGGAGCGGCAGCGGCGCGCGCCCCCGCTGGTGGTGATGTGCGATATTTCGGGTTCGATGGACAGTTACGCTCGCGTGTTCCTGCATTTCCTTTATGGGCTCATCAACAGCGGCGAGCGCGTGCATGCTTTCCTGTTTGGCACGCGGCTGACCAACGTGACGCGAACCTTACGCGACCGCGATCCCGATGCCGCCATGGCCAAGGCCGCCGGCACGGTTCACGACTGGTCTGGCGGCACGCGCATCGGCGAAAGCCTGCACACCTTCAACAGGATCTGGGCGCGGCGCGTGCTGGGGCAGAACGCCACGGTGCTCTTGTTCACCGATGGCCTCGACCGCTCCGGCGGCGAAGGCATCTCGCGGGAGGCGCGGCGGCTCAGCGCTTCGTGCCGGCGCCTTATCTGGGTGAATCCGCTCCTGCGCTACGACGCTTACGCGCCGCTCGCCGCTGGCGCGGCCGAGTTGGACCGCTATGTGAGCGAAATGCGCCCCTGCCACAATTTGAAGAGCGTCGCTGGCCTCGCCGCCGCCTTGGCGGGTTGAGCGGGTCTCGGGGGCCGGCGGCCGGTGCACGATGCAGGCCCTGTTACTCTAACGGATCGGACGGCTGATCGAGGCGGTAATCCAAGCCCAGGCGCGACGATATTCCGGCGCCCGGGGCAGAGGCGACGCCGCGCTTTCCGGCCCGGGCATTGTTGCCGGGGAAGTCCGCTGCCGGGGTCGATTTGAAGCTAAGATCCAAGGACAATGCCGGGTTGATCTTGTATTCGATGCCGGCCGCCAAGCCATCTGGGGAGTTTCTGGCATAGAACGACAAAGCGCCCAACGCATAGCCCGCGCGTGCTGGGGCGGTGCTGAACCAGACGCGCTGCGCCTCGGGGCCGATGACGTTGCCGCTAAGATTGGTGCCCTCCTGCAAGCCGGTTCCCGTCGCTGGTACTGGCGAAGCGCCGTGGAGATCGAAAAGGATCGCGGTGCCGCCATTGCCCATGCCGTAACCGTCGAGGCTGGCCCGGAAGTCTTGCCAGTTGGATCGATCCGTGTAGGGGGCTGGCGGTGTGTATGCCTGGGAAGTTGGCGGAGCGTTGCCGGCGGCATCGTCCGCGTTCGCGGCGAACGGCGTCAGCGCCACCATACTTATCAGGCACAGGCTGGCGAGTTTCCGATGGATTCCGGACATCGGCGGCGCTAACCGGGCCGTGCCGGCGAGCGGATTGCTCCCGCAGCGCAGAGCGATGCCCTTCTCCAACAGTGTCCCTTCCATTTTTTCTAGCAAGCGCATCCTCATCGCGTTGGGTGCGGCGGGAAGCCTGCCTCGGGGTTCCGGGGGCCGCGCAATTGGCATGTTGGGAACTCCCCCGGCCGATTGCGTCGCGTTAATGGCAAATAATTTATCGAATAGCGATAAATTGTCAACCGCGAGGTTGAACTCGTTTCACTGGAAACGATGGTCCGGCCAGGGGGGTATTACATCGCTCGGCGATAAAGGAGCCATCCGGCCCTTCCCGTTCCGAGCGATGCTTAAGCAGGTTTAGCGGCCGCCGGCCGGTATTCCAGGATATCGCCCGGCTGGCATTGCAGCACTTCGCAAATCTTCTCCAGCGTTTCAAAGCGCATACCCTTGACCTTGCCGGATTTCAGCAGCGATACGTTCTGCTCTGAGATGCCGATGCGCTCGGCAAGCTCCTTGGAGCGCATTTTGCGTCTGGCCAGCGTGACATCCAGGTTGACGATAATGGGCATGGCGTCCTCGCTAGATCATCAGCCGGTCGTTTTCTTCCAAAGCGCTTGCCCGCCGCATGATTTTCCCCAGAATGAAGAAGAACAGGCCAGCCATGAACATGTTTGGTTGGATCAGGTGCAGCCAGGATACATCGGCGAGCCAGGGGCAAATACCGCGCCAGTAGAGGAAGTAGGCGACGAAAGGTACGTTAATAGTCTCGAAGCCGCCTATGAGTGCCAATGCCGCGCCGATGCGTACGAAGCAGCGGGCATTGATCTCGCCGAAGACTTGTCCGTCACGATAATTGCGCGCCAGCCGGAAGACTTGGAGTACCACATAAAGCCAAGCGAAACTGGGAAGATAAAGGAGGATCAGGACAGTGAAACGTTCGAAAACCGGGATATCGAAGAGTTTTGTGTTCCAGACCTTCGCTCCGTGATCCGTGGCAAGCACGATCGGGCCGTCGAAGATCAATGGATAGATTAATACGATCATGGTTATCGTGGCCGCCAATATGGCCATTGCCGCGAGCAGATTGCTCCAGCGGGCGAGATAGATGTCTTTCTCCAAGTTTTCCTCCTGTTTTTCCGGAAGGGACGCCTTTACCGCGGCCAGCCGTGGCTGGCGGCGTGCCGGCGCTATCTTCAAGATCGTAACTTCCTAACTTACTGCTATCAAGCACCGCAAGAAGAAATTATTGTATTACGATAATTTTATCAACTGCTACGTTGATCGCACCTCTTCGCGCAAGGCGGCTCGCAACACGGGAGGCGAATGAACGAAGCGCCAGGATGCTTTGCATGTGCGGCCGGCTGCTCGCCGCCGCCCGCGCCATGCCGCAAAAAGCCACCCTGTTCGATCCCGCATGCGGCAGCGCAAAAACCGCTTGCTAACGGGTGGGAAGTCCTCATCCTGTCGTTCTCCCAATGGGAGCAGGCCCCCCGAACGAGCGTCCCCTTTTTCATAGGGAAGGCCAGGGTGAGGGGGGTAAGAGGTTAGTGTTATCCGCCCAACCCCCATGGACGTGCAGTGCCGCGCATTATCGGCGATACCGCGCTTTTGAGCGCCTTCACCCCGCTGGAAGCCTTCCCTTCCGCGGCCCTGGCCGTGTCCGGGGGGCCGGACAGCATGGCTCTTATGTATCTCGCGGCGCGCTGGGCCGCGCTTAAGGGGCGCGAGCGAACCTGCATCGCGGTTCTCACCGCCGATCATGGGCTGAGGCCGGAAAGCGCAGCGGAGGCGGAATTCGTGGCAGGAGAGGCGCGCAAGCTTGGCTTTGCGCACGCCACGCTGGCCTGGACCGGCGAAAAGCCCAAGGCCGGCATCCAGGCGGCGGCGCGCGAGGCCCGCTACCGGCTGATGGCCGCCTATTGCCGCCAGCATGGCATCGCCTGCCTCGTCACCGCGCATACGGAGGACGACCAGGCCGAGACCTTCCTCATGCGGCTGCGCAGGGGCAGCGGACTGGACGGGCTTGCGGCGATGGCCCCGGTCTCGGAGCGCGGCGGCCTGCCCATCGTCCGGCCTCTTCTCGGCCTCTCCAAGGCCCGCCTCACCGCCCATCTTCGAAGCCTCGGCGTTCCCTTCGTAATCGACCCCAGCAACAGCAACACCTCCTTCGAGCGCGTGCGGCTGCGCCATGCCATGAAGGCCCTCGCTGCCGCCGGCATCGCGCGGCCGGCTCTTGCGCTAAGCGCCTCCCGCCTCGGCCGCGGCCGCGAAGCACTCTCCGCCATTGCGGCGGAGTTCCTTGAGCGGCATTTCCGCGTCACGAGCCTTGCCCAGGGCCAGATCGGCCTTGAGGCCTTTGGGGAGCTTGCCCCCGAAATCGCTCTGCGCGTGCTGTCGCGGGCGCTGGCACCGATTGGCGGCAGGGAGGAACCGCCGCGCCTGACCAAGGTGGAGCGTCTGCTGGAGGAATTGCGCACCGGCAAGCGGGAGGCGGCGCTTGGCGGCTGCCTTGTCATCGCGGCGGCGGGCGTCCTCGGCTTCTATCGCGAGCCTGGCCGCATGAGCCAAGCCCGGCAGCCTTGCCAGCCCGGCAGCACCTTTATCTGGGATGGAAGATTCGCATTAACGATTGCGCCCGACCTGAGCGGCGATCTCTTTGTGGCCCCGCTTGGCGCGCAGGGGTGGGCAATTTGCCGCAAGGTGCTGAAAGAGCAGGGGAAAAGCCTGCAGGCCAACCGGCTCGCCGCGCTCGCCTCGCCGGCACTCTGGCAGGGCCAGCGCCTTCTCAGCGGCCCAGCGGCGGGGTTTTGCGATGCCAATCACGGGGCCACCGGGAGTGTGCCTCTCCGGTTGCAGCTCGCGCCGTGCCTTAGCCATTTTCTCATATCAACCTGAAGCCCAAGGGAAACCCTGCTTGGCAAAGCCTGGCACGTACCCTATGTTTCACCTAATTGGCTCACTTATCCTGGCTTCGTTGAGCGGTAAGGCCGGCTGATTGTTTGCTCTGCCTTTTCGCTCGGTACGTTGCATTAGGGGAAGAAACCGTCTCCATGAACTCGAACTTCCGTAATTTGGCGATCTGGATTATCATAGCTCTGCTCCTGGTCGCGCTGTTCAATCTCGTGCAAAACAGCCCCAAAGGGGCTCGCACCACCAGTATTGAATATTCCCAATTCTTAAGCGATGTGGACGCAGGCAATGTCCGCTCGGCAACGATTTCCGGCAATCAGGTCACAGGCACGCTGACCAGCGGCCAGCCCTATCAAACCTATATGCCGAACGATCCGGAGCTGGTTAAGCGCCTGCACGACAAGAACGTGCGNNCGCCAGATGCAGTCGGGCGGCGGCCGGGCGCTGGGCTTCGGCAAGTCGAAGGCGAAATTGCTTACCGAAAAGCAAGGCCGCGTTACCTTTGACGACGTGGCGGGCGTGGACGAGGCCAAGGACGATTTGCAGGAAATCGTCGAGTTCCTGCGCGATCCACAGAAATTCCAGCGGCTTGGCGGGCGTATCCCGCGCGGCGCTCTCTTGGTCGGCCCTCCCGGCACGGGTAAGACGCTGCTGGCACGCGCCATCGCCGGCGAGGCCAATGTGCCGTTCTTCACCATCTCCGGCTC
>PMBZ01000243.1:31478-37147 GCA_003153975.1 Hyphomicrobiales bacterium
GACGCGGTCGGCCGGCATCGCGGCGCGGGCCTCGGCGGCGGCAACGACGAGCGCGAGCAGACGCTGAACCAGCTCCTGGTCGAGATGGACGGCTTCGAGGCTAACGAGGGCATCATCCTCATCGCCGCGACCAACCGCCCCGANNCTCGATCCGGCCCTGCTGCGCCCCGGCCGCTTCGACCGGCAGGTCGTCGTGCCCGCGCCGGATATCATCGGCCGCGAGAAAATTCTCAAGGTTCACGTCCGCAAGGTTCCGCTCGCCCCCGATGTCGATCTCAAGGTGATCGCGCGCGGCACGCCGGGCTTCTCGGGCGCCGACCTCTCCAACCTGGTGAACGAGGCAGCCCTTCTGGCCGCGCGGCGCGGCAAGCGCGTCGTGACCCAGCACGAGTTCGAGGACGCCAAGGATAAGGTCATGATGGGCGCCGAACGCCGCTCGATGGCCATGACCGAGGAGGAGAAGCGCCTCACCGCCTACCATGAGGCGGGGCACTCGCTGGTCAGCCTGTTCATCCCTGGCAACGATCCGCTGCACAAGGTGACGATCATTCCGCGCGGGCGTGCGCTTGGCGTCACCTATAATCTGCCGGAGCGCGACCGCTACAGCATGAAGAAGCACGAGATGGAAGCCTATCTCGCGATGGTCTTCGGCGGGCGCGTCGCGGAAGAGATTATCTTCGGCCCGGAAAACGTCACGACGGGCGCCGCCAACGACATCAAGCAGGCCACGAACATGGCCCGCTCGATGGTCACCGAATACGGCATGAGCGACAAGCTTGGCCGCATCCGCTATCGCGACAATCAGGAGGAAGTGTTCCTCGGCCATTCCGTGACGCGCTCGCAGAACATGTCGCCGGAAACCGCCCAACTGATCGACTCCGAGGTCAGGCGCCTTGTGGACGAAGGCGAGCAGCGGGCACGCACCTTCCTGACCGAGCACCTCGAAGATCTGCACACGCTGGCCAAGGGTCTGCTCGAATACGAGACCTTGTCGGGCCAGGAGGTGCGGGATTTGCTCAACGGCAAGCCGCCGGTGCGCGAGTTCACCATGCAGGAAGATCAGCCCAAGCGCCGGTCGGCGGTTCCCTCGACAGGCACCCGCGCCCCGCGCAAGGACCCGGACCTTGGCGGCATGGAGCCCCAGCCGTCCACTTAAACCGGGGCGGTTACGAAGAGAGATCGGCAAATGGCTGGGCAACTCCCGGCCATTTGCATTCTTGGCCGCGGGGTTTACGGTTTCCGCCCGATTGGGCCGGCCGGAAACTTGGAACATGCCCAAGGCGATCCAGCCAAGGCGCGGAAAGGCCGCGCGTCAGCTTTCCATATCCGGGTCCAGCCAAACGCGCCCATCGATGCGATAGACATTGATATCCGCGATACCCAGGTCTTCCAAATCGTGCCCCCAGATACCGAAAATCCCATCGCTTTCCGGCCGGTTAATCAGGTGGCCTCTTTCGTGGACAGGAGGGGTCGGCGACGATTGCGAATTGGTTTCCAGCCGGTAAACCTCGCGGTAGGTCTCGTCGATCAGCCTCACCAGTTCTCCCCGTGTGAACGCCTTGCCGTCAGCCGGGCGTATCGAGCGGGTTGCCGCGATGGCGAGCGGATACGTCAAAGCCAAAATCGCTTCCGGGGCCTCAAGCACAACTTCGCCGGCATTAAGCAGCCGTGAGAAGTTCTCGGGCACGTCGCACAAATCCATCCAATTGAACGGCTCGGTTTCTCCGTCCGCAATCGCGTCTTCGTCAAGCTCGGATTGGATCGCAATCGAAGTCTCGATCTCAACCTCTTCCTTACCGAACGGCAGATCCTCTTCGCTCATCGGCTTGATTTCGATTGACATGCTCGGGTCTCTCACAACGAAAGTGGATACAAATGTACGCGGGCATCCCAAGCGGCCGGGATGGCGCGGGAAGTGACCCAGTATCTTGTTCGATTCGAGGCGAACCCGGCCGTTCCGCCTGGACGGACCACTTCGAAAGTGCGTTTCTCACGGCCCGGTAAGTCTTAAGAGACCGTTCGTTTGGCGTAAGCGCTTGTCATGGTAAATTCAAATACGGCAAACGTGCGGAGCCTAAGTTTCCGGCACGCGCATTTTCGCGAATTTTTGCTGTTTTTTGGCTCGCCGTTTCAACTCCGGAATGCAACAAGCGGATCGGAAATCCCTTTAATTATAATCCGATATTTGAAATTAACCAAAACCAAGGCTTGGCTCTGGCGCGTTCCGGGTGGCAATGCTCAAAATGTCCACTATATATCAACAAGATACGCAAGCCGGTCGCACTTAACACTTGTTCAAGGCATTTGTGCTATATTACTTCAAAATCGGAAAGCCCCCTTTGAACCCCGCCAGAAGGGCCAGGGAGCAGTTCAAGAAGGCAAATTTTGCGTGAAGCCCGGGTCCGGCAGGGCTCGCGGCAATACAATTAGGCGGATTTGATATGACGAAGCTTGAGCCGGTTTTGGGGCAGATCGAGAGCGATTTTGGTGCGGCGGTTTCGCGCTATATCGAGTTTTTGACCATCCCTTCGATTTCGACCGATCCCGCCTACAAGGACGAGGTGAAGCACGCGGGCGCCTGGCTGCTCGGCGAGTTCCTTGCCCTCGGCTTTACGGCGCGGCTGCACGAGACGCCGGGCCATCCGATCCTGGTGGCGCATTGCGAGGCTGAAAGCCCGGACGCTCCGCACCTCCTTTATTACGGCCATTACGATGTGCAGCCGCCCGAGCCGCTTGAGCTTTGGGAAAGCCCGCCCTTCGAGCCCGCCATCGTGGACGGCCCGCACGGCAAGCGCGTGGTGGCGCGCGGGGCCGTGGACGACAAGGGGCAGGTGATGACCTTCCTCGAAGCCTTCCGCTCCTGGAAGGCCGTGCATGGCACCCTCCCGGTCACGGTGACGGTGCTGATCGAGGGCGAGGAGGAAAGCGGCAGTGAATCGCTTCCGGGCTTCCTCTCGCAGCACGCCGCCTCGCTTGGCAAGGCCGCGATTGCCATCATTTCCGACACCAATTCCTGGGATATCGACACCCCCGCGATCACCTACCGGCTGCGCGGCAACGTCTATGCCGAGGTGACGCTGGAAGGCCCGTCCCGCGACCTGCATTCGGGGCTCTATGGCGGCGCGGTGGTCAACCCGCTCAACGCGCTCACCGGAATCCTGGGCCAGCTTCACGGGCCTGACGGCCGCGTGCGGCTCCCGGGCTTTTACGACGATGTTGCGGAGCTATCGGCGGAAGAGCGGCAGGCCTGGGCAGCACTTCCCTTCGACGAGACCGCCTTATTGAGCGAGATCGGCCTGACGCAATCCGTGGGCGAGGCCGGCTACACGGTTCTGGAGCGCGTTTGGGCAAGGCCAACCTGCGACCTGCATGGCGTCTGGGGCGGTTACACCGGGCCTGGCTCGAAGACCGTCATCGCCACCCGCGCCTCCGCCAAGCTGAGCTTCCGCACGGTGCCCAATCAGGACCCCGCCAAGATCTTGCAGGGTTTGCGGACGTTTCTGAACGAGCGCACGCCGCCGGATTGCAAATGGAGCATCGAGGAGATGGGTGCCTCGGCCGGCATTCTCGTGCCAAGCAGCGGGCCGTTCATGCAAGCCGCGCGCGCCGGCCTCGCCGATATCTACGGCAAGCCCGCGGCGATGATCGGCTGCGGCGGCTCCATCCCCGTCGTGGGCGACGTGAAGGAGAAGCTGGGCCTGGATTCCATCCTGGTGGGCTTCGGCCTTGCCGACGACCGCATCCATAGCCCGAACGAGAAGTTCGAACTCAAATGCCTCAAGAATGGCATCCTCAGCCATGCCGCCATACTCGCGCGCATGGGTGAGCTTTAGCGCACGGTTCGATCCGCCAGCAAAGAACGTCGCGTGCCCGCAAAGGCCTGGTAGCCCGCGCCGGAAGTGCGCTTAGCAGGCGAGCGGCAAACGGGGCGGGATTTCCCGCGGGGCGTACTAAGTTCTGCAATCGGGGTCGGGGCAGCGCTCCACCTCGACGGTCACATGGCTGAGCCTGGGCAGGCCTTTAAGCTTGCTCTTATAGGCTTGCGGTGGCTTGGGATTGCCGGAGAGGATCGACACCATCGCCGCGTAATGGCCGGGGCCGACGCGCCACAGATGCAGGTCTGAGATGGCGTCGCCATCGGTTTCGAGCCTCTTACGCATCTGCGCCGCCAGGGCCGGGTCGGGCACGGCGTCGATCAGAATGCCGCCAGACTGCTTGGCGAGGCCAATGGACCAGCTCACGATTACGGCCGAGCCCACGAGCCCGGCAAGGGGGTCCATGAACGCCCACCCCCCAAACTTCGCCGTTATCAAGCCGCCAATGGCAAACACCGAAACCAGCGCATCGGCCAGCACGTGGACATAGGCCGCGCGCAGATTGAGGTCGCGGTCGTGCTGGCCATGACTGTGATCGTGGCCGTGCCCGTGGCTGTGGGCATGATGATGATCGTGCGTGTGGTCCTCGCGCAGCAGCCATCCGCTCGCAAGGTTCACGCCAAGGCCCAGCACCGCGATAGCGAGCGCCTCGTCATAGGCGATGGCAATCGGATGGACGAGGTGATCGAAGGCCTCGAAGGTAATGAGCAGGGCAATCATGCCCAGGATGATGGCGCTCGCGAAGCTGGCAAGATCGCCAATCTTGCCGGTGCCGAAGGCGAAGCGCTCGTCGCGGGCATGGCGGCGGGCGAAGTAGTAGGCGAGCGCCGAAATCGCGAGCGCGGCGGCGTGCGTGGACATATGCCAGCCGTCCGCGAGCAGCGCCAGCGAGCCGAAAACCGTGCCGCCCGCGATCTCGGCGACCATCATGATTGTGGTCAGAACGACAACGATCCAGACCCGCCGCTCATTCTCGCCATGGCGGGCGCCCAGGAATACATGCTCGTGCCGGTAGTCCTCAACGGGATGGATGTGGTTCAGGCTCATCGCTCCTCTATGATGCGCGGTGGTGCCATGATCGAAGGGAATCTCCCCTCACCCCAGCCCTCTCTCCATGGGAGAGGGAGTCCGGCTGTACCCGTTGAGCGGGCGTTCCCTCTCCCATGGGGAGAGGGACAGGGTGAGGGGAGATGCGCTCAGTTCCTTGCCCCAAGCCATCCACATTCACACCGCCTCCAAATCCGCCCAAAGATCGTAGTCGTCCGAATCCGTGACCGTGGCGCGGACGAGATCGCCGGGCTTCAGCTCCTGGCCGTCGCCAATGAACACGGAACCGTCGATCTCCGGCGCGTCCCAGGCGCTGCGGCCCATGGCGCCGTCCTCGTCCACCTCGTCGATCAGCACCTCGACGGTCTTTCCCACCTGCGAGGCCAAAACCCCGGCACTCACCTCGCGTTGCACGGCCATGAAGCGCTCGTAGCGCGCGGCCTTCACCTCCTCCGGCACATGGCCCTCCAGCGCGCGGCTCGCGGCACCTTCCACATTCTCGTATTTGAAGCAGCCCACGCGCGTCAGCCGCGCCTCGCGCAGCCAATCGAGCAGGAACGCGAATTCCTCCTCGGTTTCGCCGGGGAAGCCCACGATGAAGGTGGAGCGGAGGCCAAGGTCCGGGACCATGGCCCGCCAGCGCTCGATGCGTTCCAGGGTTTTCTCCTGGTTCGCGGGGCGGCGCATCGCCTTCAGCACGCGCGGCGAGGCGTGCTGGAATGGAATGTCGAGATAGGGCAGGATCTT
>PMBZ01000083.1 GCA_003153975.1 Hyphomicrobiales bacterium
CACCGTCGAGGTGGCGAGCGTGCAGCCTTTGAGTGCCGATAGCTGGCGCCGAGCCATCGCGGCCCCGCGTCTCTTCCCGCCATTCGATGCGCCAGTTATCGGCACTCAAAGGCTGCACGCTCGCCACCTCAACGGTGACGGTCTCGGTTTGGGCACGCGCGAAGGGATCGTGGCTACGCATAAACTCGTTGAGCTTCGCGTAACTCTCACCCCGCTCGTTCACCATGGCATAGCCCTCTTTGAGGAGGACACGCTGTGCGCCGGCGTCCGTGTAAATGGAACGGATAGCGGCAACCCAGCGGGCAAGGCTCGCCACGATAAGCCGGTTATCCGGTTTGAAGGGCACGGCGCCCGCCCGCTCGACGGCGGCGGCCTGGCCGAGGCTATCCATTTGCACGATGTACGGAACGATCTGGCTTTGGCTCGCGACATGGATGAGGCCGCCCGCACAGACCAGGGCGAGAAGCAGCGCGACAACCGCTGCAAACCGCCAATTTCTTGCCTGGGCAATGTAGCTGCCGTAGCGCTCATTCCATTCCCGCCGCGCATCCAAATAAGGATTTGGGATGGCTTGGGCGGCTGTTGTCTTGCTTCTCATGAACCCCTCGTTTCAAACCCGATGCTGCCGTCCGCCGTCACTTCTTCTTCAGGCCGTCGGCCTTTTCATCCATGCTGCGCGCCATTTGCCCCCCAAAGGTGCCAAAGTGCGCGCGGCCGCTCAGGCGATCTCCGACCGTGCTATATGCCGCCGAAGCAAGGTTGCCAGCCGCACGCGCCATATTCCCTGGAAAGCCGCGCAAGCCGCCAACGCCCGATTGCGAGCTGGCGAGTGAGTAGTCGCTGCCTCCCGCCATGACGCTGCTCGCAACGCCTGCGGCCGTACCGGCAGCCGCGCCGGCAACCATGCCGCTCAGAACGCCGCCATTGCCGGCCGACACACCGTTGAGGAGCCCTTGGATCATGTCTGGAATGATCTTGGTGAGTGCAAGCATAACGATGGCGGAACCTACCGCGACCAGGAGGTCGGAGGTGTTGGTCTGAAAATTCTGCATGAGCTGATTGAAGATCTGCTGACCAAGCCCGACAATCAATTGCATTACGAAGAGCTTGGCGCCGACGCTCATGGCATAAATCAAGATTTTGAGCGCGTAATCCTTCGTGAAGCGCGATCCGCCGAAGCCCATGAAGATCACTCCGGCCGAAATGACGATATAGGATTCGACCAGGGCGAGGACGAGGAAGGCTGCGATCAACGCGAAGCAAACGAGAAGCACGAGGGCGAAGATAATGAGTCCCACGCTCGATCCAGGGCTCCAGATGCTGGTCTGATCCAGCACCTTATTTGCCATGCTGAGCCCGATCCCGAAGATGTCGGAAGGCGCCATCATGCTTGCGCCGCCAGACCCTTGGACGGCTGAATTAGCCGCGTTCCGGAAGCTCTGGACGATCACGCTCGCCCACGAGTTCGTCCCGGTCGAATTTTGAAGGAGCGCCGCGAAGAAACCGATGTACAGGATCTGATTTACAAGCTCGGACGCCCATTCGCCGAAATCGGAGCCCTTCAAGACAAGCCGGATACCCGCAAGGGTTATTTCGATGGTTGCCAAGAGCCAGAACAGTGTCTGGGCATAGGTTTTGAGCGTGCTTTCCCAACTCTGCGCGGCTTGCTGGTAACGCTGCACAATCGTATCGAGGCTATTGCTCGTAGTCTCGGCCGCCGATGCCGAGCCCGTGCTTAGGACGAGCACGGCGACCGAAGCGAGAATTATCGCAAAGGCGATCCCAGAAGCGAGAGCGGCCCAGAAGAGGCCGCTTCTCAAGCGCTGCATGGGCAAATAGGTGATTGACAGCTGCCTCATTAGAACCGCTGGCCTCCGCTTGTCTGGATGGTTTGCGTGTTAACGAAAGTGCGCCAGGCAGCCTGCTGCGAAGTGTCCTTGTCGGACTGCGTTTGAATGGCGTTGGATTGAAGGCTGGTGTGCGTCAGGAGGAGCTGGCGCAGCGATTGCAGCTCCTGGGCAGTAAAAAGTATGGCGCTGCCGTTTGCCTGCGCTATCTGCAGATTGCCCTGCGCGGAGCCGATTTGAGTTTTCAAGCCGGACAGCGTGGTTTGCTCTGTACCGGTCATCGCGGTCGATTGAAGCTGGCCTGCTTGCAGGGTCGAGAGCACGCTTTGATTGGTGTTCGTCGACCACTGCTGAAATTTGGCAGCAGCCGTCGCGCTGGTTTGTTGCGACGACACGTAGCTGTTGTAATTACTATTTTGCGAGGTGAACAAGCTCATGAGGTTCGGGGCGGCAAAGGAGATTGTGCCGCTGCTTGACAACGTTGAATTGTAAGATTGCAGGCCGGAACCATTGCTGCTCATCGATAGGGAGGCAAAAGGCGTTGTATTCACGGTGGCAATTTGCAAATGCGCGTTGCCTGTCGTGAGGAGCTTGCCTTGAGTGGCAAGCTGGTCCACCAGCTTCGCCATGTTCAACAGCTGGGTCAGCTCGCTCGCGCATGCGCCAGCGCACTGCGCAAAGCTTGGCTGCGCGGCCGAAGCCCAGGCTATGGCAACGATCGCCAGACCCGCGAATTTAAGCAGCTTCTTCATATCGATATACCTCCGGTATGCTCCCAAAAACAGCTTCTGGATCGAGGCCGCGATGTTCAAGCCAAGGCCGCGTCCAATTTTCTCCATGAGTCTGCATGAGGGCCCGGACCCGGGCGAGATCGTCGCGGGAAGAGACGGCCATGAAGGCTAGCGCGACCGGGCCTAGCCTCAGGTCGAACAGCCGCCGGCCTTCCGCGCTCGTGTAGTAGTAGTGGCGCTTCTTGGTCGCGCTCTTGATGAGATCGATCTCGGTCTCGTTCAGGCCGATAAGCTGGTACAGGTCGCCGGGACCGGCGATCGCGCCCGAGCCCATCTTATCGGCCTCTTCGTTGGGCAGCAGAATCTTGGTCGGGCAATNNCAATTGGCCTTGCGCAGCACCTTGAGCCACTCGCGGATTTTCTCCCGGAAAACCGGATGGCCGAGCATGACCCAAGCCTCGTCGAGAAGAAGCAGGGCGGGGGCGCCGGTCAGCGAGCGCTCGAAATCGCGGAAGAGGTAGAGAAGCACCGGGATCAGGTTCTTCTCTCCGAGCGCCATCAACTCCTCGATCTCATAGACCCTGAAGGAGGTGTCTTCGATGCTGTCTGCGCGGGCGTCGAGCAGATGGCCGAGCGACCCCTCGATGGTGTAGTTGGCGAGCGCGGACCGGATAT
>PMBZ01000007.1 GCA_003153975.1 Hyphomicrobiales bacterium
ATCAAACAGCGTGATCGTGCTTACCGGCACGCTCTCCTATTTCAAGTCCCTTGACGCCAGCCCCGATCGCATCGATCCGCCCAACGATTTCATGCCCGGGAACGATCGGGATTTTGGGGTTCGGCAACTCGCCATCGACCACATGAAGGTCGGTGCGGCAGACGCCGCAGGCTGCTACCTTGACGCGGATTTCGCCCGGCCCCGGTTCCCGGTTGGGCAGATCGGTCCATTCGAGCGCAGTCTTAAGCTTCTTCAAAACCATCGCTTGCATTGCTTTCCCCAAGTTCGGGAGGGCTCCATTCAACGCTGGCGCTTGAGCCTCTGCAGAACTTCGGGCAAAGCCTCCGGCAACTTCTCCGCGACGAGCCCGAGCCCCATCTGAGTTGCCGCCTCGCCATGTAGCCATGCGGCAGCCGCGGCCGCGTCGAAGGCATCGAGCCCCTGTGCGAGCAGCCCCGCGACAAAGCCTGTGAGAACGTCGCCGCTTCCGCCTGTTGCGAGTTGCGGAGGCGCGTTCGAATTAATGATCGCGCGCCCATCCGGAGCGGCAATGACCGTGTCCGCTCCCTTCAGCAGCACAACCGCGTTGCTCTTGACCGCGGCGCGCCTCGCTCTTTCCAGTTTGTCCCCCTTGAAATCGAACAGCCGGACGAACTCGCCCTCATGTGGCGTCAACACGCAGGGACCGGACACAGCGCGGAACAGAAGTTCCGGCTCATCGGCAAACGATGTCAGCGCATCGGCGTCAAGCACCACCGCGCGTTTCGTCGCGAGTGCAGCCATCACATATTGCCGCGTCACGGGCCCGGCGCCCGCGCCAGGTCCGATCGCTATTGCGTTTATGCGCTTATCGGCAAGCTGGGCGCTAAAGCCTTCCAGCCCCTCGAATCGGCGAACCATGACGCCCGTGAGCGACGTTGCATAGACCGTCCAGACCGGCTGAGGCGCCGCAAGCGTGACAAGCCCGGCGCCAACATGCATCGCGCTGAGTGCGGCCAGACGGCTGGCGCCAGTAATCTCCTCGCCGCCGAGTACCAAGGCATGGCCACGCATATATTTGTATCCGTTGATCGATGGCCATGGATAACGGCTGAGCCAGAGGCCTGGCGCGTTCTCGAAGGTCTTTGGCGTGATCTCTTCGAGGACCGAGGCTGGGATGCCGATATCGGCCAGCACAATGGTGCCGCACAGCGAACGCCCCGGAAACAGGACGTGCCCCGGCTTCTTGCGAAAGAAGGTGACTGTTACTTCGGCGGGCGCGGCGACGCCCCTGACAGAACCGCTTGCGCCATCGACGCCGCTCGGTATATCGACGGCCCAAGCCGGGGTTTTACGTTCTTTCAAGGCCGCGATCATCGCGCCGGCGGCACCGTCGACAGCCCGCGATAGACCCGCCCCGAAGATCGCATCGACCACGGCCTCTGCTCCATCGAGGACATCTGGCGAAAACGGCTCCCTGCCACAAGCCGGCATGGCGCGCCGCGTCGCCGGCAAGCGCATCACGGGACCCCAGCAGCGCGAGCCGCACCGGCCACCCAATAGCCGCGAGATGGCGTGCGGCTGCGAAACCGTCGCCGCCATTGTTCCCGGGTCCACAGAGGACAGTCACGGGGCCCATGGTCCGGCGCGACCAAACCGCCTCGGCAACCGCGCGCCCCGCTGCCTCCATAAGGTCGAACCCGCTTGCGCCCCAGGCGATGGCTCTGCGATCCACATCTGCCATCTCATCTGGCGTGAGAAGCACGTATTCGGAATACTCGCGCTTGGACGGGTCTTGGAGGGCAGTCATCGACGCCTCGCTTTCGCTGACAGGGGACAATCATTCCCGTTAGCAGGCGATCCCGGTTGACAGCGGTATCGCGCGCCAAGACTGCGGTAAGCCAGCCTGCCAAGTGCCTGCTCACAGAAAGAGTCAATGTGCCCCAATCTACTCATTTGTCACGACCGGAAGCATGGCCGGCATCGACGGTGCGGCCGAAAGACCATTGAACTGGCCCACGTTAGAGTGCCTTGATCGGCGCCCACCATAAGAGCGTATCATCAGGCGGCAGTCACAACGTTAGCATCCGCAGCTTCCACAGCGGCTGCCGGGGCCGTCACTGGGTTGAGGTCATCGGAAAATTCCACGCTTAAAAGTTCCGCAAGCCGTGCGCGGCCGTTTTGTACCCGTTCTTCGACGATCTCCCGCGTACATTCGCAGATTTCGGCGATCTCCAGATCGGTGAACCCCGCAGCCGCGGAAAGAACGATCGCTTCACGGACCTCAAAACCCAGCTGCAAGAGTGCGGGGCCAACGTCTGTCACCGTCCGGTCCCGGGTGTTCGCCCGGCCAATTGCGGCGAATGAGTAGCAAAACATGCCGTATGGGTCGCGGACTCCTTGAAGGAGCACCGGGCCGCGATCACGGACGAGAATGCCGCGCAGGATCTTAAAGAGCGCAACCCGCAGTCGATCGCCACCGGTCCAGCGGATGTCATCGGCTACTACACAATTCAAAGCTTCCTCGACCTGCCGGTCCGCGCCGGACCGGTCGTTTGTCATCAGCCGGGCGTATGCCCGCATGCGCGGTATTTCGGCAAGTATGGGGCTAGCGAGACTGGCTTGAGCTTGGACTGGCATGTGCTTCGCTTTCTTGCGGGGTGCGCACGGGCGGCTTTACCGGAAGCTCTGTCTGAGCTGTGCGTAGG
>PMBZ01000094.1:0-870 GCA_003153975.1 Hyphomicrobiales bacterium
TTATGGCAAGGCGTGAAAGTGCATCGTGCAAGCCGTATCGGCTATACCCGAGTCGCTCGCAGACTTGCTTAGTCGTCATCCACAGTTCGTCTTCCATGTGGGGGAATATACATCTAGCGGTTGCGGACTCCAAGACTCTTTTATCCCGGAATCGGACTTGCGGATCTAATCGCCTGATATATCCAACGTACAATGCCCCGCACGCACAAGCGCTACGCCCGCGCTTCTCTATCGCTAAACTTTTATAGAGTCTTGACCGCGCCGCTAGCCGCTTTGCATCCCGTGCCGGTAATGCGGGTTAATCATGTGCATCTTTGGGAGAGGCCCCAATAGCGCCGTGGCGATATTGCCCGCCAGTGCGGCTTAACGGCTGCCCTTCTCCCCTATATGCCGTGTAATCTACGCCGATGCCGCCGCCAACCATCAAGCAGCGTTCCGCCTTCCATGACAGATCGGCCCAATCTTCGCGGCTGTCCTCTTCGGCCTTGAGCAGGAAGCAGTTGTTATAGAACTTTACGGGCCTTCCGGCATAATAGAGATAGCGCCCGCCCGGAATAAACTGCTTGCGCGTCATAATCTGAGTGAGATCGGCCTTGTCCTGCTTGGACATATCGGCTTGGCAAACTTCCTCGACTAGGATCGCGCACAGTTCGGGGTAAGTATAGCGCCCGTTATGGCTGTACTTTTGCTTAAAAATTGTTTGGGAAAAGATCGAATCTTGATACATATGTAAACCTTCGTTAATCTGGCGTTTCGGCCTCAGAACTCAAAACGGATTTTCCGTTTTGAGTTTTCCCGCCGTTCTTACCGGGCCGCGAGTCCGGCCAAGACGGCTTTCAAGCCCTTTCCGGCTACCTCTGCGGCGATCTC
>PMBZ01000094.1:887-28917 GCA_003153975.1 Hyphomicrobiales bacterium
GCGCTCCAGGTGTGCGAATACCAGATTATTTTATCCGCAAGCAGCTCCAAACCCCGCCCGCCTGCTTGTGGTTGTCCAAGAAAGACTTTGTAGCGTTCATCGTCCCGGAACAATTCCAGCGCGCGCGCACGCTTAGACTCGTTTATATCGCCGTGATACTCGACAAACGGCACGCCAAGCGGGCGCAAGGTGCGGGCGATAAGATCCATGTCCTTCTTGAATTGAGCCCAAATAATCACTTTGCCGGGAGTCAATTCAACTTCTTCCGCCAACGCGTCTAGTCTTGGGTTGCCTCCGGGTATGACGTGATTCCGGCTGTATTCGTCAATCAGGAAGCCAGAGACAACTTGCTGTAGCTTCATGATCCGGGCCGCGTTCTCGCCGATTGACACGCCGTTAAAGACGGTCAGCGGCGCAATATCGCCAAGCAACTACCCTAGCAGAACAGCCACTAGCAAGCCGCTACGACCGCCGCGCTATAAATGCCCCGCTCTATAAAGTGGCGCTTGAGTATTCCTAAACTTTTACAGGTTCCCGTCCGCCAGCTTGAGCCGGTGCGCCCGCCTCGATTGCCAGGGCTGCTAGCTGCTCAGCTTCCGCCGCCTTCCGCTCCGCTTCTTCGGTGTTGCCTTTCTCTGCGGCTTTCTCGCTGGCGGCTTCGACCGGCAAAAGGCCGCACATGAACCTTCACGCCCGGTCACTTGATTAAGCCCTGCGCAAGGCAGCCTGCTGTAATAATAAGCGGTCTTTATGATAGCTGGAGCGTTCAATCGCAGCACGAAAGGAAATTTGCAATGGCAGTTGAACCGACCACTGGGCACGAAACGCATTTGCGGTTATTCGCCTCGCTCGACGCGGACGCTCTTCGAAACTCTGGCCTGTCCGGCAGCGCCGAAGGTATCAAGCGAACGATGATTCAGAGCACGGCAATCCCAGGAACAGAATACGTTACAGTGCTATATATCGTCGAGATTGACTCCGGCGCTAGCGTATCCCACCACACTCACCTAGGCATTGAGACGCTCTATATTCTTGAGGGTGAAGCCAACCTGGTCATCGAAGGAGAGCAAGACAGGCATTTAAAGGCGGGCGATACCGCTGAGGTCCTGGAGGGGATCGTGCATAGCGTGACGGCCCTGGTTCTTGAGGGTGAAGCCAGCCTGATCATCGAAGGAGAGCCCGAAAAGCATTTAAGGCCGGGCGATACCGCCCCGATCCCGATTGTGAAAGTGCGTGGCATGGAGGCCAAGGCAAAGCCGACCAAACTCCTTATCACCTATGTTATCGAGAAAAATAGTCCGCTCGCCGCAAGCATTATCAAAAAATATTAGGCTAGTATGGGTGGCATATCGTCATAACGGCACGCACCTCTTATGAATCTTGACTACTACCACGGCCAAGCGTCAGCTTCTAGTGCAGCCTGCTACGCGGCGCAATCCTTCTCAATCTTGGCTAGAGCTTCCGGCGATAAGTCATCTGCTGAAAAGTCACCATCAAGCTCACTGCTCCACAAAGCAGCCTCGATGCAGGCTGTGTGAAAGCGTCCAAGGTGCTTACTCCTTTAGCGCCAAGCGCATAGCCCCCAAGGCCGCCTCGATGTCGGTCAGCATCACGCTATCGGCCGCAGCATCCGACACCATGCGCTTGCCCACTTCCTCGAAATCTTCCGGGCTGGAATCGGCCGTTAACCCATAGCCCCTGGCAACGCGGGCCGCTCCTTCGGCTGCAATCCAGTCGGAAGCCGTCCAGACATGCCGCTCAGAATCCACCCAGGCGGATTCACTTATGAGCCCTTTCAGTTCCTTGCTCGCTTCGGCTGCATCGGCGTTAAGCTGACCAGCATTGCTGGCGCTGTTCCACGCGATAGTGTGCCCGGCCGCTATGCGGTTTAGGAGCGGTTCAGCTTCGGCAACGATAGCCTCGATTGCCTTAGGGTCCGGGAGCACGCGGCAGCCTTGGGAAAGCATGCCCCGCCACACAAGCGCCCGCTGGTTCCATACATCAAAGGTTGTGGCGTCTTCGGAGCTGTGCCGCTCGCCCACACTCGCCGACGCTTCGCCGGTTGCTGAAAGCTCGATCTCAAAATACGGCCGATATTCCGGCCCGCCTAATGCCTTGTTTGGATCGATTTGAATGTCTATGCGCATGGCTATTACTCGTTAGTTACTCAGATTCAATGCCAAGGACGGCCACCCAAGATTGTAGCGGCGCGGGGTTGCTCGCTTGTTAACGGTTTGTTAGAAAGCCGCTCAGCCCGGATCTCTGCGATTGTGGTGGCGTCCAAAAGCTGCCTCACGTACGAATTGAGACAAAAAGGCGCTGTGGCTAGGGTTGGGTCTAGTCGATGCGGAAAGCCCGTGGCTGTAGGCTAGAAGTCTTCAGAATCTGATGGCCTGCAACACGGCAGCCGGGTCCGCCGAGGGCGCCGAGGCGATGTCGGGGCTCGCCCGCGCGTTCTTCTATGCCGGCGCGCGCTCGCTGCTTGTCTCGCACTGGTATGTGGATTCCGCCGCCGCCGTCGCCATCACCACGGGCGCGGTGAACGCCATGAAGGCCAACCCCAAGATGGGCCGCGCCGAGGCGCTGCGCGGGTCCATCGCGGCGGTCATTGCCAAAGGCGGGCGCTTCGCGCATCCGAGCGTCTGGGCGCCGTTCGTGCTGGTGGGGAACGGGGAGCGGTAGCGGCGAGATCGCCGGCGGCGGCGCGGATTAAAAAGCCGTTCGTTTTGCGTAGGCGCGTATAGCGGTTAATGCGAACGAGGTAAATTCAGAATCGCGATGGTACAAACAGTACGATTTCTGCGAAAATTTCCGTGCTTCAAGTCGATTTCTACGTTTCAAAACGTACGTTAAATATAGACGCGGATTCCGAATTAACCCTAACGACGGGTTAAGTTCGCACCTCGCGGAAACAGCTTTCAATTTGTATTTGTTGTATATCAAATACTTATCGAATTAACGCTTTCGCAAGGCGCATCGGCTACAATAGGTAACAGTCGAAAGGCGATGCCGGCCGGGGCGGGACTGCCCCAAAAGTGTTAAGACCCGGCGCCAGGAATGCGGAAAACAAACGCGCGGGCGCGGCCTTGAGCGCGAATGGCAGTGTGCGGTCTAGCGCTGGGCCCCGCATTATGCGCGGGCGCAGCCTTAGCCCCGTCAGCGCAGGCGGCCGGTCAGCGTTTCGTCAGCCGGGGCGTGCCATTGTGGTGCGGACGGTTCTTCCCATCTTGCCGTCAAAGCCCCCGCCTTCCCCGGAACCCGGCGGGGGCAGTTTCTTTGGGCGATGCGGCGGCGCCGGAGTAGCCGGAGCGGCTGGCGCAACTTGGTCAGTTCCTCACTTCCAGCAGCCGGCGCGCGATGACCTGCGCCTGGATTTCCGCGGCGCCTTCGAAGATGTTCAGGATGCGGGCGTCGCAGAGCACGCGGCTGATCTGGTATTCGAGCGCGAAGCCGTTGCCGCCGTGGATCTGCAACGCGCTGTCCGCCGCCGCCCAGGCCACGCGCGCGGCCAGCAGCTTCGCCATGCCCGCTTCGAGGTCGCAGCGGTGGCCGCCATCCTTCTTGCGCGCGGCGAAATAAGTGAGCTGGCGCGCGATCATGGTCTCGGCCGCCATCATGGCGATCTTGTCCGAGACGCGCGGGAAATTAACGATCGGCTTGCCGAATTGCTGGCGCTCGCTCGCATAGCGCAGGGCGAGGTCCATGGCGGATTGCGCCACGCCCACCGCGCGGGCCGCCGTCTGCACGCGCGCGGATTCGAAGGTCTGCATGAGCTGCTTGAAGCCCTGCCCCTCCTCGCCGCCGAGCAGTGCCCCGGCCGGCACCTCGAAGCCATCGAAGGAAATCTCGTATTCCTTCATGCCCCGGTAGCCGAGCACCTCGATCTCGCCGCCGCTCATGCCGGGTGCCGGGAACGGGTTCCCGTCCGTGCCGCGCGGCTTCTCGGCCAGAAACATGGAAAGGCCGCGATAGCCGGGCTCGGCAGGGTTCGTGCGCGTCAGCACGGTCATCAGGTCGGCGCGCACGGGGTGCGTGATCCAGGTCTTCTGGCCCGTGATTTTGTAAACGTCCCCGTCGCGGACGGCGCGCGTCTTGAGCGAGGCAAGGTCGGAGCCGGTGTTGGGCTCGGTGAAGACCGCCGTGGGCAGCACCTCGCCGCTNNAGCTCCTCGGAGACGACGCACATCGCTTCCTTGCCAAGCCCCAGCCCGCCGAACTCCTCCGGGATGGTGAGGCCGAAAACGCCCAGCTCGTTCATCTGGTGGATGATTTCGAGCGGGATGTATTCGTTCTTCATATGCCATTCGTGGGCGTGCGGCTTAACCTCCGCCTCGACGAAGCGGCGCATCTCGCCGCGCATGGCTTCGAGCGTCTCGTCCACGCCGCTTTCGCCGAAATGGCCGGAGCCTTCGGCTTGGCGGATCAGTTCGACGAGCCGCGCGCGCGCCGCCGGCGAATTCGCCCTGATGAGCGCCATCACGCCCGCACTCGCGAAGGCGTGGGCGTCCCCGGATGCCACATCGAGGTCGCGAAGCCGCACCATCTCCGACTGGCTCATCGGGATGCCGCCCAGAATCTGCGCCGCATATTCGCCAACGCCGGTCTGCGTGAGCAGCGCTTCCATCTCGCCGAAGCGGCCAGCCTCGGTCAGGCGCTCCGCATAGGCCGCCATCTGCTTGATGGCCTCGGCGTAGGTGGCAAGCCAAGCGAGGCCGTGGCAGGCGTGCTGTTCGCGCTCGATCGCCTCCGCGTTGAGCGCGCCATCCCGCGTGACCCTGGCGCGGACCGCCGACGAAGCCCGCCCCAAAAGCTGCTCCGCATTGCGGGCAGCCTCCTGGCAAAGCTCACGCAGATTAGGCGCCACAACAGCGCTGGCGTTGTGGCTCGATCCAGCGTCAAGGCTCATCGCGTTTCCTTCCTAGCTAATGAACGGAGCACGCAACCCCTCATCCTGTCCTTCTCCCTACGGGAGAACGGACGCCCGAATAGACCTCGGAGTGTACAACACCGTCCCTCTCCCATTGGGAGAGGGACCGGGTGAGGGGTAATGCCCTCCATTCAGGGCACCAACTCCCTTATGCGCTTTCGCCGGAACGGATACCGCCGCGCCGGCTCGGCGCAAGAGCATTTTAGTCCTTGCGGCCGAAGGCCAGATCGAGCCAAAGCTTGAAAAGGTTTTTGGGTTCCTTCCGCTTCGGCTCGGCCAGCTTGACTTCGATCTTCTGCACAGGCGCCCCGGCCACGGCTCCCGGCGCTAGGCCGGAGGCGGCGGCAACCGCTGGCTTTGCAGCAGTTTCCATGGCTGCCCCCTTTCCGGCGGCTATTTC
The DNA here is from genome assembly GCA_003153975.1 of Hyphomicrobiales bacterium. Taxonomy (GTDB): domain Bacteria; phylum Pseudomonadota; class Alphaproteobacteria; order Rhizobiales; family Rhodomicrobiaceae; genus Rhodomicrobium. Next base: position 6,214 of record PMBZ01000094.1, read on the forward strand.
ATCGCCGCCGGCAGCTTGGCCTTTAGCGGCCGGTGATCCCAAATCCGGCGCAGCTTCTTGAGCGCGAGGTTCCGCAGCGGCCTTTGCGGGAACGACGACGGGTTCCACGCACTCCAAGGCTGGGGTTGCATCTCCGGAGCTTCGACTTTCTAACCTCCGTTCACCGGGGGCCTCTACCGCTGCCGGGGCTGGCTCGGCAGCGGCTATAACCGTGGCAACCGGGGCCGCCTCGGCCTCGGGCTCGGGCTGCGAAGGTGCCACATGATGCGCGGGGACAACGCCAAGGCTCGCGGCTACCTGCTCCACCCGTGCCTTCGAGGTGGCGGCAAGCTCGTCGAAGCTCGCGATCTTCTCGCGGCCGGCAAGGGCGGACAACACGGGCGCAGCAGGCTCGGCCACAGGTTCGGCCGTTGGCTCTCCTGCCGTGTCCGCAGGCATCGCATGGAAGGGGCAAACTCCCCCACTGGGGCCGTGGGCCGCCTCGTGGGCAGCTGCAAGATCCGCATGATCGGCAGGCATCGGGGCGGCGGCAGGCTCAGCCGCCAGCAGTTCGGCCGTCTCCTCGAACTTCGCATGGAAAGGACATGCGGGGGCGGCTTCGGCGGCCGCGGCCACCGGCTCGGCAGCGACGGGCGCAAGCTCCGCCATGGAGCAGGGCTCGGAGCTGCGCGTTTCAAGCACTTCGGCCTCGCGGTGCGACGGAGCGGCAGGATGCGCCGGAGCTGGGGCCACAGCCGCGGCTGGCTTTTCGCTTGCCGGCGTGGCAGGCGCCAAATGGGACGCCAGCACGTCGAGCTTATGCGCAATCGCGGCACGCCGGCCGGTGGAGGTGCAGGCTTCAGAGGCCTTGCGGATCTCGGCAAGCATGGTGGCAAAGCCGTAAGATGCGCCCTGGCCTACCGGGACGCTGCCGCTATGCAATCCCAAAAGCTCGGTCAAATCGGTGATTTCGTTGGCAACCTGATAGTAGGCGTTGCCCGTGAACTGCGCTTCGGCGGCCCTGCGCAAACCGTACACCGCTTCCAGCAGGCCCGCCGGTGGCGTAACCGGAGTGCTTGCCGGCGCCGCCGGGGCAGTTGCGGCCGGTGCGACATAAGAGGCCAGCACGTCGAGCTTATGCGCAATCGCCGAACGCCGGCCGGTGGAGGTGCAGGCTTCGGCGGCCTTGCGGATCTCGGCGAGCATGGTGGCAAAGCCGTAAGATGCGCCCTGGCCTACCGGGACGCTGCCGCTATGCAATCCCAAAAGCTCGGTCAAATCGGTGATTTCGTTCGCAACCTGATAGTAGGTGTTGCCGATGAACTGCGCTTCGGCGGCCCTGCGCAAACCGTAGACGGCTTCCAGTAAGCCTGCCGGTGGCGTAACCGGAACGCTGGCAGATACCGCGAGGGCGGCGGCTGGCGCCGTCGCGGCCACTGACGCGGAAGCAGGAGCCGCAACTGCGGCAGGTATTGCGCTTACCCGCGCCGCGGGTGCCGGCGCGCTCGCGCCTGACGCCAGATGGGACGCCAGAATGTCGAGCTTATGCGTTATCGCGGAGTATTGGCTGCCCGATGTGCTGGTTCTCGCAAGCCGGCGTACCTCGTCAAGCATTGTGGCAAAGCCGTATGCCGCGCCTTTGCCTACCGGAAGGTTTTCCCTCGCTGGGCCCAACAGCTGGATCAGCTCGTCGATCTCGTTAGCAATGCTTTGGTAGGCGTTGCCCGTAAACCGTTCCACGGCGGCCCTACGCAAACCGTAGACCGCTACCAACAAGTCCTCCGATGCTCCCGTCATGCGTGCCTTCCGTTCTCTTTATCGTTCCGCCGGTAAAAGAACGAAAACCGCCCGGTCAGCCAAACCGTGCCTTCGAGGCTTCGACGGCGTCCTCGAAGGTGCGCAAGCCCGTATGCGGCACACTTACGAGAACCGCCATATTGCCGGGGCGATGCTCATTCTTCCACATGCGCATATGCGCTTTCGGGATGTCGGTCCAGGGGAAAACTTCGCTCATGCAGGGGTCGATGCGCCGCTCCACCATCAGGCGGTTGGCTTGGCTGGCCTGCAGCAAATTTGCAAAGTGCGAGCCCTGCACGCGCTTCTGGTGCATCCACAAATAGCGGGCATCCATGGTGAGGTTGTAGCCCGTGGTGCCGGCGCAGATCACGACCATGCCGCCGCGCTTGACGACGAAGACCGAGACCGGAAACGTCGACTCGCCCGGATGCTCGAACACGAGGTCCACATTGTTGCCCTTGCCGGTGTGCTCCCAGATGGCCGCGCCGAATTTCCGGACCTCCTTGAACCACTCCGCATATTCGGGCGTGCCGACCTTGGGCATCTGGCCCCAGCACTTGAAGTCCTTGCGGTTGATGGTCCCCTTCGCGCCGAGCTGCATGACGAACTCGCGCTTGTCGTCTTCGGACACGACGCCGATGGCATTGGCGCCGGCCGTCGCGCAGAGCTGCACCGCGAACGAGCCAAGGCCGCCGGATGCGCCCCAGACCAGCACGTTATGGCCGGGCCTCAACACATGCGGGCGATGGCCGAACAGCATGCGATAGGCGGTCGCCATGGTGAGCGTGTAGCAGGCGCTCTCTTCCCAGGTCAGGTGCTGCGGGCGCGGCATGAGCTGGCGGTCCTGCACGCGGCTGAACTGGGCGAAGGAGCCATCCGGCGTCTCGTAGCCCCAGATACGCTGCGAGGGCGAGAACATCGGATCGCCGCCATTGCATTCCTCGTCGTCGCCGTCGTCCTGGTTACAGTGCACCACGACCTCGTCGCCAACCTTCCAGCGCTTCACCTTGGAGCCAACCGCCCAGACGATGCCCGCCGCGTCGGAGCCCGCGATGTGATAGGGCTGCTTGTGTACGTCGAACGTCGAGACGGGTGTGCCGAGTGCTGCCCAGACGCCGTTGTAATTGACGCCCGCCGCCATGGTCAGGATCAGCACATCGTGGCTGTCGAGCTTCCAGGTGGGCACGACCTCCATCCGCATGGCCTGATCCGGCGGGCCGTGCCGCTCCTTCCGGATCACCCAGGCATACATCTTTTCAGGCACATGGCCGAGCGGCGGAATCTCGCCAACCTCGTACAGATCCTTAAGCTCGCCTGAGCCGGCACCCAAGCCCGGCTGCCTTAAAGCGATAACCTCACTCATGGGTTCGCTCCTTGCCGCGACTTGCGGCCGTTAAGCTTGTTTGCAGTGCAGCATGACGCACTTTTTTGCGCACTGCAACATAGCCAAAAGAAGCCCCTCCCGCACTTCGAAAAAGCCGATGGGATAGGGCTTGAGCTGCCTTGAGCCTGACTGCGAACCGCGCAACCGGGCGCTGCGCCGGTGTGCACCGCAAAAAAGACGCACAAAGGTTAGGCACCGCCGCCAAGGCCGCCTCCCGACCGCAAAAGCGCAGCGCTCATTCGCACTGCTTGTACGGCAGGCTATCGCTCATGATCTCCTGCTCGTGCGAGACCATCATGCGCTCCTGCCGTAAATAGTTTGCAACCGCGGAGGCGAGGCCCGGATCGGCGAAATAATGGAGGCTGTAGGTCGTCCCGGGCGCATAGCCGCGCGCGAGCTTGTGCTCGCCCTGCGCTCCGGCTTCGACGTGCGCGATCTTGTTGGCGATGGCGTATTCGATGGCCTGATAGTAGCACGCCTCGAAATGCAGGAAGTTGTGCGTTTCGAGGCAGCCCCAATAGCGGCCGTATAGCGTATCGCCGCCGATGAAGTTGAGGGCGCCCGCCACGTAGTCCCCGTCGCGCTTACCCATGACCAGCAGAACGTGGTCAGCCATGCGCTCGCCAATCAGCCGGAAGAACTCGCGGTTCAGGTAGGGCGAGCCCCATTTGCGGCTGCCGGTGTCCATGTAGAAGGCGAAGAAGGCGTCCCAATGCTGGGGCTCGATGTCCGCGCCGGTCAGCCATTCGATGGCCACGCCAGAGGCTTGCGCCTGCTCGCGCTCTTTGCGGACGGTCTTGCGCTTGCGCGAAGACAGCGCGGCGAGGAAGCCGGCAAAATCCTCGTAGCCGCGATTGTGCCAGTGATATTGCGTATCGGTGCGCTGGAGCAGACCCGAAAGCCCTAGCGCCTCCCACTCCTCTTTCTGCGCGAACGTCACATGCCAGGAAGACGCCTGCTGCTGTTTGGCGATTTCGATGGCCGCCGCCGCGAGGTATTCGCGCGCATGGCTCTCCGGGAAGCCGGGACGCACGAGGAAGCGCGGGCCGGCCACGGGCGTGAACGGGACCGCAGTCTGAAGCTTGGGATAATAGCGGCCGCCCGCCCGCTCATAGGCCTGCGCCCAGGCGTGGTCGAAAACGTATTCGCCGTAGGAATGGGATTTGAGATAGCAGGGCAGGATCGCGGCAAGCGCGCCGCCTGCGTCCTTCAAGGCGAGATGGCACGGAGCCCAGCCCGTCTTCGCCGAGGCCGAGCCGCTTTCCTCAAGCGAAAGAAAGAATGCGTGCGCGAGGAACGGATTGAAAGGCCGGCCGGGCGGATTGGCGCAGGCGTCCCAGTCTTGCGCGGAGATATCGCACGCACCCATTACTACGCTGACGCTTAAACCAGCGCGCTTGCCGTCCAAGGTCCTGCTCCCGGCTCACACCATCCGCGCAGATATAGGCTCGATGCCGTTTTCGAAAAGCCCCGCCTGCCGCCGCACGGATTGCCGGTTCCCGGCAAGTGCTAGCGAACCGCGCACTCAAAGTTTGGCCCTTACCTGTGATCGTCTTCCTTCTCACCCTTGCCGGCCTCGCGGGCATTGTGGCCATCCCCGGCGCGGAAATGCCTGGAACTTCGGGTTAGTGACTCGGGAACTTCGTGCTATATTGCTTCAAAATCGGAAAGCCGCGTTTCCGGCCTCCAAAATGGACCGCCGGAGTAGGTACGAGAGCCAATATGGCGTTGCACTGCGGTTCAGAGCCCCGTGCCGCGCTTTTCGCCGGCCTGCTTTCGGGGCATGGGGTGAAGGCGGGCGGGGAAACAGCCAGCCAGGTTCGATACGAGATGAAGGAGGCCGCGTGCTCCAGCGCGCTTTTATTTGCGGATTGTCCGGCCTAACGCTTTCGCTTGGCGAGGCGGACTTCCTCACGGCGGCGCGGCCCGCTGGCGTCATCCTGTTCGCGCGCAATGTTCAAAGCCCGGAGCAGGTGAGCCGCCTTATCGAGGATGCGCGCGAAGCGGCCCAGGGCGAGGTTCTGGTTCTGGTCGACCAGGAAGGCGGGCGTGTTCAGCGCCTGTCCGCGCCATACTGGCCGCGCTACCCTGCCGCGCGCGCTTTCGGCCTCCTGAGCGGGAAGGATCGCGAGCGGGCGGCGAACACCGCCCGGCTGTGCGCCCGCGCCATGGCGTACGATCTTCACGCGCTCGGCTTCAACACCACCTGCGCGCCCGTGCTCGACGTGCCCGTGCCTGGCGCCGACAACGTCATCGGCGACAGGGCCTATGGCGGGGATATCGAGACCGTCATCGCGCTGGGCGGCGCGGTTGCGGAAGGGCTGCTTGCCGGCGGCATCCTGCCCGTGATGAAGCACATTCCGGGGCACGGCCGGGCGAAGGCCGACAGCCATCTCGCGCTGCCCGTGGTGGATACGCCGCTCGATGAATTGCAGGCGTCCGATTTCGCTCCGTTCCGGGCACTCAATCACCTGCCGATGGCGATGACCGCGCATGTGGTTTTCACTGGCGTCGATGCGGACGCGCCCGTCACCGTCTCGGCGAAGGCCATCGGCGAGGTTATCCGCGGCTTTATCGGCTTCGACGGCCTTCTGATGTCGGACGATCTCAGTATGCGGGCGCTTTCGGGCACGCTTGAGGAGCGCACGCGCGCGAGCCTTGCCGCCGGCTGCGACGTGGCGCTGCACTGCAACGGCAAGATGGAGGAGGTGGCCGCCGTCGCCCTGGCCTCGCCTCCGCTCGAAGGGCCGGCGCTGCGCCGTTTCGAGGCAGCCCTCGCCGCGTGCAGGGAACCGGAAGCCTTCGCCCGCGAGGAAGCAGAGGAAGCCCGCGCGGAAGCACTAGCCGCGCTCGCGTGAATCACTCAAACTGCGCGCTAACGTGTCAAGCGGTTTCCTGCCGTCATCCCGGAACGGTGAGCAGCGCCGTATCCGGGATCGCAAAGGGAGTCGGCACCTGTAACGATCCCGGATAACGCCTGCGGCGTTTCCGGGATGACAGAAGAGGCGGACGGCAGGGGTTGGGGTGTCAAGCGGAGAATCGGACGTGAGCCAAGAGGCGGAGGTCAGGCAGGCAGAACCGGAAGCGGCGGCGGCGCCCGGCGAGTGGGAAGCGCCCGAGCGCATGCCCGAGGAGGGCGACGACGATATTTTCGTGCTCTCGCTGGACGGCTTCGAAGGCCCGCTGGACCTGCTGCTCGGGCTCGCGCGCAACCAGAAGGTCGATCTGGCCAAGCTCTCGATCCTAAGGCTCGCCGAGCAATATCTGGAATATATCGAGGTGGCCCGCGCGCTGCGCCTTGAGGTCGCCGCCGACTATCTCGTGATGGCGGCATGGCTCGCCTATCTCAAGTCCAAGCTGCTTCTGCCCGAGAAGGAGCAGCAGCAAGATGGCCCGACCGGGCAAGAGCTTGCCGCCCAGCTCGCCTTCCGCCTGAAGCGACTCGAAGCCATGCGCGAGGCGTTGGCAAGCATGATGGGCCGCAAGCGGCTCGGCCTCGACCTGTTTCCGCGCGGCATGCCAGAGAACATCCGGGTCGTCCGGTCGAGCATCTATTCCGCCAGTATTTTCGATCTGCTCAAGGCCTATTCGGAGCAGCGCCAGCGCAATGCCGTTACCGAGGTGAAATGGGGCGGACGCGAGGTCTGGTCCATCAAACAGGCGCGCGAGCGCTTGTCCGCGCTCCTGGGCGGCGAGCCCGACTGGGCCGCGCTCGACAAGTTCCTTGAGGAATTCAGCCCACAATCCCTGCTCGGCAAGACGGTTACGGCCTCAAGCTTCGGCGCCACGCTGGAACTCGCGCGCGAAGGCTATCTCGAAATCAAGCAATACCACCCGTTCGGCCCGCTTTACCTCAAATGGCTGAAACAACCGCCCGAGGAAGACGCAGCTTAGGCTGCAAGCAATGTCGCGAGGTCAGCCCGCGGTTCTCTCAAGCTCGATGGCCGAGCAGGTGTGATGGTGCATGTGGCCGGTCAATTGGCCGCGCTCCAGATCCAAATTTGCGGAAAAGCCAACGGGTACGTAACGAGGCGGCCGCAAAATCCAGCCCGCGGGCCAGATTTCGAGCTTGCCGGCCTTGGCGTCGTAGCTGCCCGAGACCGCGAATTTGCCAGGGCTGACATTGGTCTTGCCCGGCATGTTGCGGAAGGTGAAGACGCCGTGGACGTCGCCATTCGCGTCCGCCTCGGAAAGCTCCACGGTGACCGCGGTTCCACCCTGGCCGCAAATGTACTGGCCTTGCCAGATGCCAGCCAGCGGTGAAGCGTGAGCGTTCAGCGCCAAAACGGCGTTTCCGGCGGAAAATACCGGAAGCAACGCAAGGAAGACGAGCCGGGATAGCCTGAACTGCATGCCAACACCTCATTTTGCGCGCGGATTTGCCGGCATATCAAATTAACACTGCACGCACAACATCGTGTACGGTGTTTCAGCCCGTGCGGTCCACCTCAAGTTGCCGGGCCGCGCGGCCCGGTTGGCCGATGCTCTTCGCCGAAGGCCTCACATTAAGCTGCACATCCTTCCCCGGATTGTAGCGGCATTCCGCGTAAGCCGAGACAGACGGCCGATGCGCCGGTTGTGTAGTCCCGCGGAAGATGGCTTCCGGAGCGTCGAAGCGGCTTGGCTTGAGCTATTCGTCACTGCTGAAGCAGTACAAGCGCCAATAGGTGCGAAAGTGACACGCAACCGCACGGGAGGGCTGCATAAATTTGTTTCTCGCGCCAGTGGTATACATGCATCAATGTTAAGGATTTATTCACCTAGTGGTCTCACAATTATTCGCATGACAAGGGACGGAGCCTGCAAGCACCTCCAAATATCCACCGATGCGTGGGCTTGGTTGTACTGCTTCTGCTACTTACTTAAGCTTGATCTTGGAAGGCTTTAGGGGGAGCCGGCGCCCAAAACGGCCCCTTGCGCAACCTGCGCAAATCAGGCGAATTGTCAAAATTATGGCATTGGGGATATCGGAAGGTTTGCAATGGCAAGCAAGGACGGCAATAAACCAGCCGGCGGTAGCAGCAGCGGGCGCGCTCCCATACTGCCGCTGCAACTCCCTTCCAACATCGCGCGGCTGCCTTCGGCGGACCGGCGCGAGAAGCTGCGCATCCTGGAAGCGCTTCTCTTTGCCGCCGCCGAGCCGCTCGACGAAACTTCGCTCGCCAAGCATCTCGGCGCCAAGGACGATGTCAAGCAGCTTCTAGACGAGTTGCAGAGCCTTTATTCAGGCCGAGGCGTCAATCTCATCCACGTCGCGGGCAAATGGGCGTTTCGTACCGCTGAAGATTTGTCGTTTCTGCTGGAGCACTATTCGGTCGACCAGCGGAAGCTTTCCAAGGCTGCGCTCGAAACGCTAGCGATTATCGCCTATCATCAGCCGGTTACGCGCGCCGAGATCGAAGAGATCCGCGGTGTCAGCACCTCCAAAGGCTCGCTCGACGTGCTTTTGGAAATCGGCTGGGTGCGTTTGCGCGGCCGCAGGCGTGCGCCGGGCCGGCCCGTCACCTATGGCACCACCGAGGCCTTCCTCGAACATTTCGGCTTCGATTCCGTCCGCGACCTGCCCGGCCTCGCCGAGCTTAAAGGTGCGGGCCTTCTCGACAGCAACCTGCCGCCTGGCTTCGCCGTGCCCGAGCCGGATGACAGCCTGGTGCTCAGAGAGGACGAGGTGCCGCTGGAGGAGGAAGAACCTGCGGGGGAGCCGGCTCCTGAGCAGGAGGAGCCTCTGGAATCAGGCGAGCCGGAAGAACAAGCTGAAGAGCAAGAGGACGAGGATGCGGAGCCGCCCCTGCGCGCCGCTTCCGGTGGCTGACACGCCCGCTCCGGTTAAGCATCTGGGTAAATAACGATCAAAATCTGTCCCGGCTTGCTCTATGGAGTTAACCGCGCTTGACATGCTTCGCGCGTGCGGCCACGTTCTGAGCAGCCGTTTCGGATGCGCCTGCCGCGAGGCGACGCAAGTTGGATGGAGTAAACATGGACACGATGCCCCAAAACCTGATGATGCTTGGGAACCCCTGGCAACTGGGGCTGGTCTTGCTCGTCGTCATTCTCTTGTTTGGCAAGGGCAAGGTTTCGGACCTGATGGGCGACGTTGCGAAGGGNNCAGACGCAGCCAAAGCCGCTCGACCATCAGCCTGGAAAGACCGAAGGCGCCGCGGTGAATACGGAATCCGGGACGAGAGTCTAAGCAGCTCCTGTGCGTGGCACGCTGGGCTTAACGTGAGGCAGCAGTCTTAAGTATGTTCTCGTGGTCCGAGATTCTCCTGATAGCAATCGTGGCGCTGATTTTTATCGGCCCCAAGGAATTGCCTGCGCTTCTTCACAAGCTGGGCCAGATGACCGCCAAGCTGCGGCGCTCGGCCGACGAGTACCGGCGGTATTTCGAGGACTCGATGCGCGAGGCGGGCTACCAAGACTTGCACAAGAACATCAACGACTTGCGTTCGCTGAACCCTTCGTCGCAACTCAGAGCGACCATCGACAGCGCGATTAATCAAAGCTACGCGCCGAGGCCCCAGCCCGAAGGCACTCAACCTTCGCCGCAGCCGTCACCGGAGGCTCAGGCCGGCGTCACGCCGGCGGCGGAAGCGGCGGTGTCGGCAGCGGCGGCTTCCGGAACTGGCGCGCTGGCAGAGAAGCCCGCCGCATCCCCTGCGGGCGGGCCGGCAGCGCGGGAAGTGGCGGCTGGGCCGTCAAAAGATCATGCAGCGCCAGTGGCCTGAGCTGAGACATGACTGTGCTTGATCGCGACGGTGACATCGACCAGACCAAGGCTCCGCTCCTGGAGCATTTGATCGAACTCCGGCGCAGACTGGTCTATTGCGTCATAGCGATCGGCGTCAATTTCGTTGTCTGCTACATCTTTTCGACTGAGATTTATAACTTTCTGCTTATCCCGTACAAGCTTGCCGCTCCCCATGTGAAGCTGATCTACACGGCCATGGAGGGCATGTTCGTAACCAAGATACGGGTGTCGTTTTTTGGAGCGATTGCGCTGTCGTTTCCCGTGATCGCCGCGCAGATTTACCTGTTCGTGGCTCCGGGCCTGTACAAGAACGAACGCAGGGCTTTCCTGCCATTTTTGGTTGCCGCGCCCATGCTTTTCCTGCTTGGCGGGGCGATCGTATTCTTCGTTGTCATGCCGCTTGCCGTGCACTTTTTCCTGTCCATGCAGGAGACCGGGGACGTCGAGATCCAGGCGCTTCCGGACGTTGGGAATTATTTGCATCTGACAATGACGTTCATCCTGGCCTTCGGCCTTTGCTTTCAGCTCCCGGTGTTGCTCACTCTGCTTGCGCGTGCTGGGGTGGTGACGTCGCAATGGCTGCGTTCGCAGTGGCGGTATGCGATCGTTCTCATTTTTGTGGTTGCCGCGATTTTGGCCCCGCCGGACGTGCCCAGCCAAGTCGCCTTGGCCATCCCTACGCTCCTTCTTTATGAACTTTCGATTCTCGCGGTGAAACTCGTTGAGCGGCGGCCCGCCTCCCAAGATGAGTCAGCCGGAGGCACAACCAGCGAATAGGGCGAAGCCCTTGCCGAACCCGATACTGCCATGCGTGTTTGTTGTTATTGTCTGCGCCATCGGCTGCCTGCAGAGCCGCGCGTTTGCGCAGCACCTGCCTCAAAGCCGCTCGATGCCCGATTGCCAGTTACAGGCGGGCGGTGAAAGCATGGTTGTTGCCGTGGCTGGGCCGCAAATGCTGCGGCTTGCCGATGGGCGTTTTATACGCCTGGCGGAAATCCTCGTGCCGACGCCTGTTCCGGCCGGCTTCGACCCATCCGCGGCGGCAACGGCGTATCTGCAGCAATCGGCCCTCGGCCGGAAAGCGGAGGTCAAATTCGGCGGTCCGCAACGCGATCGCTACGGCCTTTATACCGCACACATATTCATCCAGGGCGAGCCTTCGCTTTGGTTGCAGGAGGGGCTGGTCAGGTCGGGCTTTGCAACAGTGGCCCCGCAACCCAGCGAACATGCCTGCGCGCGGCCGCTCCTGGCGGCGGAGGAAGCTGCCCGCCAAGGAAGGAACGGCCACTGGGGCCGCTCCTACTTCAAAGTGCTGAAGGCGAGCGATACTCGTTCAATCACAAATTTGGCCGGGAGTTTTCAGATCGTCGAAGGCACAACAGAATATGCCTCGGAAGGCGGTGGCCGCATGTTCCTGCATTTCACGCAGGCAAACAGGTTCGGCCTTACGGCAACGATCGACCCGATGGCAAAGACATTGTTTGCCGGCAAGCCCGCTCCCGAACGCTGGGCGAAGCTGACACTTCGCCTCCGCGGTTGGATCGACAAGAAAAAGGGACTGTCGATCCGGGTGGATTTGCCAGAGCAAATCGAGCTTATATCGCAAGGCTCACCCGCCTCCGCTTACGCGACGCGCACCGTAAATTAGTCCTAAAAGCGGACGGCCAGCGCCTCGTCGCGCAATCGGCTTCAGGCAAGAAAGGCTGCGGGTTAGTTGCAGCCTTTGCGACAGTATTCCACCTAGCCCCGCCTCCGATTACGAAAAACGCGTCATGAAGCGCATGAACTTGGCGGCCAGCGGAGCACCGTCTTCCGCGCCGGAAGCCTGCTCCGGTTTGTGGACAGGCAAGCCTTCCATCATCCAGCCGCGGATACCGCCATCGAGATTGTAGATTTCGGCGGAGACCGCGCCGTTGAGCTTCATGCATGCGAACATGCTGCGATTGCCCACCCGGCAGAGCATCACGAGCTTGCGGCCATTGGAATCCGGCAAGGCTGCGGGATGAAGGCTGTTCAAGGGAATGAGGGTCGAGCCTTCAATGTGCCCGGACTCATATTCGCGAAGCTCGCGCACGTCGATAACCATGGCTTCTCCGGCATCGAGCCACGACTTCAGGGTTTTGGGGGTGACGGACTTTACGTTCATTTCCGGTGGCTCCATATATGAGACTTCCCTTAAATAAGGTCAGTCCCGGCAGTAAATCAAGTAAAGCGTGGACAGGAGCGCGTTCGCTTGCATGCTCGCCAGGCGGTAATAGACCATCTGCCCGCGCTTCTCGCATTCGACGAGGCCCGCCTCGCGCATCCTGGCGAGGTGCTGAGACAGCGCCGACTGAGATAAGCCAACGGATTCCGCCAATTCCCCGACAGGTTTCTCCGCCGAGAGAAGCTGGCACAGGATCAAGAGCCGCTTGGAGTTCGCCAATTGCTTCATCATCGCGGCAGCCTCCGCCGCGTGATGCTTCATCTGGTCCGCTGGTGTTTCCCGCCTGCACTCCATGATGGAGATATATTAGAGGACGCTAACATATTCAAGAGCCATTCCGCAGGCGCGGTTCCGGCACCGCGCCGCGTATATCCCTCGCGCAAAGGCGGCAGAAAGCCATCCCGGACACACGTTAAGAGGTCTGCGCGGATCTGGCGCAATGCGCCCCGCCATTCCCTATTGCGGAAGTTTGGAAGCCTTGGAGTGCAGCCCGACGACGTTACCACCCAGGCTGGCAGCCGTCTTAGTTGTTGAATGTATAGTTTCGCTCCTGGTCAGCATCGCGGCAATGGCCGTGGATGCTACGACAGCGATATCCTCAGGTGCCATCCCGCTGTTCGAGGCTTGCGCAAATAAATTAAATAGTCCGCGCTCGAATTGGCTCTCGACCTTACTACATTTCGCGTCGCTCTGCGCGGCGTAGATATTCGATGCGGCCAACAATATAGAGGCGTACTCCGCATTTAGTGACATTTCTTCCCCGCAAAAAAACGCATCACCGGATACGCATATACTATATGCAGGCTCTCAGAAATGTAGAGGGGAAATTAGATAGAATGCCACAAAAGCGCCGTTTTCCACAACTGTTGCGCAATATTCTGTTCCTCTGCGCGCAAACGTTGCCGGAGGCGCATGTAACTTAGCCCGTGGTGCAGCCTTCTATTTAGGCGTATTTTTTGCCCATTGCAGGATTGCAGTTCTTGTGCGGAAGAACTGGCGCCCCGGAGGCAGGCGCGCCAGTCAGGCGGTTTCAATTCGATCAGGGGAATGGCCGGCGCCGCCCCAAAAGGCCTCTCGCTTTCTGGTACCCGCCACTTTACATCAAGCGTGCACCGCGCGGAGACCGGGCTTGGCCGGAGGACGCCTTCGAGGCCGCGACTATCCCAAAAGGCAGTTCAAGTTGCACGGGCGTGGCAGCGGGCTCCGGAGTCTTCTTCGCAAGAAAGCCGTTGCCAAAACCATTTGCAGCCAAGGCCACGGGCTGTGCGATCCTTGGAGCGAAAGGCCGGGGTGCCGGTTTTGAAACCGTTCCCGCGCGCATTGCTTTCGTCCTTGCATCGAGCAATACCGTATTGACGATGGATCCAAGCTGCCGCCATTGATTATGTTCGCTCACGGGCCACTCCATGATTTACTAACTGCCGCTGGGCTCTTAAGCTCGGCGTAGTTTGAGCATTAGGTGATTCGGTGGCTCAATTGCGACACTGCAAGCCATTTTTAACATTAAACTTTGGAAAAATGCGGGTCCCCCCAGCTTTTCCTGTGTGCTACTGCTAGGGCCCTTTTGGCGGAGTGAACCCCCTTGCGATACTACGAACACCATTCCGTGAAGGCGAGTTGGAGCTTCCGGATTGCACTGCTCTGCGTCCTGGCCGCGGCGGGCACCTTTGTCTGGCACCGCTTCTTCGGCCTGTCCACGCCGCTGGCCTTGAAGATGTTTTACGGGACAGTCATCCTGACCGTCATCGCCCTGACACTTGCAACCGCGGCGCTGGTGGAAATCTGGAACGAAGGCAGCCTCGGAGCGGGGAAGGCATCGTTTGCCATATTCCTGAGCCTGGGCCTGCTCGCGGTGCCGGCTGTCTCGCTGCCCAGCCTCATGCGCCTGCCGAGACTGTATGAAGTCGCGACCGATCCGGCGAACCCGCCCGCTTTCGACAGGATCGCGAAAATCCGGCAGGGGGCGCAGGCCAATCCCGTGCATTACGACGCAACGTTCGGTCCGTTGCAGGCCGCGGCTTATCCGGACATCAAGCCGCTTCTGGTGGGGCGCCCGCTCACCGACGCCTACACCGCCGCCCGGGAGACCGTTAAAGCGCTGAACTGGAAAGTCATCGACGAGCAATCGCCCGAAGCCGCCAAGACCGGCTATATCGAGGCCGCCGACCGCACCTGGCTGTTCGGGTTCACCGACGATATTGTCATTCGCATCACCGGGGCCGGCAAGGCGGCAAGGATCGACATCCGCTCGTCGTCGCGCTTCGGCCAGCACGATCTCGGCCGGAACGCAAAGCGCGTCCGGGTCTTCCTGGCGGAGGTCAAGGAGCGCCTGGCCGGGATCGAGCGCGCCGAGCGGATGGAACGGCAGATGGCATCGCGCGAGGCGGCCGCGGCGAAGGCTGACCCGAAGCGTCGGCAGAACACACGCCGCCGCGAGGACGGCGAGGACTGACGCGCAATCGCTCCTGCAGGTCCGGAAAGGCGGCTTTCCAGCAGGGCAGGCGTTACTGGCATAACGAGCGCGAGCGGAGCACGCTGGGGCCGGGCGCCTCCTTCACGCAGGCAAGTCGCTGCGCCGTGGAATAAGGCTCGCGCGCGGGCATCATCTCCGCCGTGGGAATGCCGGGGGAAGCAGGGAGCCAAATAACCGCTGGAATATGGAGAGCTTCTTCTCCGGAGGCTCTCCCGCCAGTTGGCTGAGGATCGGCTTGAGGCAGCTATTGAAGGGGGAACAGTTCCGCATGGCCGCGATCCCGCGCAGTGAAGCCTCGGCGAGTTCGCTGTCGTAGGGAATGACGAGATCCGGCTGCTTGCCTGACGCCCTGGCGAACTCCCCGGTATCCAGGCCGCCGCGCGCGGCGGCCCTGTTCAACACATACACCGTGCTGCGGTCGGAGGTGTTGGCACCCAGGATCTCGCTCCAGCGGCCGGTGTCCCGGGCCGCGGCCAGGCTTGCATTGCTTACCACGATGCAAGTGGAGGGAAGGCGCAGCACGGCCTTCGTCCACGCCGCGGCGTAGTGCGGAAGATCGACGATCACGAACCGATAATGAGGGAGGAGTTTTTCCAGAAGTAACCGCGCCGCTTCTTCGGTGAAGTCAGGCGACGATTGCAGCGGTCTGAGGCAGGCGAGCAAATCGAGACGCTTGGTTATGGGCTTTATCCCGCGCTCCAAAAAGAGCTTGTCGACGCGTTCGGGGTGCTCCAGCGCTTCGCGGAGCGCGTCGGCGGGCTTGGTGTCGAGCTGAAGCGGGATGTCGCCTCCTTGAAGATCGAGATCGAGCAGCAGTGTGCGGCGCCGCCGGGCTTCGGCCAAATGCCAGGCGGTGTTGATGGCGATGGTTGTCGCACCGGCGCCGCCGCGCACGCCCAGCATGAACACGAGCTTGCCGGTCCGTTGGGAGGGGGCCGCATTTTCGGGAAACAGAATGCGTTTGCAGGTGTGGATGAGCTGGTCCCAGACGAGTGGTTTCAGGAAATACTCGGTGATGCCAGCGTTCTTCATGTCGCGGTAAAGGACCACGTCGTTGTGCTCGCCGACCACAACGACGGAGACATCGGGGTCGCAGACATCGGCGAGTTCGCACAGGCTGGCAACGGGATCGTCGACGCCGCTTATATCCACAACCAAAAGCTGCGGCGATTTCTCTTTGGTCAGAACCGGCACCGCGGTGGAGACCGTTCCCGCGGCGAATTGCACGCCTTCCACGCCAAGTGTCGCAAAACATTGGCGGAAAGCGTCCTCGGAAGCCCGGTCTTTTAGAAAAACGCGCACGGTTGGCGCTGACTTCTGAGTGCCGGAGCGGAGAGCAACAAGTGAAACGTCGGTCATGGCGTGTCTCCGGCGGCTCGTCCCGCGAACTCAAGGCTGGAGGATGCCGGATCGAACTCTCGATGGTGCTCGCCGAAGGCGGATGCCGCGGCGGCTTCGGCGAGAAGGCGCCAAGTGCGGGCGGCACCTCCACTGCCCAAGCCGGCGATCCTTGGACGGTCATCCGCGGCCGTGGCGGTGGCCTCTTCCGAAAGCCTCACGCAGAGTTTTGGCGCGCCGGGCTGAGCGGCGCCTGGCGGGAGGCCGCAAGCCCCGGCAGTCAGGACGAGTTCTTTAAGAACGATCCGCCTTCTTAAATCGGTGATGGCGCTCGCAGCAAGAGCCGCGAGACATACTGCGCAGGTAACGCCATCGATGTGGGTATGGCTCATAGTCTTCCTGTGAAGACGCCCGTCAGGTTCGTGCCGGCCGGGGCGGCTGCCGTCACGATCACAACGGCGATTAGGGCAGCGAAGAGGCCGTACTCGATGAAATCGCGCCTTTCCCAAAGGCCTTGTGTCAGCGCATTGCAAGCAGCGCGCGCTTGTGAGGACGGTACATGATACAACTCCCGTACATGTTACCGTGCTAGGTTATCACTGGCAGATTAATTCTGGTTTAATCGAGACCTTTGACTTAAAACCACCTTACGCATATTGGCAATATAGATTTTAAACAATGTCCGCGAATTGCATTTCTCTTGCAATGCCAGCCGTGACCTGTTCTCGCCTGCGCCAAGCGCCCTACTGCGTGCTGTTGGGGATCAGCCTTGCTCCCGAAAGACTGCTACCAATTGTGCCGAAGATATCGGCCAGTTGGGATTGCGAATTAACCGACGTGCAAACCGTTGGTTTGTCGGAGAAGAACTTCGACGGATCGGAGGCAATATGCTGCATGGTATAGCATGCGGAGATATCTGGGTTGTCCGTGCTGCAGCTGCCGGACGAACTTGTCGACGCGCCATAGGCAATCGAGTACACCCAGGTTCCCGCGCTCGCGGCCGCCTGGGCGGCGGTTATCGCCTGATGACATTGGTTATTGTACTTGCCAGAGGGCATTTTGGAAGACGAGGCGCCGGCGTCGCCATCGCTAAGGATAACGATCACGTTCTGCTGGCCCGTCTGGTGGCTGGCCACAAGGGCGGATTGGGCTGCGGTGATGGCGTCCGCGTAATAGGTTCCGACACCGCCCACCGCTGACAACGGCACGCAACTGGAGGTTCCTCCCCCAACGGCTTTCGAGAGGTTGGAACCCGTGTTCAAACTGGAGGGCAGCGGCGAACCCGTACGGTAATCGGTCGAATTCGAAATAATCCCATACACCGGACTCGCGTTGTATGCCGCGATGCTTGGGTTTGTGGACAAGCAATCGTATTCCTTTGAAATCTGGCTCGCATTCGTCAGTCCCGGAAACACCAGCAAGCTGACTTGGTCCACCGCCGGCACGAGCCGGACGAGGAGCGTCCGAACCCCGTTAAGCGCGCAGTCGAGCCTGCTCGGGATCACGTGTCCCGTGCCTTGGCAGGTTGTGTCGTCATTATTCATGGACGCCGTAGTGTCGAGGATGAATGCCACGTTGAGCGGCTCCGGGGTGCTGCCTTCCGGGACCGCTGTCGCTACCGCCGTAACCGTCACGGTCCGGACGCCGAGCACGCGCGCGAAGAATGTCGATACGGTCACCGTTTGCGTCACCTGAACGGAGTTTGCCACAGGCTGGGAGCCGTAATTGGTGCAGGGCACGGCATAATTCGTCAGATTTGCCACGGTATTAAGGCACCGCAGCGCTACAGTCGCCGTCACAGTCCCCCACGAACGGGCGTTATGGCCCCCGGATTGCGCGCTATAGGACATCGCCACCGCACTTGCGGTTCCAGATGTGAATTTCTGCGCTCCCGCCAGCGCCGCCATATTGGCGGAGGCTTGAAGATCGTTCTGGACGTAGAGGAGATAGCCGGCGTCGACCGAGATCGCGATAACGCCGAACAGCATGGCCATCGATAGCGCTACGATCAAAGCAATGACGCCGCGCTGTTCTCTGCCAAACCGCCCAAACCGCCGGAAAAATTGCTCAGCTTTCCTTTTCATTGCACAACCGCCATCATCGTGGACGATAGAGGACAAAAGCTAATCGTGTTAATACCTAACCATTGCAAAGTGCTTGCGGAGAAGACCAGGGGGCAAGGATAGGTCACCGTTACCGTTGCCGGGACCCCGCCCTGCCCAAATGCCGACTGGCAGGCAGTGTCGCTTGCGCAGGTTGTGCCGTTGACGGATACGGTAACTGTCAAATTCGATGGATTCAAAGCCCCAGCCGTCGTCCGGATCGCGCTCACGGCCGAGGTGTAAGGCGCCGCAAACGAGCGCCCTTGCGAAAACAGCAACGCCCCCGAGGCTGTGGCATTCGTCAAAACCGACATGTTATTAAAAAGTAGCCCAAATTGAACGATGGCCATTAACATGACGACTAGGAGAGGCGCTACCATTGCAAACTCTATTGCGATACTGCCAGTGCAGTCCCGCGAAAAAGATAAGCAACGGCCGATTATCATGTAAGTTCCCATGACATGAAAGTACCGCCGGCCATCAAAGCTTGCCGGTTCGATCTTAACAATCCGATAATACCTATGAATATCTCACTTCAAAAAGGCTCGCGTCCTTAAGTCAGACAGAATCCACTAACGCGAGATTTCACATTATTTTAGCGGTCGCCCCGGGCTGGGTAGCAGACAGAGTTAAGTTGGCGTCAAAGCGGCCTTCCGGCAGGGCAGGTGTTCCAGGCGGAGCTAGCGCGTGCGCGGCAACGCCGCAAGGTCAGCCTCAGCGCACGTTCGAAAACGACAAGGCAATCATGGACATTCGCATCGGAAGCCTGATGGAGGGGGCGGCACGCGCATCCGGCGTGGTGGCCGTGATCGACGTGCTGCGGGCATTCACCTCCGCCGACGTTCCCTTCGCGCTTGAGATCGGCCGCTACGAATTCGCAATCAAGGTTGAGATGGAAAACGGATATCCCGTGGCGCGGACATTCGAGGCATAGGCCTGCCTCGATACGATGTTGCCCAAATGCGCCTGTGGCGCGGTATCGCGAATTGCATAAGGATTAACAGGCCTCGGCAAAGCATCCTCGCGCGAAGCTCGTGGAGTTGCGCCTCCGGGGCCTTTTCGCTAAGAAAGTAAAAATTGTCGATCGCAGGTTGCGCCCTTTATGGATGACATAGCCTTAACACCTGTCGAGCGGGGCATTCTCTTCATCCTTATGGCGCAGGGCGGGCCTCTGAGGCAGGACGATTTCAAGAAGGTGCATGGCCTCGCCATAAGGAGGCAGCACCGGCTTAAATTGCAGAACCTGGGGCTCATCCAGGTCAGCGAGGGGCCGCTTACACTGGCCCTTACAAAGAGGGGTTGGGCGCGGCTGGACACCGGGCTGAGCGCGCCGGAACCCGCGGGTTCCAAGGGGCTCGGGCCTCTTTGCGCCGCGCTTGGCGTGATCGGCCGGCTGACGAAACGCCTTGGCCTGCCGCTTGAGGAGGCGCTTGCCCAGGACGTTTCCGAGCCTTCCCTGTCCGGAGCGCCCGCTCCGCCCGATACGGAAGTCCGCCGGCCTGAATGGATTGAGGTTGACGAGGTGCTTGCCCGCGCCTTGCAAGACATTTCCGTTTTTTCGTCGGCTTTGTCGCGTTTAAGGGAAAGCGCAAAGGGGATGCTTGAAAGGGAGATCAAGCGCGCCGACGTGGCGGCCAATCTGGTGTTCCAGCATGTGAAGCTCGCGGCCAGGAAGCGGGGGCTCGATCTCGATGGGGCGGCCGGCGCCGAAGCGTCCTTCGATCCGGTATTTTTCTATAGCGATGAAGACATAAAGCTTGGCGCGCCGGTGCGAATCCGCAAATCTCCAGTAACACGGGGGCAGGGCAAGGCAAAAATCGTCATCAAACCAGGCATAGCCGAGGCTATTCATTCATGAGTCTACCTCTCGAATTAGCGAACTGTACTCGCGATACCGGGTGGATTGGGTGCGTCGACTTCGGAACGGCGTTCTCGAAATTCGCCATGGTCCGGGCGGTGGACCGCGAAGAGCTGACAAAAAGCGATGTGCAGGCGCTGCCGGTCGCGGCGGGGCCGGATTATACAGCGGCCAACGAGTGGCTGCTGCCCTCGGTGCTGTTCGTGACGGAAGACGCGATCCTGTTCGGCGAAGAGGCGCAGCGGATGGCGATCCGGTCGCACGGCAGTGCCCGCGAAGCCTTCAGCTCGCCCAAGCAATATTTGAGCACCGACGACTTCGACCTTTATGACGCCTATTTGCGCAAGGAAATAGACCCCACCGGCAAGTTTACGCCCAGGAAGCTGCTGAGGCTGTTCATTGCGCATCTGCTTGAACGGGCAGGTGCCCACGCGGCTGCAGGGGAACTGCCTTGGCCGGTGCCGCTTCGGCTTGCGCGCCCGGCGTGGGACAAGAAGCGCGGCAAAGAGGGAGAGAAGCGCCTGCAAGACTTGGTCATTGCGGGTTTTGGCCTTGTCGACGAGTTGGGCTCCCTGCTTTCGAAAGCCGGAGGTGTGCCGCACGCAGCCGCGCTCAAAGCGCTGGAGAAGGCCGAAAAGCCTGCCCAGCCGAGCGGCGGTATGTTCCTGACCCGGAACGGCACCGCCTCGGTTCTCGAAGCGACAGCGGTTGCGGCCAACTCGACCAGGAAGCGCGGACGCCGCATCGTGGTCGTGGCGGACATCGGCGGCGGCACCTCGGACTTCGGCTCGTTCATGACGCCGATCCGGGGTACGAAAACCATCGCCGAGGTGAAGGGCAGCTCGCATATCCTCAAGCAAGCCGGCGACTATCTCGACATGCAGCTTCTCCGGCTGATCCTCGACCGCGCGGGCTACGTGTCCTCGCACCCGGCCGCGCAGGGCGTTTCGAGAAGGCTGCTCGCGCAGGCGCGGAGCAACAAGGAAAACCTTTTTGTGAACGGCGTGCTGCGGGAGGAGGTTGGCGAGGAATTGGTGGAGATATCGCTTCAGGAATTTCTCGAAGACCGCAAGGTTCAGGAGTTCGTGCAGCGGCTTCGCGAGCGCTTTCAAAAGACGCTGGTGATTGCGAAGACTTGCGCGGAGAAGAACCGTTCCCGCAACGGCCTGACGCCGCCTATCGAAATCATGCTGACCGGCGGCGGGCATGCACTGCCCATGGTTCAGGACCTGGTGAACGATCCTTGCCTGCCTGGTCTATACACGCCGGCCGCGCCAGAATTTCTTGAGGACGATGTGCCATTTCCCTTCGACGGCGTTCGCCGCCAGCTCGCGGTGGCCGTCGGAGGGGCGATGCGGGATTTGCCGTCCACGCGGTCGATCGAGGTGGTTCTGGATTGCGCGCCGGCCGAGGCTGGCGGTTCGTGATTATGGGGCGGTAAGTTTTTACCCTCCGGTTAACGCTTGGCGCGAAAAAAGGGTCGCGGGCCTTGTGTTTCCAATGAGGAAGTCACCGAGCGTTGCTTGACATTTGGCGCGTGGCCAACCTAACTGGGGTTAGGGGATTGGGCGGCGGCGTACAATGTTTGTTCTACAATACAAGGGACGTATATACCGCGGGAAGTTCACCGCGCGGAGCATCCGCTACATTCTCTCCGACCAAGCCGCGCGAATTATCCCAGCTTTGCAGCGACGCTGGCTTTTTCCAACAGAGTCTCAGCCTATAGCTGAAGCTGCACGGGAAGTGCTTCCATTTCCATCCGCGGTTATTGACGCCGAGCTACCCGAGCCCTTTAGAAAGCTTGGTATGTCTTTCTCCAAGCCGGTTCAGCAAACCCATCGCATCTATTCGGTCGACGATGCCGCGGTGACCGGCTGGGCCGGTGCAATGATCAAAAATGGCCTGCTTTTGACGGTTCGCGCGCAGCACAACTGGGTCAGTTCTCTGCGTGCTCGCCCCTACAAGCTGCGCAAGCTTTCCGGCAACCGCCCGTACTTCAATCTCATCACCCCGATCCCAGCCCGCACTCATGTATTCCATTGGCTGTACGATTTCGTTCTTCCGCTGGTCTCGTTTCTTGAAAGCGGCCGTGCCGAAAAGAATCTTGGGCTCATCGTGAACGCCCGCCAAAGCGAGCTTCAGGCCAGCACGATTGCCTTTCTAAGCGCCCGGTATGGCATCGAAGCAATAGAATCGCTGGCGGAGGACGAGGCCGTTATCGTTCCGCATATCGTGGCCGCGGTTGAAGAATATGGCCTCCCGGCGGGGCTGCAATCGCCGCTTGGGATCGCGCTGCTGGATGACATTGGCCGCTTCATTGCCGGGGATGCGGTCCGGGAAGCAACCCCGAAGCGGATTTACGTGAGCCGCAACGATGCGCGGCTCCGGCGTGTCTTGAATGAAGATGAGTGTCTGCCGGAATTGGAAGCGCGCGGATTCCGCCGGATGACTTTGGCCGGCATGCCCATTGCCCGCCAGGTTGCACTTTTTCTCAACGCCGAAGCCGTTGCGGGGCCGCACGGCGCCGGGTTCGCGCACGCCTCCTGGTGCAGGCCGGGCACCAAAATCGTGGAGTTCATTCCAAGTCCGGCTCCAAGACGCAGAGCGACGCGGCCGCTCGCCAACGCCGATTTCTGGTTCATCGCCTTGCAGCGGAATCTGGTCCACCGATGCTATCTCGCGGGCCGGGTGCAGGGCAGGGACGCCTTTGTCATACCGCGCGATCTCCTGATCCAGGCTCTGGATTCCTGCCTCAGTGGAGATGCGGTCGATGCGCCCGGAAAGCAACAGGATTAGCTCTGTCTGAGCAGTGCGTAGGT
>PMBZ01000023.1:0-9416 GCA_003153975.1 Hyphomicrobiales bacterium
CGGCTGAAGCCGCCTCGCGATGACGGGGCATGATAGGTACCCGTTGCGCTATGGCTGTCCGGGCAATTTGCGTTTGCCGGCGGCGTACTCGCTGTCCTCCCAGACAACGAACTTGCCGTCCTGGATCACATATTTGGTAATAAGCGGAACCGTATTCTGGCCGTGATCGTCGAATGTGACCTTGCCGACAATGGTGTCGCGGTCCTTAACCGTTCCAAGCTCTTCGACAATCTTCTTGCGGTCTGGGCCAACCTTTTCGACGGCGTCCAGGATCAGGCCCATGCCGGCAAAAGCGAAGGCGCCGTAAGCCTCGGGAGTGCCATCATATTTCTGCTCGCCATACTTCTCCAGGAAGAATTTGCCGCCTGGCAGCCTTTCCGTGGGCGCACCCTCGCGGAAGGCCAGCGTCGCTTCCGCCAAGGGGCCAACGCCCTGGACGAACGCATCGGAGACGATGCCGGAAGTGCCGTCGAAGACCGCCTTGATGCCGAGCTTGTCCATCTGAGCCCGGATGCGGACGCCGATGGGCGTCAGGCCGCCGAAATAGATGACTTGCGGGTTAAGCGCCTTGATCTGCGTGAGTTCGGCCGTGAAGTCCTGCTGGTCGGCGCCGACGCCGAACGCACCGAGGATTTTTCCGCCCTTCTTCTCAAGCGCTTCGGAGAAGTATTGCTTGTGCCCCTTCCCGTAGTCCGTCGTGTCGTGAATGATCGCGAACGTCTTGTAGCCCAGCTTCGTCAGAAGCTCGGCATTGGTCTCGTTCTGGTTGATCATCGTGCCGTTGACGCGGTGTACCTCCGCATATTTGTTGCGGTAGGTGACATCGGGCAGCACGGCGCCCCAGACTATAATCGGCAAGCCGAACTTGTGATAGGTATCCACGGCGGCAATCGCCGTCGACGAGCAGTAGTGCGTGGCGGCGGCCACGACGTCTTTTTCGGCCGCCATCTTTGTCGCCTGCTGAACGGCGACGTTGGGTTTGCACTCGTCGTCGAGAGCGACAAGCTCATAGGTATATTTAGCCGCGGGATCGGCATTCCGGAGCCGGACGGCAAGTTCCGCGGAGTTCCGTCCGCCGATGCCGATCGCGGAATTGCCTCCGGTCAAGGGACCGATGAAGCCGACTTTCACGGTATCCTTCGCTTCGGCGCCAGCGCCGAGCAAGGAAGATAAGAGTAGAATAGGCAGGAAACGGACTGATTTTCTGGAGTAAGGTAGCATTCGGACTCCCCACGACCGCTTTTGGCTGAACACAACCGCACGCACTGCCAGCCGCGCAATCGAAGCTTGCCAGCCGGAGCGTGGAGATGCGCCAAGTTGAAGACGACTTCCGGTCCCTAGCCTGGAGCACCGCATGAGGTGCGGCGTGCCTCCAGTTGCCCCCTGGGTCCGTGTCCGGGCTAGAATAGCCTGTTATCCCCGAAGGTCAACCTTGGCTGTGGCGGCCGCGCGCGTTTCCGGCTCCCGCTGGACCGCGATGCAAAAGCGTTAAAGCGATAGGCGCTTAGGCGCGGGGTTTTGAGCAAAAAAATGGGCGCCGATGCGCAGGCTGCTACTTTTGGCCGCAAGAGCGTTCTTTGCGCTCGATATAGGCGCGAAATCCGTGCATTCCGGCGAACACAGAAAATGCTTTGTTTTAATTTTCGGCAATGCTAACTGCAGAACAATTTAAGTAGGGAGAGTGAAAATGAGGACGGCGTTTGGCGTAGCACTTACAGCTATCTTTCTAATTACTGCATCAGGGGCATCGGCCGGCGACAAGACCGGCGTTACCGACAAAACGATTAAGATCGGGCTTTTCGGCCCCCTCAGCGCTCCAGCCGGCTCCGCCAAGAAAAACGTTTATGGCGCCGCCGCGATCTACAAAGACATAAACGACAAGGGCGGGATAAACGGCCGCAAGATCGAACTCATAATAGAAGACGACGCTTGCGACGGGGCCAAGGGCATCGCGGCCTACACCAAGCTTGTGGAACAGGACAAGGTCTTTCTGGCCCACGGGGCGTGGTGCACCAAAGTAGCCTTGGCGGTCAAGCCTGAAGCCGCCAAGCACCCTCACGTCCCCTACATGGTCCTAGGCGCCGCCAGCGCCGAAATCAGCACTCCCTTCCAGAAGAACCTCTACCACCCCGTTGCGACGACCATAACCGCCGGCAATAAGATGGTCGACTTTGCGCTTTCAAAGCCGGGCGTGAAGAGAGTAGCCATTGTCGGTCATACCGACCAATGGGGCTCCGCTTATCGCGCGGCGACAACCGCCAGACTCAAGGAGAATGGGCTTACGCCGGTCATCGATGAGGTACTCGAACGCGGGGAAAAGGACGTAAGCGAGCACGTCCGGAAGATTAAGGAAGCGAAGCCGGACGCGGTCATGGCATTGCTATACCCGGATGAAATGGAGTGGTATCTCCGTGAAGCGTACAAGCAGGGGCTGAAAGCCACGACAGTCGGCGCCACGGCCGCGTCCATCGACGATACCAACAAGAGGATCGGCATCCCGGAAGCCATGAACGATGTCTATATGTGCTTCCCGCTGCGTGGAACGCTCACATCGCCGGAGATGCGCAAGTTTGCCGACATCTTCAAGAAGTACTATCCAGGCGAGGCTCTCGATTCACATAGTTTTTATTCGATGGACGGCGCGATAGCGGTCGTGGAAGTTCTCAAGCGCCTGGGACGCAACGTGACCCGCGAGCGCTTCATGGCCGAGATCGACAAGCTCAAGAAACTTGAGGGCGGAGCCGGGCCTGGGTACATTTCCTTCAGCCCGGCCGATCACCGGGGGATGAAGTTCATCAACATAATCGGGCTGGTGAAGCAGAAAGAGGTTATCTTCCAGAAGCACCCAGCCGCGCACTAATCGAAAGGGCTGAGTTGCCGCCTGGCTCGCTGGCGATGCCCATCCAGGCGGCCTCGCTCCACCTGTCCAACCCCCTGACGGTGGATCGCACCGGCGATGTGCGTCCGGCGTTCAGGGTTGGACGCGGCGGGTCTAGCCCTGTCTGAAAAAAGCTGGGAACGGGAAATGGCGGCCTTGCCAGTGCGGTATGCCAGTCTGCTACAGCCGCGACGATATCGCGGCGATGTCGAAACATTGGGCTACCCAACCGGGAGTTCGTCTGATATCCCAGCTAAAGCTTATCTGCCGCAAGGATATTGCTATGAAGCTGATTATAATCGGTTATTCGCAAGAACATTGCGATTTGACGGCTCCGTTCGCAGAAGCTACGGAAGCCCTGTGCGGCATCGTCCCGGCTGTCAACGGCGCATCCGGTGCGGGATGAAGGCAGCCGAGCCTTCGAAGAGAACCTGCTTGCCGGTGCTGGCAGGCTCTTCCAGGTACCGAAACGTTTGGCCACTGCAGTCCGGAGTCCTGTCATGAACCTTCGTCCTTGGGCATTCGCCGCTCTTCTGATGAGCCAGTTCGTGGCCGGACCGTTGCTTGCCGGCGAGACTTCGCTCCGGATCTCGCTGCATCAGCCGGCCGAGGGGCTTCTCGGCAAAAATCTCGAAGAGTTCAAGGCAACGGTCGAGCGCGAAACCAAAGGGGCGGTAAAGGTCAACATCTACGACAAGGCCTCCTTCTATCTCGATTATCAGGTGCCCGAGGCAGTGAGCAGCGGCGCCATTGAGATGGGCGTGGCCCCTCTGGCGCAATACACAGATGAAATCCCGCCCGCGGGCCTGTTCATGCAGCCCTTCTTGTTCAACTTCGAGGCCATCGTGCACGCGGCGGCGGCCCGCGGCAGCGAGATCAGGACGCTGATCGACGCGGAGATCGAAAAGAAGGCCGGGGTGAAAGTTCTGTGGTGGCAGCCCTACGGGGCGAACGTCGTCTTCGGCAAGGGGAGCCATGCAAACCCCAAGGATGTCGCCAATCACAATGTCCGGGTGTTCGACGAGATATCCGGGAAGTTCATCAGCCAATGCGGCGGCACTCCGCATATTATTTCCGATGGCAAGCAGGCTGAAGCGTTCGATTCGAACATCGTCGATTCAAGCGTTGCGAGCGTCGCCACTCTCAACGACGACGAGCTTTGGCGCAGGATCGGCACGATCTCGAAAATCGGCCATTCCGAAAACCTGTTCCTGGTCATCATCAACGAAGGCACCTTCAAGTCTCTGTCGCCAAAGGACCAGGAGCGGCTCCTCGCGGCGGCAAGCAAGGCCGAGGATAGCGTCTGGGAAAAATACAGGGCTTTCGAAGCTAAGACTTACGAGTTCGCCGCTTCCAAAGGCATAAAGGTGCAAGAGCTGTCCGCCGACGACACGATTGCCTGGCGCGTTTGCAGTTCCTCGATCCTCGAGTCCTATATGGAGCAGGCTGGCGATCTTGGCGCTCAGCTGTTCGCCGCTTATGGCAAGCTGCGGACCGATCCATGCTGCACCAGTCAGGCCCAGGCCGCGGGGGCCGCGAAATAGTCAACCCGCAATGCCTTGCTAAGCGCTTTTGTTGGAAGCCGGTTGCCGGAGGTCGTTCCCGCGAAAGCGGGAATCCATATTCGTTTGGCAGAACAAGTTGTTACATGGATGCCCACATGCGCGGGTATGACGGCCCGCAATCCGCTTCGACCGGAATTGTTCTGGCAAGCGCTTTGGCGGGAGCGAAGCCTTGCGAAGGTTGAGGCAAGCTCCGCGGCGGAATGTTGCCTGCGCGGCACAATGATCCATAATGGCCGCAACCGATGGGAGTGAAATATGGCATTGAAACGCGGGTACAAGCAGTTGATCGCGGATGCGATGGCGCGGGTCCGCACGCTGAGCGTGGAGGAAGCGCAAGCCAAGCTTGGCGATCCGGGCGTGGTCTTCGTCGACATTCGCGAAACCGCCGAGCTTGAGCGCGAAGGCACTGTTCCGGGAGCGTTCCATGCGGCTCGCGGCATGCTGGAATTCTGGGTGGACCCCGAGAGCCCTTACTACAAGCAGGCCTTCGACCCCAACAAGCAGCTCGTTCTTTATTGCGCGTCCGCCTGGCGGTCGGCACTCGCGGCGGCGACGCTGCTCGACATGGGGCTGCCCTCCGTCAGCCATATCGAAGGCGGCTTCTCGGCTTGGAAGAAGGCCGGCGGCCCTGTCGAGGCGTGGCACAAGAAATCCTGATTTCTGGAACGGGCGGCCTGGGTTCAAAAACCGGCGGCCGCCTGAGAAATTCGCATGAAGCCCCCCCTCCCCGATTTGCGCGACCCCACGCAGCCAGAGGCAGCGGTGCGCGAGGCTTTGGACCTTTCGCCCCATCCCGAAGGCGGGCATTACCGGGAGCTTTGGCGCGACCGGCCAGAAACTGGCGGAAGGGGAGCCGCGAGCGCGATCCTGTTCCTGCTGGCGGCCGGAGAGCGCTCGCACTGGCACCGCGTCGACGCTTCGGAGATCTGGATCTGGCAAGCGGGCGCGCCGCTTTTGCTGGGGCTTTGTCATCCTGACGGCGGGCGGCAAACCATCAAGCTCGGCCCTGCCCCCGGCAACGGCGAGGTCTTTCAGGGCGTGGTGCCGCCGCATGCCTGGCAGGAGGCCGCCAGCACTGGCGCCTGGACGCTCGTAAGCTGCATCGTCGCGCCCGCATTTCAGTTCGAGGGCTTCGAGCTGGCTCCACCGGGCTGGTCTCCCGCCTGCTTATAAATAGAGACGGACTGTCAGCGCCGGCGCGCACCGTGGCGAACGCGCAAGATAACCACGCGCTCTTGTTCGACGCGATACCGGACGATATAGGGAGGGGCGACAGTTATCTCGCGCACCCGGCTATTGGGAACTGCCCGGCCGCGAAAAGGAAAAGTAGCAAGACCGTCGCCCGCTTCAAGGATGCGTTGAGCCATATCGCGCGCTGCATAAGGATTAAAATCGGCGATGTACCGCCGGATTCTTTGAATATCGGTCAGCGCAGCCCTGGCCCAAACAACCGGGATCACTTGGGCTTGGGGCAGGGCAACTCGTCAGGGGTGCCCCACGATTTGAGCCATTTCACGACCTCTTCATGCGGCACGACGCGGCCTGCAGCGACATCGGCTTCCGCCTCCGCGATGGCGCGCTCTTCCTCTTCCTCGTCGATCTCGTCGAAAATGCTCTTTGTTGCGGGCATGGAGGCTCCTCTCGAACTGCATCCTAGCACAAGCCGGCTTCCGCCAAAAGGCAGCTCGCCGCTGTGTAAAATTGCTTCAAGCTTGATTTCTTCCGCTTCCGCGAGCATTACAGGGCGCGTCCGGTGCAAGTGCGGCGTAGATTTAAAATTGGGAGGCGCTTAAGAGTTTTCGTATTTTCGAGGGGGGCTGCACCTGTTCCGCAAAACCGAAGTGGCATCTTTTCAAAGACTTAGGTGAACCGCCGGAGGCCGCGTCCCGCCGCGGCGAAGTACGGTTGGAGTGCCCGCCAGCGGGGCATCGCGCACCGCTTGCACTTGAAGGATCGATTCTCCCGGCCAAAGTTTACTGCCGGTCCATAGGCCAGAAAGCAACAATCGCGATCTATGAACATCGTCATCGTCGAAAGCGCCGCCAAGGCGAAAACCATCAATAAATATCTCGGGGCCGATTACAAGGTCATTGCGTCCTACGGCCATGTGCGCGACCTGCCGGCCAAGGATGGCTCTGTCCTGCCGGACAAGGATTTCGAGATGAGCTGGGAGGTCGAGTCCGATTCCCAGAGGATCGTGAACGAGATCGCCAAGGCGGTGAAGGGCGCGGACCGGCTGATCCTCGCGACCGACCCGGATCGCGAAGGCGAGGCGATTTCCTGGCACCTCTTGAAGATCCTGGAGCAGAAGCACGTGCTGAACGGCGTCGCGGTCGAGCGCGTGGCGTTCAACGCCGTCACCAAGGACGCGATCNNTGCCGGGCGCGAAATCGGCGGGGCGCGTGCAATCGGTGGCGCTGCGCCTCGTCTGCGACCGGGAGTCGGAGATCGAGGCGTTCAAGACGCGGGAATATTGGACCGTCGAGGCTAGCCTGAAGACGGGCGGCGGCGATAATTTCCAGGCGCGGCTTGTGGGCCGCGACGGCAAGAAGCTCGACAAGTTCGACATCGCGAACGAAGCAACCGCGCATGCCTACCGCGATGCCGTCAAGGGCCAGCTCTTCAAGGTCGAGAGCATCGAGGCGAAGGAGCACAAGCGCAATCCGTCCCCGCCCTTCACCACCTCCTCGCTGCAACAGGAAGCATCGCGCAAGCTGGGTCTCTCTCCGCGCCAAACCATGCAGACCGCCCAGCGCCTCTACGAA
This sequence comes from Hyphomicrobiales bacterium, assembly GCA_003153975.1. Lineage (GTDB taxonomy): Bacteria > Pseudomonadota > Alphaproteobacteria > Rhizobiales > Rhodomicrobiaceae > Rhodomicrobium. The sequence continues at coordinate 7,209 of PMBZ01000023.1, forward strand.
GGCATCGACATCGGCGGCGAGACCGTGGGCCTCATTACCTATATGAGAACGGACGGCGTGCAGATCGTGCCCGAGGCGATCGGATATGCCCGCAGCCAGATCGAGGCGCTGTTCGGCCCGCGCTACGTGCCCCACGCGCCGCGCATCTACAAGACCAAGGCCAAGAATGCGCAGGAAGCGCACGAGGCCATCCGCCCCACCGATTTCCGCCGCCATCCCGATAAGGTCAAAGGCCTCAAACCCGAGGAAGCACGGCTCTATAAGCTGATCTGGCAGCGCGCGGTTGCGAGCCAGATGGCGAGCGCGGATTTCGAGCGCACCACGGTCGAGATTAGCACCAAGGGCGGCGACGGCCATGCCTACGGCTTGCGCGCGACGGGCTCCGTCGTCCTGTTCGACGGCTTCCTCAAGCTTTACGAGGAAGGCCGCGACGACACCGAGGACGAGGATTCCGCCCGCCTGCCCAAGCTGGAGCGCGGCCAGGAAGTGCGCGACGCGGGCGTTACTGCCACGCAGCATTTCACCGAGCCGCCGCCGCGCTTCACCGAAGCAACCCTCATCCGCGAGATGGAGCGGCTCGGCATCGGCCGGCCGTCGACCTATGCGAGCACCATGTCGCTCTTGCGCGAGCGCGAATATGTGAAGCTCGAAAAGAAGCGGCTGGAGCCCGAGGACAAGGGCCGGCTGGTCACGGCGTTCCTCGAAGCCTTCTTCAAGCGCTACGTGGAATACGATTTCACGGCTTATCTGGAAGACCGGCTCGACCAGGTTTCGGACGCCAAGCTCGACTGGAAGGAGCTGTTGCGCGATTTCTGGCGCGACTTCCTAGCGGCTGTGAGCGAGATCAAGGACTTGCGCGTGACGCAAGTGCTCGATGCGCTGAACGAGCTGTTGGGGCCGCACATCTTCCCGGCGAAAGAGGATGGCAGCGATCCGCGGCTTTGTCCGCTTTGCAGCCTGGGCCAGCTTTCGCTGAAAACCGGCAAATTCGGCGCTTTCATCGGCTGCTCGAACTATCCGGAATGCCGCTTCACCCGCCAGATCAAGACTGGCGAGGGCAATGGGGACGCGGCTGCGGCACCCGCCGGCTCCGTGCTCGGCAACGATCCCGAAACGGGCCTTCCCGTCCACCTCAAGAACGGGCGCTTCGGCGCCTATATCCAGCTCGGCGAGGGCGGAGACGGCGAAAAGCCCAAGCGCGCCTCGATCCCGGGCGGCACCGATCCGGCGGCGCTGAACCTCGAATACGCGCTCAAGCTTTTGTCGCTTCCGCGCCAGGTCGGCGTTCATCCGGAGAGCGGCAAGGCGATTTCGGCCGGCTTCGGCCGCTATGGCCCCTACCTGGAGCACGAAGGCAAATACACCAAGATCGACGCCGGCGAGGTTCTGACCGTCGGGATCAACCGCGCCGTGAGCTTGATCGCCGAAGCCAAGGTTGGCGCGAAAGGCCGGGCGGGCGCGGCCGGCCCGGTGAAGTCGCTCGGCGAGCATCCCGAGCTTGGCGGGAAGGTCGATGTTTATTCGGGCCGCTATGGTCCCTATGTTAAGTGCGGGAAAGTGAACGCCACTTTGCCCAAGGATATGGCGCCGGAAGCCGTCACCATGGAGGACGCGGTCAAGCTGATCGCCGCCCGCATTGCAGCCGGCCCCAAAGCCAAGGGCGGCAAGGCTAAAGCCAACGGCGCCAAGAAAAAGAAACCCGCGGCCAAGGCGAAGGCCGCAAAGGCGGAACCTTCGGAGGCGAAGACCTCCAAGGCCGAAGCTTCCGCCGTGAATGGAAAACCCGCCAGCCCCAAGCCTGCGAAAAGCGCCAACAGCGCCAAGAAACCGAAGGCGGCGGCGCGGAAAACAACTGCGAAAGCGGCAAACGGGGCACCATAACCCGTGCCGCGCAAGAAAGACAAAATGGGAACTACCAAAAAGGGCGCGCAAGGACCGAGCCCGAAGACACTGAGACACTCGGCAGGAAGTCTTGCCCCGTCATTGCAAGCGAAGCGAAGCAATCCAGAACCCCTAAGTACNNGACAGAGTTGTGCGACAGGACGCGCGCCCGAAGACACTATCGAAAGAAGATATTCTTCAATTTATTCATTCCAGTCCCGCCAACACCGGCCGCCGCGAGATCGCCCGTGCCTTTGGCATCAAGGGCTCCGACCGGATAGACCTCAAGCGCATCTTGAAGGAGCTTGCCGCCGACGGCCTGATCGC
>PMBZ01000023.1:9443-35886 GCA_003153975.1 Hyphomicrobiales bacterium
CCGGCCATCGGCGTTGGCGACCATGTGCTGGCGCGGCTGCGCGAGGCCGTCGACGAGTCGGAGGGCGAGGAGAAGTTCGGCTTCGTGGCCGCGCCCATCAAGCGGCTTCCGCGCCAAAAGACGCGCCAGCTTGGCATCCTGCGCAAGGCGGGGCGCGGCTTCACGGTCGAATCCATCGACAAAAAGGATTTGAAGGAGTGGCCGGTTCTAAATGGCGACCTGGACGGCGCGGTGGAGGGCGAGCTTGTCCGCTTCGAGACCGAGCGCGACCCGAAGCTCGGCCGGCCGGCCGCCCGCGTCACCGAGCGCATCGGGCATCCGCGGGCCGAAAAGTCCGTCAGCCTGATCGCGATCCACAATCACGGGCTTCGGGACCGCTTCAGCGAGGATGTGCTGGGCGAACTCGACTCCCTGCCTGAATTGACGCCAGCGCATCGCGAGGACCTGACCCGCATTCCGCTCGTAACCATCGACCCACACGACGCCAAGGATCACGACGACGCCGTCTGGGCCGAGCCCGATCCCGACCCGGCCAACGAGGGCGGCGCCGTCGCAATCGTCGCCATCGCGGACGTATCGTTCTATGTGCGGCCCGGAACCGGGCTCGATAACGAGGCGGCGCTGCGGGGCAACTCGGTCTATTTCCCGGACCAGGTCGTGCCGATGCTGCCGGAGAAGCTCTCGAACGATCTCTGCTCGCTGCGCGACGGCGAGCTGCGGCCGTGCCTTGCCGTGCGCATGACCTTCGACCGCACGGGCAAGAAGCTGTCGCACCGCTTCGTGCGCGGCATGATGCGCTCGGCGGCCAAGCTCTCCTATCAGGAGGCGCAGGCGGCCATCGACGGCAAGCCCAACAAGAAAACCGCGGCCCTGCTCGACACGGTGCTGAAGCCGCTTTGGCAGGTTTACGGCCTCCTCAAAGAGGCGCGGGGCAAGCGCGGACCGCTCGACCTCGATCTGCCGGAGCGCAAGATTATCCTCGACGAGCGCGGGCTCGTGGAGCGCGTCATCGTGCCGGAGCGGCTTGAGGCCCACCGGCTGATCGAAGAGTTCATGATCCAGGCGAACGTCGCCGCCGCCGAAGCGCTGGAGGCGAAGAAGTCGCCTCTGATCTATCGCGTGCACGATGCGCCGGCTTCGGAGAAGCTGGTGGCGCTGTCCGAGTTCCTGGCCAGCATCGGCATCAACGCGCCCAAGACCGGCTTCAACCGGCCGAACCAGTTCAACCGCATCCTGGAGAAGGCCATCGGCACGGAGCACGAGGAGCTTCTGAATGAGGTGGTGCTGCGTTCCCAGGCGCAGGCCGAGTACCGGCCGGGCAATCTCGGGCATTTCGGCCTGAACCTGCGCCGCTACGCGCATTTCACCTCGCCGATCCGCCGCTACGCCGATTTGATCGTGCACCGCGCGCTGGTGAGCGCGTTCAAGCTCGGCGAGGGCGGGCTTTCGGACGCCGAGAAGTCCAGGCTCGACCGCATCGCCGAGACCATCTCGACCAGCGAGCGCAAGGCCATGTCGGCCGAGCGCGAGACCGTCGAGCGGCTGATCGCCATGCACCTGGCCGAGCGGGTTGGCGACGCGTTCCAGGCCCGCATTTCAGGGGTGACGCGGTTCGGCTTGTTCGTGAAGCTCGCCGATACGGGCGCGGACGGTTTCATCCCCGCCGCGAAGCTCGGGCGCGATTATTACCGGCATGTCGAGAACATGCACGCGATGGTCGGCGAGCGGACGGGCGAAAGCTTCAGGCTCGGCGATAAGGTTGAGGTGAAGCTCGTGGAGGCGAACCCGGCGGCGGGCGCGCTCCGGTTCGATATGCTGAGCGATGGGCGGTTTTCGCCCTCGCTGGTGAAGGCCGGGCGGAAACGGAACGTCAAATCGGGAGGCAAAGCTTCGAAGGCCAAGCCGAAGCGTTCGAAGCGGTCTTCTAAGTAGCCGGGAACGATAGGTTCACCAGCAGCTTGATATTTCCGAGCCGGAAGGCTTTGGCAAAATGAGCCTCATCCGCCGTAATCAGCGTGGCACCGTGTTCGATGGCGATGGCGTGATAAAGAGTGTCGGACAGGTGATGCTTCAATTGCCGGGATAGGGATACAGCGCGTTTCAGAACCTCTGTCGACTCGATCCTGCAGGCATTGAGCTTTTCGAGCAGTTGCAATGTGCTCGCGAACCGTTCGGGGGCGAGCCTTGCGACGACGGAAAGCACCTCGATCCGCCAATGTTCCGGCTGAAGGAGCGGGACGCCCTCATCCACGATCTTATTTAGGAGAGACGCGGCCTTGCCGGTATCCTGTTCACCTGGATGATCGCCGAGCGCCCATTTCACGGTAACGCTTGCATCGATGACGAGCGTCTATGGCGGCCCTCCTCGCGGGCCTGCTTGATTTCCGCGTCGGTGAAATAGGGCGGCAGCTTGCGAAGCCGCAGCACTTCATCGGCCGCTTCCCGCAGGCTAACCTCCCGGCGTTCTCCTTCCGGCTCGCCGCGCTCGCGCTTTTCCGCCGCGTCCAAGAGAAGGCGCGCGATGATGGCGTTTTTGTCCTCGCCTTCGAAGGCTTTGTCGAAAGCAGCCTTTACATCGTCGGGGATGTGCACGGTCATGATCGTCATGGCGGAAACTCCTGTGGTTCATTGTAAGATAGTTGCCGCAATCTGGGAAGGTGTATGCAAGCGGTGCACGTCCCTCGCCGGCTTCCTGTTCCCCTGTTTGTACCTCAAGCAATTATAAACTAAGATCTGTACCCGGAGGCAGCAAACCCCGTATTCTCCGCTGCATCCAATATTCCATCCATGGAATTTCTGGTTGACATTATTCCACAAAAGGAATATCCAAGTGAAGAGTTGGGTTGTCGAGTTCACGGACGAATTTGGTGAGTGGTGGCAGGAATTGAACGAAGCCGCTCAGGATGAGATCGGCGCCACCGTCGAGCTTTTAACAGAGCATGGCCCCGATCTGCCGTTCCCCTATTCGTCCAGCGTAGGCGGGTCCCGGCATTCGCACATGCGCGAGTTGCGGATTCAATGCGGCGGCAGGCCAATACAAGTTTTCTACGCTTTCGATCCGCGCCGCGCTGCCATCCTGCTGATCGGTGGCGGCAAGACCGGAGAGAAGCGGTTTTACAAGCGCATGACCCCGGTTGCGGACCGGCTGTATGACAAACATCTCGAAGAGCTGCAACAGGAAGGGTTGATACCATGACCGGGCGCCGTCCCTTCAGCGAACTGACCGCTAAGCTCCCCGCCGCGCGCAAGGAGCGCATCGCCGCCCGCGCGAGCGAGCTTCGGGCGGAGATGGCGCTGGCCGAGCTGCGGCAGGCGCGGGCGCTGTCGCAAGAGGAGCTTGCGTGTGTGCTCGGCGTGAAGCAGCCGGCCGTCGCCAAGCTTGAGAAGCGCGCGGATATGTATGTCAGCAATTTGCGGCGCTACATCGAGGCGATGGGCGGCACGCTGGAAATCACCGCGAAATTCCCCGGCGCCACGGTGACGATTGCCGGCTTTTCCGGAATCGGGAAGCCGGACGCGGCCGGGCAGACTTGATGCCAATTCCGCTTGGCTGCTTATGCGATTGCTTGCCCGGACTTTTGCCCCTCTTACGGTCCCCGCCTTCGCGGGAACGACGCTGCGGCGTATTCATTGCAGAAGTATACAGTTTTAGGCTAAAGCTTCGCGCGAGTGTGGGGAGTGCGGAGCATGAACCGGGACGAGACGGTCGAGCTGTTTCTGAAGGGCCGAGAGGCGTGGAACGCCTGGGCGGAGGGCCTGCTTGCCGAGCGCGAGGCGATGGAAGCTGCAGGCACTTGGAAGTCGCACCGGCGCTTGGAGTTCCCGTGGTGGCGGGAGGAAGGCCAAAACCTGGAAACGGAAGCTTGGCTCAATAGAGCCTTTGCCGATTTCTCCCGCTGTCTCTTCCATGTGCAGAAGCAGAAGAGAACCGAGGGGGCAGCGGATGAGAGTAAGGCCGACGGTTTTCCCGTAACTCCCACCAAATCAATCCAGCTCGAAGCGTATCGCATCAATTTTAGCCGCTTCGTTTTTCCAAGCGACGTCGAGTTTGAAAGCGCCACCTTCAACGGAGAGGTATATTGCTTCGCTGCTACCTTTACCGGCACCGTTCGGTTTGAAAGCAGCACCTTCAACCACCACGCATTGTTTGAAAGAACCACCTTTTCCCTTGAAGCTTCGTTCGAAAGCGCCACCTTCGCTGGTGTTGCCCGGTTCGAAGGAGCCACATTCGCTGGCGATGCCCAGTTCGATAGCGTCATCTTCACCAGCAATGCCCTGTTCCGTGGCGCCACATTTGGAGGCAGAGCCTCGTTTGATCGCGTCACCTTCAAAAGCGATGCGATATTTGTTGACGCGATCTTTTCTGGCGATGCCAGATTCGATAGTGCAAACCTCAGTTGTGGCGCGGATTTTGAGGGTTCCACCTTCAACAGCGATGCCTGGTTCGAAAGCGCCACCTTCACCCTTGGCGCTTGGTTCAACAATGTCCGTTTTACCAGCACCGCCTTTTTCGAAAGCGCCGATTTTAGGGGCAACACTTCCTTTGTTGAATCGTGCTTCAACCGGAACGCGAGCTTTTATGCTATTCGCGGCGAAAGAGGGTTCGATATGGCAGGCACCGTTTTCGAGGATGTGCCGGACTTTGTTCAGGCGCATTTCGAGGAAGCGCCGCGGCTGGACAATGTAAAAGTTTACGGATGCTGGATTGAACGGCATCAACGGCCTGAACGGAAAAGCCCTGAGATACTGCGCCAGTGCCGTTGGTATGCAGCTCGGCGTTTCGGACGCCGTGTGCGGACCTGGCCCGTGCGGGCGGCGAAGGGCGGTTGGCGCCGGGTTTGGGTAGGCAACGCCGATATCCCCGCGCGCTGGCGGGCACTGAAGCGGCTGGCCATCCAGGGGCACGACACCGAGCGCGAGCTGGAGTTTCACTCGCGCGAGCTGCAATCGCAGCGCTTCGAGGACGATTGGCCGTTGCCGCTCCGGTTCTGGAGTGCGGACGCCTGGGTTGGCGCCTTGCGCTTCTGGTCCGGCCTGTTTTACGGGCTGTTCTCGGATTTCGGGCGCTCCATCTTCCGGCCGTTCCTGCTCTGGTGGGCCACCATTGCGGTGTTCGCGCTGTATTTTCTGGCAGGGCAGCCCGATGTGCTGGAGCGCCGGCACACCGCCGGGCCGCAAGGCGCCTCCACCGTGGCTTACGTGAAGCTCATCCCATCGCTCCTGCGCGATCCGCCGCCTTGCTACGCCGGCCCCCCCGGCGAAGACGCCAGGCCAAGCCCCGGCCGCCTGACCGGCCTTGTCGCGCCCGTGGCCGCCAGCACTAACGCGCTCGCCGAAGCCTTCCGCCTCGCCATCCGCAACGGCTCCATCTTCCTCGACGGCGGCGACGATTCCGCACGCCGCACCTATGGCTGCCTCTACGGCATCCAAAGCTATGGCGGCAGCCCGGCGCCGTTCGTGCCGGGCTTCGTGAGCGACGCCTCGGGCCTGCAGAAGGTGCTGTCGGCGCTGTACATCTTCCTGTTCGGCCTGGCGCTGCGCAACATTCTTAAGATGAAGTGATGTGGCGTTACGGGCAGAGGCACTACCGACGGCGAAAATGCGCGCCGGCACCAAGTCTTAACGATCCGTAAAGCTGCGTAGGCGTGGCGGTATGGTTAATACGGACTCGGTAAACGCCGGACCGGCACGTGATTTTCACGCGCATTTTTGCGAATTTTTTGCGATTTCGGGTCGATTTCTACGTTTCAAAAGTGCCGTTAAATATGCACGCAGATTTGAAATTAACCATCTGGCCCGCTTGCAGGAAGGTGGGGCGCCTGCATTTCACTTCTTGGAATCAATAGCTTACACAAATGCGTTCCCCGCTTAACGGTTTCTCAAGGCGCATCTGCTAAATTACTTCAATATCGAAAACAGCGCGAAACAGGAGCAGCCGGGGGCAAACGGCCTTAAGAGGGGGTTAAACACCGGCTTCCTTGAACGGCGTTACGACCCTTCTTATACCGGGCTCGATAGCTTTGACCGGCGCGATATTCCGGCGGCCGGTGCCCGCGCATTTACCGGCGGAAAGGCATTGGCATGGCACATTTATTTAGCGAGTTTCGTTTGCGTGGCGTGGTCCTTCCGAACCGCATCGGGGTTTCGCCGATGTGCCAGTACGCTTGCGAGGACGGGTTCGCCACAGACTGGCATTTCGTCCATTACGGCACGCGGGCTGTTGGCGGCGCGGGGCTGATCCTTACCGAGGCCGCCGCCGTCGCACCCGAGGGCCGCATCTCCCCGAACGACATCGGCGTGTGGAGCGAGGCGCATTTCGAGCCCTTGGCGCGGATCGCGGGCTTCATCGACGCGCAGGGCTCCATCGCGGGCATCCAACTCGCCCATGCCGGCCGCAAGGCGAGCACGCACCGGCCCTGGTCCGGCAGCGGCGCGGTGAGCGTGGCAGACGGCGGCTGGCGGCCAATCGGGCCAAGCGCGCTGAGTTTCAGCCAGAATTACGCCACGCCGCGCGAGATGACGGCGAGCGAAATCCACGACGTGCGTGACGCCTTCGCGCTTGCCGCCGAGCGCTCCTATCGGGCAGGCTTCCGCGTCATCGAAATCCACGCCGCGCACGGCTATCTGATGCACGAGTTCCTGTCGCCGCTCACCAACCGGCGCGGCGACGAATACGGCGGCAGCTTCGAGAACCGCACCCGTTTCCTGCGCGAAACCGTGGCCGCCGTCCGCAAGGCGCTGCCGGACCGCTGCCCGCTGTTCGTGCGCATCTCGGCCACGGACTGGACCGATGGCGGCTGGGATGCGGATCAATCGGTGGAGCTGGCGCGCGAACTGAAGGCGCTAGGCTGCGACCTTCTCGACGTGTCTTCGGGCGGGAATATCGAGACCGCCGCGATGCCCTTCGGCCCCGGCTTCCAGACTCCCTTCGCCGAGCGCATCCGCCGCGAAACGGGCCTTGCCACCTCGACCGTTGGGCTCATCACCTCGGCGGCGCAGGCGGACCATGCAGTGCGGACGGGCCAGGCCGATATGGTGCTTCTGGCGCGCGAACTGCTGCGCAACCCCTATTGGCCCCTGCACGCGGCGCAGGAGCTGGGCCAGCCGGTGGCCTGGCCCGCTCAATATCTGCGCGCGGCTCCAGCCGGCAGCACGGCCCGCACGCCGGCTCATGAAATCCTCTGATACCGAAACCGCTCGATTGCTTCCGTCACCGTCGTCGCGAGGCGGCCTTGGCCGCCGTGGCGATCCACAAACCGCCGCGGGATTTCTTGCTGGATTGCCGCGGGGCATCGTCCCTCGCAATAACAGAAGCAGCCTGGACTTATGGCGATCGGTAGTAACAGGGGCCAAAGTCCGGGCACCGATCTTTGCGGATTGTTCCGCGGCGTGGTTCCCGCGAAAGCGGAGCCCCATGGCAAACACTTGCGGAAGCAGTGTTTCTTGCCGCCATGGATACCGCTTTCGCGGGAATAACGGCAGTGCCGCGTTTCACCGGCAACTGCTTGCCCGGACTCTTCGCTAACGCGCGCCGTTTCTCCCTTCGGGAGCCGGGCGGCTGGTTCACGTCGCATCGAGCCCTTATCCCAGCTCGAACGTCGTCACCCCGAACACGCGCTCAAGGGCAACCGGCCTGACCGGCCCCGTATACATCCGCGCCGTCTCGAACACGGGGGACAGGCCATGCGCCCCAGCCAGCGCCGCCGCTTCCCGGTTGGGCTGCGGCACATCGAGAAATATCTCGCCGCCCTCGTCCCCAACGAGCGCGCCAAACACCGCCTCGGCCGCCGTGCGGTCGACGGCGTCGAGCGGGCCGATTTTGCGCCCCTTGCGGCAGGGCCTGACGACGCCCCAGCCCGCAAGCTGCCCGCCGCGCAAGACCGCCCAGCCTACATGTCCCTTGGCGCCGGTCCATGCCCGCAGGAACTCGGGCCGTTCCGCTGGAAATACGGCCGCATCGTCGCGTTCGATAGCCTCGAATGGCACGCTTGCCAGCGGCACCGTCTCTTCTGGCGCTTTCAATCCCGTTGGAATGCCGCCATAGCGGATGTTGTTGTATGCGAGTTTGAAGCCAGACTTCTTATAATTCTCCTGCTGCGCGATCACGCCGTCGAGCCCCACGGAGCGCGTGCCCGCATGCGCCATCCCGGCCTTCCAGATTTGCAGGCCCAGGCCCCGGCCGCGCAGATCGGGCCGCACGATATAGAAGCCCAGGAAGGCAAACCGCTCGCCGTAATTGACCACCGAGATCGTGGCGGCCGGCCGGCCCTCATATTCGCCGATGAGAAAGCCTTGGGCGTCAGCCGCCGCGAAGCAGCCCGCGTCCGCAAGACCGGGGTTCCAGCCCTCTTTCGCGGCCCAATCGGCTGCAAGCTCGATCTCATCCGGCCGCATCGTGCGAATATGGAAATTGCCCGCGCTCATGCTTCTTCACTCCGCGGCATCATCATTGCCTGGCTTCGGCGGTTCCGGGCGGGATACCCAAATGCCGGCGGCCAAGATGCAGTCTAGCGGTCAAGCTCTAACGTTTGGCGTCCGGTTCCTAAGGCTGCGAGCGACAAGCACGCCACGGGCATGATTTCCATAAGCCGCAGAGCTTCAGCGAGTGGTCACATCGCCGAGAAGGGGTCCCAAGCCGCCGTTATCGCTCAAGCGGCAAAAAATAACCCATCCGCTGCAGTGGATAGGGGCACGCGAAAGTTGCATTCGCAGCGAAAATCGCTCACAAAATTAGAATTCACCCGTGGTGTCGCGGAGGCTGTAAAATTTGCCGGTGCTGCTGGGGTGTGCGCTGACGAATAACCTCATTGAAACCGCCGACCGGATCAATATGCGCCCGAAGTCGGCGACTATAGGGCGAACACCTGTATAAAGCTCAAGGGAAACAAAACAATGCCTAGATGTGAATATGAAAATTGCGGTGCGGAATTCGACAACTGGGTGCCGCGAAAATGGGTCCAGCATGGATGTGACATTTGCTCAAAGTACTGGGACGACTCAGCATCTGACGACTCTAGGTGCCAAGTTCAAGGTCATAAAATATGGACAAAAGATATTGTAAGAGACGTGTGCCCCGTTTGCCGTCAAGCCCCATAAAGGGAGGTCGTCATGAAGCTTGTCCCCTGTAAACACTGTGATGGTACTACCAGCTGCTCCTGCAACCACTGTTCGTACAATAGTGCTATCGGTGTGCGCGAAATCTGCAAGGCATGCTCTGGTAGAGGAAGTGTGCAGATCGCCGGCGATGCGAAACCTTGCCCACACTGTGGCGGCTCTACCCGCTGTTCCTGCACCAGTTGTGGTGACATGCTTGGCCACTCGGCACTTTGCCATGCCTGCAACGGTTCGGGATATGTGTGAAAGCGAACTGTCGGTCACGGAAGGCCGGTTGGCGATGTGCTACAGGGTTCGCTTTAGTCTGGATTTTACATCCAGGAAATGCAACCCATTGATCTAGCAGAGAGGTATACTGGCAGAGGGCAGATTTGCTGGGTACTTGGCAGCCCCGATTTCCGCGCTTGGCCCGGGGCTGATAGTTCCCATTGGGTATGCCAAGCACAGAGACTGGATCGTGCCAGGCAGGTCACGCCACTGTTGCTTGCCCCCTGGCTGTGGGCGGTTTGGCTTATACCCCGTACAGCCGCTCCCGGCCTATTTCGCGATGCGCAGTTTGTCGGCCCCGGCCGCGAGTTTCTGGAATGCGCCGATGAGTTCGTCCGAGGCGGGGTTGTAGAAATAGGTCGCGTTGCTGGTGGCGCATTGCTGCAGTAGCGGCAGGCCGCAATTGCCGATGCCGCCGCCGAAGCCGATCGTACAGTTCTGGATACGCCCCGGAACATGCCCCCTCCAGCACGCGGAGCCATTGATTTTCAAGCAGGATTGTCTAGGCCTGGACATCAGCCCGCGTTCTTGCGAACAATCGGCGGGTTTGTGTGCGCTGGCATGGCACGTGCTGGCGAAGCAATGACAAGGCCACAAGCGGTCACGGCTTATGGTGGCTGGTACGAGAGCGTTCCATGAGAATCCGGAAGTTTCAGCTTGCCCTCTCCGTTTGCATTCTGCCCGCCGGCCTCCTCCTATATTTGGGACTGCTTCAGCTTGTAGGCAATTTTCATACGGTGGAAGCGGGCAGGCTTTACCGCTCAGCCCAGCCAAGCGGCAGCGACATCAGAGCCTATGCGCAAACGCTTGGGCTGAAATCGGTGATTAATCTGCGGGGCCGGCACCCAGGCGAACCCTGGTATGACGACGAAATGCGCGCTTCGAACGAGCTGGGCCTGTACCACGCCGACCTGGCACTCTCGGCGACCCGCGAACTGACCGGCGCACAGCTTCAGGACCTTGAGAAAATGCTCCGGGACGCTCCCGCGCCGGTGCTCGTCCATTGCAAGAGCGGCGCCGACCGGACCGGCCTGGCCGCGGCACTTTATGTGCTGGACGTTCTGCGGCGTCCCGCCCAAACGGCTGCCGCGCAATTGTCCTGGGTGTACGGGCACTGGCCGTATTTCTGGAGCCGCTCCGCCGCGATGGACAGGAGCTTCGAACACGCGGCAAGCCTGCATTCCGGCCGCTGACGGCGGATATTCTTAGAATTGAATAAATCGGAAAAAGTCCTAAGTAGACCGGGAGGGCATGCGCGGCGATGTTTGAGCCGGTGCTTGACGCGGGCGGCGAGAGGCCCCCTCACTCTGTCTCTCTCCCTGCAAGCTCGCCTTGGCGAGCTTGCATTCCCAAGTTTCCGCATTCGCAAGCGGATGCAGATGGGAGAGAGGCCCCTGGAATTCGCGCCGCGGATAACTCAAGCGGTCCTTCTCCCCGCCGCATCTGCTTGCAGATGCGGCCACGTAAGGAGGCAAGCTCGCCAAGGGGCGCTTGCGCGGAGAAGGACAGGATGAAGGGGCATTTGCGAGATATTCAACAGGAAACAAAGCGAGGGTAGAGCGATGGCGGCGGTACGCGGTGCAGGTTTTTCAAGCTGGGTTTTTGACGATTCCCGGTTCGAGCAGTTGCGGCAGGAGTTGGATCTGGCCGCCGCGCATGGCATGGACTTCTCCGAGATTCCCATTTTCGTCTTCGACGTAATCGCAGGCGGGCGCGTCTTGCCCCAGCAGTTGCGGCGGCTAAAGGAGGCCACGGCTGGCCGGGGGCTCGGCTATACCGCGCACGGGCCGCTGGCGGTCAATTTCATGGCGCCGCGCGAGCATCTGGATCGCCACCTTGCGGTTGCCAAGGCGACCATCGAGGTCGCGGCCGGGATCGGTGCGGTGCATCTCGTGCTGCATACCGGCAATATGCCGGGGCAGGACCAGGCCGCAATCGAAGAGGCGTATGCGGTGCAGCGCGATGCCTTTGCCTCGCTGGGCGAGATCGCGGCGGCACATTCGATAATCATCGCGGTTGAAAATATTCCGCCGCAGGAGCCCGGCTGGCATACGGGACTTCCATCGCGGGTCGCCCGCGAGATCGAGGCCATCGGCCACCCAAACGTGCGCGGCTGTCTCGACTTCTCGCACGCGGCCATAACCTGCGCGGCGCACGGGGTGGATTTCATCGCCGAGGCCAAGGCGCTGGCCCGTGTCACCCGGCATCTCCACGTCCACGATTCCTTCGGCGATCCCCTCCGCATGACCACCTATTCGCGTTCGGAGCGGGTGGCTTTCGGGCTGGGCGACCTGCATCTGCCGCTGGGTTGGGGCAATCTGCCGTGGCCGGAGTTGATGGCCGCATGCGAGTTCGAGCAGGATGTCATTTTCAATATGGAGTTGCCGAGGCCTTACCGGCCCGCGCTGCAGGACAGCCTCCGCGCCATGCGCGAGATGATCGAAACCTACCGCGCCCGCCGCTCGAACGCTTGATTGTGCCGGTTCAGCCGCCACGGGTAGTTCAGGGGTCCCTTCTCCCATGGNNGGGAGAAGGACAGGATGAGGGGGGGCGCGCTCCGTTCATGCCGGAACCTAACATCCGCCCCCAACCCCAGATGCGGCCGAAGCCCGTGGCGCTAATGTCCTTCGAACGAAACCACCACATGCGAGTTCACGCCGCAGTCGCGCTCCAGCCGGGCCGAGCCGCCAAGCTCCGGCAGGTCGATCACGAAGGCCGCGCCGACCACATGTCCGCCCACGCGCCGGATGAGCTTCACCGCGGCCTCCACCGTGCCGCCGGTCGCGATCAGGTCGTCCACGATCAGGATGCGCTCGCCGGGCTGAACCGCGTCCTCGTGCATCTCGATAATGTCGGTGCCGTATTCGAGCTGGTAATCCTGTCCGATGGCGCGCCAGGGCAGCTTGCCCTTCTTGCGGATCGGGATGAAGCCCGTGCCGAGCCTGTCCGCCACGGCGCCGCCAAGGATGAAGCCGCGTGCCTCGATGCCGGCCACCGCGTCGATCCGCTCGTTGTGATAGGGCGCGGCGAGCTTGCGGATGGCAGCCGCGAAGCCTTCGGCGTGACCGATGAGCGTGGTGATGTCGCGGAACATGATGCCGGCCTTGGGATAGTCCGGAATCGAGCGCACCAGCGCTTTCAAATCGATATCGCCGTTTTTCGCCATGGGTCTTCCTCCGCGTGCGCAAGCTTGATGTGGGCGGCACTTACAAAAGCGCAGCGGCGCCCGCTTAGCAAATCCCAAGGACCTGGTTCAACAGCTTTTGTGCGCGAAATGGCGTGGCTCTTGGCTGAAAGCTTGCGTTTGGCACGGCTTGGCTGAACGCCCCCGCGCCCGCCGAGCCATCATTTGATCGCTTTCGATCCGCAACTTGAGCGAAACCGCAGGCCACTAGGTTCCGTGCCAATAAGGTTGGGACCAGCGGATGTTCTCAAGAGGCCGCCGATGAGAAACGCAACCTGGATCGCTTGGCTATCGATTCCGGCGTTCCTTATTTTTTCCGGCATCTCCTTCGCGGGGAATGTGGCGCTCAGCGAAAGCGAGCTAAGCGACCTTAGATTTCTTCACGGGAACCCGAAGCAATTTGCCTCCAAACTGGATAGCAAGTCTCCCGTCGTGGCTGCTTTAGCGAGCGCTTTTGCTTACAGAGAAGACCCGGATAATAGCCGGCAGAGACTCATGAAAGCGTTCTGGCTGCCCGACTACGGAGACAAAACTGGCAGAAACCATCATATGGTTAGTGAGAAGCAGCTTTCTCAACAACTTGACGAGCTTGAAAAGCGGAGACAGAATTTGCCAGACAGGAAGTATCTGTTGCTCATCGCATTCATTTACTATCAAGACAGAACCGAGTGGATGACCTCGGGCAAACGGATGTTTTCTGCAGCGCGTTTTTTCAGGGCCGCATTTCTGGCGGCCCTTTATCGGGGCTCGCCGATCGATGCCGTTCAGCTTGCTCACGATATCGATTCATGGGCGGAGGAAAGCGAGGGGCTACGGTAGCCTCCGCGCTCCGCGGCTTCGATGAGTGCCCAGACGATGCGGGTCCAATTCATCGCCATCGTGTCCGGCGACGGGATGTTGTACCTTGACCTTTCCCATGGACCACCTTTGTGGAAAGTGAGGAGGTGCGCGCATCGGCCGCGGCGGTGCGGCCATGACGCTGTGCAGGGGACGTGCCGTGAATAAAAATGCAACGCCGGCGCCAGTAGGCCCCGCAATCGTTCTGGTCCAGCCGCAGCTTGGCGAGAACATCGGCGCGGCTGCCCGGGCGATGGCGAATTTCGGGCTACTCGACCTGAGGCTTGTCGCCCCCCGCGACGGCTGGCCGAACGAGGCGGCGCGCGCCTCCGCCGCGCTTGCGGTGAAGGTGGTGGATGAGGCCACGGTCTACGATACACTCGGCGCCGCCATTGCCGATTTGCACTTCGTGGCAGCGACAACGGCGCGAAGCCGCTTCCTGGCGAAGCCGGTGCTTGCCCCCGATGGCGCGGCACTTCAGATGTTCGAGCGCGAGGCGGCTGGCTCGCGCTGCGGCATCCTGTTCGGTAAGGAACGGACGGGGCTTGAAAATTCCGACGTTTCCGTGGCCGATGTCATCGTGACCGCGCCGGTCGATCCCGGTTTCGCCTCGCTGAACCTCGCGCAATCCGTGCTGTTGTTCGCCTATGAGTGGCGCAAGCTCGCCAATCCGCATTCGCTTGGGCGCCAGCTTCCCGATGCGCCGCAGGGGGCAGGCCCGCGCTTCAAGGCGAGCCGTCCAGCGGAGCGCCACGAGCTTCTCGGCCTTTTCGAGCATCTCGAAAGGGAACTCGACCATTGCGGTTTTCTGTTCCCGCCGGAGAAGCGGGACACGATGGTGAACAATATCAGGACGATGTTCGCCCGGATGGAGCCGACCGAGCAGGAGGTGCGCACGCTAAGAGGGATCATCAAGAACCTCAGGCGCGGCCCACACCCCAGCTCCCAGAACAGCTAGCAGCCATCCTCCATGCCCGCATGCATCAAGCCGCGCCACGCAGGCGCCAGCGCNNTGTCTTGCGCCTCGATTTCCTGAAGCGCAGCGTCGATATGCTGGCGGGCGCGGTCAAGGTCGGCCCAGGCCGCGATCGCGCTCAATTCCTTGAGCATATCCGCAAGGTATTCCCTTGTGTCCTGTTTCTGAAGTGCAAGGCTTTGTGCGGCATCGGCGCAGCCAACTTGGTCGTAGGGCATGGTGTCCGGCTGGATAGGGGTTAAGAGGCTTGTCATGGCGGGCTCCGTGGTTCTCTAGCGCCGTCAAGCGCTTTTGAAACTGCTCATGCTCAAGGATAACGCGTGGTTGCAAATATATAGTAAGACAGCTTTAGATTGCAGACGGTTTAAAGACCGTTTGCGAAGGTTTTGCAATAACCAAGTGCAATCCGGCCGCGCTTGCCGGTTGGAACGGTGCACGGCATGATAACCGCCATGTTGAAAACAGAGGAAAAGCCCGCATGAATGAGGTTTCCCAGCCGCCGATCCGGCAGCAGTGCATGGTTGACGGGCGCTGGACCGGCGAGCCCCAAACAGCCGTCACGAACCCCGCGACGGGTGCTGTGATTGCGCGGGTGCCGAATTTCGGGGCTGTGGAGGCGAAGGCGGCCATCGAGGCGGCGCATCGCGCTTTTCCAAGCTGGAGCGGGCGGCTGGCCAAGGAGCGCTCGGCGATCTTAAGGCGCTGGTTCGATCTGCAAATGAAGCATGCGGAAGAGCTGGCCCAACTTATGACCGCCGAGCAGGGCAAGCCGCTGGCCGAAGCGCGCGGCGAGGTTGCCTATGGCGCGTCCTTTACCGAGTGGTTCGCCGAGGAGGCCAAGCGCGTCTATGGCGAGACCATTCCCCACTTCAAAAAGGGCGGGCGCATCCTCGTGCACAGGCAGCCCATTGGTGTCGTGGGCGCGATCACACCCTGGAATTTCCCGCTTGCGATGATTACACGCAAGGTCTCTCCGGCGCTCGCGGTTGGCTGTACCGTGGTCGTGAAACCCGCGCCCGACACGCCGCTGACGGCGCTGGCGCTGGCGGCACTCGCGCAAGAGGCGGGCTTCCCCGATGGGGTCTTGAACGTCATCACCGGCGATGCGGAAGCCATCGGCAAGGAACTGACCTCGAACCCGCTCGTGCGGGCGATCACCTTCACGGGCTCGACCCGCGTCGGCAAGCTCCTGATGGCGCAGTGCGCCTCGACGGTGAAGAAGGTTTCGCTGGAGCTTGGCGGGAACGCGCCGTTTATCGTGTTCGACGACGCCGATCTGGATAAGGCGGTCGAGGGCGCGATTGCGTCCAAGTTCCGCAATATGGGCCAAACCTGCGTCTGCGCGAACCGCATTCTGGTGCAGGACGGCGTCTACGATGCCTTTGCCGCCAAGCTTGGCGAGCGGGTTTCGAAGATGAAGGTCGGGCCGGGCAACGAAGAAGGCGTGGTACAGGGGCCGCTAATCAACGAGGCTGGCCTTGCCAAGGTCGAGGCGCATGTCGCCGATGCGCTTGCAAAGGGCGCGCGAGCCATCACGGGCGGCAAGCGGCACGCGCTCGGCCATACGTTCTTCGAGCCAACCGTCCTTATAAACGTGGATGCCGGCATGCGTCTCGCCAGTGAAGAAACCTTCGGCCCAGTCGCGCCGCTTTTCCGTTTTAAGGAGGAGGACGAAGCGATCCGCTTTGCGAACGGCACGCCCTATGGGCTTGCTGCCTACTTCTATTCCCGCGACGTGGCGCGCGTCTGGCGCGTAGCGGAGAAGCTGGAGTATGGCATCGTCGGCGTGAACGAGGGTATCGTCGCCACCGAGGTTGCGCCGTTTGGCGGAGTGAAGGAGTCCGGGCTTGGACGCGAAGGCTCCCGGCACGGACTGGATGAATTCCTTGAAATGAAATACATGTACCTTGGAGGACTAACAGATTGAATTCGCAGAACTATAAGAGACAGGCCGCCGAGCATGCGTTGAAGCTTGTCGAGCCAGGCATGGTTTTGGGGCTCGGGACGGGCTCGACCGCGGCGGAGTTCGTGAAGCTGCTTGGCGAACGGGTGAAGCAGGAGAAGCTCGATTTGCGCTGTGTTGCAACCTCGGAGCAAACGCGGGCGCTGGCCGAGCAATGCGGGCTTGCCATCGCCGATTTCAACACCATCGCGGACGTGGATCTGACCGTGGATGGCGCTGACGAGATCGGCCCGGAGCTGAACCTCATCAAGGGCGGCGGCGGCGCTCTCTTGCGCGAGAAGATCGTGGCGATGGCCTCGAACCGCGTCTGCATCATCGCGGACGCCTCCAAGCAGGTGGACTGCCTGGGCGCTTTCCCGCTGCCGGTGGAGATCGCCGATTTCGGCCGTGCCGCGACGCTCGCCATGATCGAGGCTTCGGCGGCCGAGGCGGGATGCTACGGCGCGATCGCACTCCGGCAGGGCGGCAACGGCGGACTATTCCGCACCGATGGCGGCCATCTTATTGTGGATTGCGCGTTTGGCGCCATTCCCAACGTGGAGTTGCTGGCCGATCTGCTCGATATCATACCGGGCGTGATGGAGCATGGGCTCTTCATCGATATCGCGGATGAGGCGGTGCTCGCCGGGCCTTCAGGCCTCACCGTTCTCAGGGTGGATGAAGACGCATTTTAGTGGAACCCCTGCGGAAGCCAGTATTGTGCTGGGCGGCGCCTTGAACGAAGCTCGCTCAACTCACCCTGTCCCTCTCCCCGCGAACTCGCCAAGGCGAGTTCGCATGTCGGTATGTCCGCATCCGCAAGCGGATGCGGACGGAGAAGGGACGCCTGAATGGGCCTCGGAGCGTGCCACAACGTCCCCTCTCCCATGGGGAGAGGGACAGGGTGAGGGGAGATTCCCTCAGTTCAAGGCACGGACCGGCGTTGCGATGTTGAAACAAGCAGGAGAAAAGCATGCGCTTCAGATTGTTACTGCCCGCACTGCTGATTGCTTTCGCTGGCGCTTTTGCTCCCGCGGGCATCGCCCAGGACAAGCCGGCGCCTGCGGACAAGCCCATCGTTCAGGAAAAACCGGCCGCGCCGGATAAAGCCGCGGCACAGGACAAGCCTCCGGCACAGGCGCGGGCGGCGGACCCGCAAGTCAAGGAGGCGGCGCGCGGCCTGATCGAGGAAGTTCTCAAGTTCACTCACGCCGCCGAGATCTCCTCCGATCTGCGCCGGACACTGCGCGAGGTTTACATCCCCGCGCTGCGGGACTTCGTGGCGGGCAACACGCCTGGCGTTCCTGCCCCCGATCCCAAGAGCGCCGCCGCCGTCGCGAAGGTGCTCACCTTCCTGGATCACGCGCGCAAGGCAGGCGACGAGCTTGACGTGGCCCTTTCCGAGAACCGCGAGGCCATGATTTCCGATGTGGCGGAGCAGATGGCCAAGACCGCCAATACCGCCGACATCGACAGCATCCGGGCCGCGCTCAAGCTCCCCGCCGTCACCAAGGGGCTCGACGCGCTTTACGCGGTCAGCAAGCTGCTCACCGGCTTCTCTTACGAGGACAGCCGCACCTTTACCGCCTTCTCGGCCTGGGCCAGCCGCCAGGATTTCGATTTGCCAAAGAACTTTCCCGGAATCCCGCAGCTTATTCCCGACGCGCAGGCGGGCAGCGAGGCGGTGCCCTCCAGGCAGAAGGTCGCCAAAGCCCAGGCGCTCGTAAGCGATCTGCTCTCGATCTCGCACATCGACGAGATGGTGGAGGACGCGCACCGCTTCACACGCGACGTTTATGTGGAGACGGCGCCCATGTCCGGGCCGGAAAGGGAGGCGCTGCGCGAGCAGGTGGATCAGTTCGAGTTTCTCTACAACATGCAAAAGGCGATTGCGCTGGCGGCGGCTCCGTCCCTGGTGGCCGCCGCTCTTACGGACGAGCAGCTTTCGGTAGTGCACGGCTTTGTGCGCTCGTTGGCCTTTGCCAAGCTCTTCAACCTGCTGCGCGATGCGGTTAAGGCCGGAACAGCTTTCACGAAAGGTGACGTTCTCGAGGCCCAGAAGTCCTTCGAGGATCTCGAAAAGAAGGCCAAGGGCGAGGAGCGCAGCTCCGCCAAGGAGGACCGCATCAAGGCCGAGTGGGATGCGCTGGCCGATAAATGGGCGGAAATCCTTAAAAAGCGCATCTCGCCTGAAACGCGCGAGGGGCTGGAACGGTCCTTGGGCGATCTCAAGGAGGAAGGCTTGCCGATTTAGGCGCGGCGTCTGGTTCAAGTCCCCCCTCACCCCAGCCCTCTCCCCAAGGAGAGAGGGAGTGACGCCGCAGCCGTTGAGAGGGCGTCCCCTCTCCCCTTGGGGGAGAGGGACAGGGTGAGGGGGGCTTCTCATCCCCATCCATCATGGCAGGTCACAGTGAAATTCGACTACGATTTGTTCGTTATCGGCGGCGGCTCGGGCGGCGTGCGGTCCGCGCGGCTGGCTGCCGGCCTCGGTGTGCGCACCGCGATTGCCGAGGAATACCGCTTTGGCGGCACCTGCGTTATCCGGGGCTGCGTGCCGAAAAAGCTCTTCGTCTATGCGAGCGAGTTCGGCCACGCGATCGACGATGCGCGCGCCTATGGCTGGACGGTGGGCGAAAAGCGCTTCGATTGGAAGACGCTCGTCGCCAACAAGGACGCCGAAATCGAGCGCCTGAGCAAACTCTATTCGAACGGCGTCGAGAAGGCCGGCGGCACGGTGATCCGCGACCGCGCCGAGGTGGTTGGACCGCACGAGGTGAGGCTGGTCCGCGAAGACCGGACACTCAGCGCCGAACGCATCCTGATCGCCACGGGCGGCCACCCGTTCATCCCGGAGATTCCCGGCCGCGAGCACGCGATCACCTCGAACGAGGCGTTCCACCTGGAGGCGCTGCCGGAAAAGATCGTAATCGTGGGCGCGGGCTACATCGCCGTCGAATTCGCCTGCATCTTCCGCGGTCTGGGCGTCGAGGTCGAGCTTATGTACCGCGGTGCCGAGGTCCTGCGCGGCTTCGACCACGATCTGCGGCACGGGCTGGCGGAGATCATGCGGGGCCAGGGCATCGAGATCACGTACAACACCGAGCCTGCCGCCATCGAGAAATCCGGCGGGCGCCTCGCCATCATGACCACGCAGGGCACGAGCGTCACCTGCGGCGCGGTGATGTTCGCCACAGGCCGGCAGCCCAACACCGAGGGGCTCGGCCTGCAAAAGCTCGGCGTGGAATGCGGCTGGAACGGGCGCATCGCAGTCGACGACTGGTATCGCAGCTCGGTGCCAAGCATCCACGCGGTGGGCGACGTGACCGACCGCGTGAACCTGACCCCGGTTGCGATCCGCGACGGCGTCGCCTTCATCGAGGCGAACTACAAGAACAATCCGATGCCCGTCGATCTCGCCTACCTGCCGACCGCCGTGTTCTCGCAGCCGGAGATCGGCACGGTGGGCTACACCGAGGAGCAGGCGCGCGAGATGTTCCGGAGCGTCGACATCTACAAGTCGAGCTTCCGGCCGATGAAGAACACGCTCTCGGGCAGGCCGGAGCGGACTTTCATGAAACTCGTGGTGGATGCGGAGACCGATAAGGTCGTGGGCGCGCACATATTGGGGCCGGATGCGGCGGAGATGGCGCAGGTGCTGGCGATTTCGCTGAAGCTCGGCGCGCGCAAGGCGGACTTCGACGCGACTATCGCGCTGCACCCGACGGCGGCCGAGGAACTTGTCACCATGCGCGAGAAATGGCAGCCGCCAAGTGCTGGGGGGCAGTGAGCCGCGCAACGCCCACTACCCACGTCCCGATGGGAGGGGACGCCTTCTCCACAGGCACAGCGAGACTCCCTCTCCCCATCCGCATTCGCAAGCGAATGCGGACACTTTGGGTTGCAAGCTCGCCAAGGCGAGCTTGCTGAGAGGGCTGGGGTGAGGGGAGATTCCCCATGTTCAAGGCACTACCTCCGGCTCCAAGTGCCGGCGTCAGGTCCACTTAGGCGCCGGGCCATCGAAATCGGGGAATATCGCGGTATAGGCGCCATTCTCAAGGAAGGCCGAATTCGGAGGCGTCAACAGCTTATAAAGGCCAGGCTGGCCAGCATACGGTTGACTGGAAAGCGGCAGGGAGCCGGTCGGGATGACAACCGCCGTGCCGGTTTCTATTGCGCGCAGTGCGTTCAAAATATGCGGCCGCTCGGCCTCGACGGATTTCCCATCCGCCATATCGTGCGCCAGCCGGAGGATTTGCTCGTCGGCAAATCTGCTCAAAGCTTTCGCGGCCTTCCCAGTGGTCATTCCCCACACGGAGCTAGTGTTGGATTTGAACTCCATGATGCCGTTGGAGAAGACCCCGGTGATTCTGGACAGCAAGGATTTCGCCGCGCTGGCAATATACCTGTCGCCGTCCTGCGCAAGCTTTTGCAGGACGGCATAGGTTTTTCCTGCCTCGGAATCGGGCGAAGCATCGATGCAGACAGTCGTGGAACTTGCCGCCTCGATGTGTGCCGTGCCGGATCGCGCCGAAGTCCGCAGCTCTTCCGCCAGCCCGGCCAGCGCCTTGATCGACGCGAAATGGTTGTCCGAGCTGGCCGCCGCGAGCCTATCGGAAAATGCCGGGTCGCCGATAACCAGCTTTGGGGGGGCTTTGCCGGTGGCTTCGTCCGCGCCGGTCAGCGTTTTCGCCGCCGCCGGCAAGCCCTGCGATGTCTCACCGGCACGGGCGCTGCTTGCTGGGCTGGAAGCTCCAGCGGCATCCGGTTCGGCTGCGGTGGTCGAACTCGCCGTGCCGGGCGTGGTGCCTTGAGCGCTATCGTCCAATGAAATGCCCTGCGAGGTGTACCAGCGCGCCCTCGCAAACGCGGGCTCCTGGCCGGTGCCGGAAACGCCGGCGTACCCGCCTTGCGTGAGTTGCAGAACGGCCTGCATGGCGGAAGCCGAAGCTGTCGCGGCCCCGCCGTATACCGCTGGATCGACAATCGTTGTGGGCGTGACGGAGGCTGCCGTCTCTGTTTGCGCGGTGGATGCCACCAGCGCCGCGAATTCCTGGACGATAGGTGGGGCAGCCCGGCTGCTTCCCGAATACGGATTAACGGATGAATCCATGGTCATCCTCCATCAAGGCCCAGACCGTCCGTTTGCTAGCTATCTATCTTGCGCCTGTCGTCTTTCGGTTTGCCGAATAACTTCGGGAATATTCGCGCGCCGTCGGCAATTGGCTATTCACCCTGACATGCCCGCCGGGATCGCAGCCGCTGCGCTTGTGCCGGGACATGTCTTATAGGTGCAAAAATAGCGCTCGATGCTGCCTTGAACGCAGGGAATCTCCCCTCATCCTGTCCTTCTCCCCATGGGAGAAGGGACCCTTGAACTACCCGCAGCGTGATTTCTGGCGTTCCCTCTTTCGTGGGGAGAGGGACAGGATGAGGGGAGATTCCCTCCGTTCAAGGCACTATCGGCCGCCCACGGGGATGTGTCCGGCTCATGGGCTGCCACCGAAAATCTTGGCGGCACCCGTGCAACATCGGTGATCGCCGGGTGCGAAAAGCTCCATGGCAATTTTGAGGGATGCTTTAGTCCTTAACGTGGACGGTAACGGTCTGGGCCCTGCCAGAGGTCGCGCCGCTATCGTCCGCCACCATAACGTCGAAGTTCGCGCTGCCACCGGAAGAGCCGTTGTGGACGAACAGCACGCGCCCCGCCTCGACATCGGCCTGGGTGAAATTCGTCACCGACGTGCCCTTGTCGTTGAGCAGCGAAACGAAGCCGTTGATCGTGTTCGAAACCGTGTAGGTCAGGTTGTCCGGGGTGTCGTCCGGATCGATGGCGGTGATGTCCTCGGTGGTGACGACGACGGATTTTCCGCGCCTGACGGTAATATCGAGGTCGCCCGAAAGCCTGGGCGGCACGTTGCGCAGCTCGGCGCTCAGGTCCGCGCCCATCTCCATCGCAAGCTGCCCATAGCGAACCTGCCCGTTGACCGAGCCAGAGCTGCGGATGTTGAAGAGGTTCTTCACGAACACTTCACCCTGGACGGAGCCCGCCACGTCGGCGCGGTCGCTTTTGAGCGTCCCATAGAAGGTACCGCCCTTATGAACGTTCACCTCTTCGGCGGTCAGCTCTCCTTCGAAATAGCCGCGAATTTCAATCTGCCGGCAATTACGGATCTTGCCCTTGATTACGGTGTCTTCCTGGATGATCGCTTCGCGCGCCACTAGCAGTCCCCAATCGTTAACATCACGCCCCGCCCCGTGCGGTAGTCAAGGGGGCCGGGCCACCATAGGAGGTGAAACGCGGCAGCCGCAACGGAAATCCGGCGTACCGGGTGAATCCCGCGAAAATGCGGCCGGATGTGTGTCACTTATGGCTAGTGGCCTGTACCTGCTAAAATGAATAGTTCTGACTTGGTCTTTTTCGCCGTGGCAAAGCCGGACGGNNCCGGCGTCATAACCACTCATTTTAGCAGGTACAGGCCACTAGCACGAGACCGGGCGGGGCTTCATTGGGCTTGTCCGGCAGGCGGCAATTTCGTCCTGTCCAGTTCGTAGCCCCAGGGCAATCCGCTGTTTTTCCAGCCGTCCGCGCCGTTGCCCTCGAAGCCGTCGGCCACCGAGTAGACCTGGGTAAACCCGGCTGCGGTCAGAAGGTCGGCCGCCATGGCGCTACGGCTACCGCTCCGGCACATCAAGACGACCGGATCGCTCTTGGATAGCCCCTTGGCGGCCAGCCGTTGCCCGGCCCAGGCGGCGAAGCCGGGATTGGGCTCAAGCTGCGTTCCCGCCGCTGCCGCGAGCTTGACCGGGACGTTTGCGTCCATCAGCGGCGTCGAGCCGGAGGAGGCCAGTTCGGCGGGCGTGCGGACATCGAGAAACAGGACGCGGCCGCCCCTGGCCTCAATGAACCCCGGCACCTCGTAAGAGACCAGGTAAAGGTTCGCCATCGTCTGTTTCGCGGGCGGAATCAGCGCCGCGTCGATAGCCAAGACCGGGGCGCTTCCCGCCGCGAGCGCAGCGATTGCCACCGCGAAAAACCACATCGGCCTTTTCATTCGATGCTCCTTTGCCGGAAGAATGGAGAGCATTTTACCAAAGCGCAAGCGCTGCGGTTTTTCAAGAATGCTACATCCGTTTTGGGGGAAGTTTTGCGAAAAGCCGGTGCAGTTCCTGCCAAAAGTGCTGGCTGCCCGAATAGCCTACGATGCGCCCGATCTCGCGGCCTTCCTCGACAAGAACGAAGGTAGGCGTGACATCCACTTCCCTCAGCCGGTCGAGATCGGCGGGGAGTTCCGCCTCGATATCGATGCGGCGCAGGGGAGCCTGTCGAGCCTCTCCCGTCCGCGCGTAAGTGCGCCCAACCTCCCGCTCCCACGCCAGGCAATATGGACAGCGCGCGCTGCCGAAAACAACGAGTTCCGCCGCACTGGCGGCGGAAGGCAGGCAGGGAAGTGCGGCCAGCACGGCAAGGATAAGAGCCGCAAAGGCGCTGCGGGGGCGGGCAAAAGCGATCATTCGCACTCTCGGGCTAGGAGGAGGTGGACTGCCAGGCAAGGCTCACATTCCCTCGCGCAGGCGGGCGAGGAGTTTGACGCCAGCATAGCCGTCGGGCTTCATGCCAACCTTGAGCTGGAACTTGCGGATGGCGGACATCGTGTCATTGCCAACGCGTCCGTCCGTGCCGCCGCTGTCGAAGCCAAGCTTTGTCAGGCGCCGCTGAATTTCCTGCACCTCGGAGAGCGTGGGCAGGCGCTCGCCATCGGGAAATTCCCGCACGAAGGGGCCTTCGCCGGCAATGCGATCGCCCAGGTGGCAGACGGCCAGCGTGTAGGTGTTCGCGGGGTTGTAGGATTTGACCGCATCGAAATTGCGGGTGAGCAGGAAGAGCGGGCCGCCCGGCACCGGCTGCCAAAGCCGCGCCTGCTCCTGCGGACGCGGGAAGGGCTTGCCATTCGCGCGCGTAACGCCGGCGGCTTGCCAGCTTGCGATTGCGCGCCTCCCCCTGGCCTTGGCCACGACGCCCGCGGGCGCGCGCACTTCGTAGCCCCAGCCTTCGCCCTTGCGGTAGTTGCCGCGCTCCACGAGATAGCGCGCCGTGCCGGCAAGCGCGTCGTCCGGCGGGCCAAAAGGCGAAATGCGGCCGTCATGGTTAAAATCGACGCCCATGTTGAGCCAGACTTCGGGCATCCATTGCGTGTGGCCCATGGCGCCGGCCCAGGAGCCGATCATCTCCTCCGGCGTGCCCCAGCCGCGCTCCACGATAACGAGCGCGTTGAGCAGTTCCGCCTCCCAATAGGAGCGGCGGCGCGGTTCGCCCCAGGCCAGGGCCGCCAGCGCCGGGAAAATCGGGCGCATATGCTTGGGGTTGGCGATGAGGTCGCCGTAGGCCGACTCCATGCCCCAGAGGCCGGCCATGATGTAGCGGTCCACGCCATATTCACGCTCGACACGCTCCAGAACCGCCGCATGCTCGCGCGCGCGCTCCTTGCCGGTGACGATCCGCCAGTCCGAAACGCGCCGGTTTAGGTATTGCCAGACCTCCTCCTGGAATTCGGGCTGATAGCGGTCCAGTTCGTAGACGGAGGTGTCTGGCTTGAGCGAGCCCATGACGCGGTTATAGGTGGCGTCCGATATGCCCTTTGCACGGGCGCGGGAACGGAACGCCTCGACCCAGCGCTCGAAAGGCATGCGCGCCGATTGAGCCTCGGCACCACCGCCCAGTGCAAAGCCTGCGAGTATGCCTGCAGCCGCGCCAAGCGCGCTTCTCCGCGTGAAATTCATCGTCATGATGGGGAGGTTGCCGATAACAAAGCCGAAATTGTGGTGCCCAAACCTTGGCGTTCATATCAGGCCATTGCCGCATGGGCGAAATCTTCGCTGGCAGCGCGTAACTCTGGTCCTGCCAAGTAGAGTGGAGGGCCTCGTCGCGGCGTGGCGGGCAAAAGCACAAAGGATTGCTGCTGGCGCAATCGATCCGGCACCGGCAAGCGGTCCGGACCTATTTAATCAGGAAATCCGCCTTGGTCTTGCCCTTGGCCAGGAACGGCTTCATCCAGCGCGGCGCAGGCCCCCGGCCGCTCCACTCCTCGCCATTCGGTCCCCGGTATTTGGAGGGCTGCTTGCCCCGCGGATGCTTGGTCTCGCGCTTGGCCGGCTGCTGATGCAGGCCGAATAGCTCCAGTACCGACACGCCGAGCGTTTGTGCGCTTTCGGTTACTCTGGCGCGCAGCGCCTGAATCTCCCTGGCTTTTCGCGACTCTACTTCGCTATCGATCTCTTTCTTTAGAACCAATAGTGCATCAAAAGAGTAATCTGAAAGATCCAGCGGCGACGCTTCGGGTGCTTTCTGTGATTGCGACGCTTTAGCCATGAAATATTTCCTTCAGCCGAAGCTTAGTTTTAGCATGCTGGTACCATACACGTCCCATAATCGCTCATGATAAATGTAGGGACGCGAGTGGTGTTAACAAGAACCGGGTTCCAGAACTTACCATTGTATCAGCCCCGGTATTTGACCGCCAAACTATCGAAACTTTGCTAACATTNNGCCGCATGACGCAGGACGAGTTCTGGGCGCTTATCGACCGGGTGCGCAAGAACGCGCCTGAAGAGCCCGATGGGAAATACGAAGTCCTGAAAGCCGAGCTAGGCAAGCTTCCCCTCGCCGGGCTTCAATCCTTCGCGAAGTATTTCGGCGAGTGCTTCATCAGGGCCTATACTTATGAGCTTTGGGGGGCGGCCTATATCATCGGCGGCGGATGCAGCGACGATGGATTCATGGATTTCAGGGATACCCTGATCATGCAGGGAAAAGACTTCTTCGAGGCCGCAGTCGCTGATCCCGACAGCCTTGCGGACACGGACTACAGCGAGGATGACGATATCAACTATCCCTTTTACGGGGGGTATGGAACTGTCGCGCGAAAGCTGATTGAAGTAAAAGGCGGTGAGTTGCCGATCCTGGACTGGCCAGAGAAACCTTCCGGCTATAATTGGGATGAGGACGACTTACAACGCCTGTATCCCAAGCTCTTCGCCAAATTTGAGGATTATTCCTAGTGGCCCGAATCAACTAAAATGCGGGGTAGAGGCTTTTCAGCTGGCTCTGTCCAGCTTGTGCGTAGGC